>CAMGOT010000076.1 GCA_946060685.1 uncultured Bacteroidales bacterium
TGATGTGCTCGGGCTGTGCCTTCTTCCAGAGCGCGAAGTCCACCTGGTTGCGCTTTTCGCCCACACCGTCAAGTTCGCGGCTGGCATCGCGCACATCCTCCAGGTTGCGGCCGGAGAGCACACCATACTTATGGTCGGCATTATATTTCACGACATCGAAGTAGACGCTTCCGTTCGACTCGTAGGCATAGCCGTTTTCAAGAATCTGCCGCACGAGTTCCTGCTGCTCGATGATGTGGCCGGTGGCATGTGGCTCGATGCTTGGCGGCAAAACGCCCAGACGTGCCATGGCCGTGTTGAAGCGGTTGGTATAGTACTGTGCCACTTCCATGGGTTCGAGCTGCTCCAGACGTGCCTTCTTGGCAATCTTGTCCTCGCCATCGTCGGCATCATGCTCCAGATGGCCCACATCGGTAATGTTGCGCACATAGCGCACCTTGTAGCCGATGTGCTGGAGATAACGGAAAAGGAGGTCGAAGGTGACTGCCGGACGGGCATGGCCGAGATGGGCATCGCCATACACCGTGGGGCCGCACACATACATCCCGACGCGGCCCTCGTGGATGGGCTTGAAGAGTTCCTTCGTGCGCGTCAGCGTATTATATATAAATAAGGAGTGTTGCATGATATGTTGGGGGAATAGGGTGTTTTGATATTTGCTAACAGGGCTGTTTCCTTTGGAAAAGAAAGCGCGATTTTTAGAGCATTCGGGATAATGCACCCTGCAAAAGTACTGAAAAGATGGCTTACGGCAAAATTTAAGTGTGGTTTTCCCCTTTTTCGACTTTGCAGAAGAGGATAAATCCGTAAATTTGCCCTCGTATGCTGTGCGAAAATGCAAAAACGACAGCCATCTTTTCCCGAAAAAACTGCATCCCTATGAAATCCCTTTCCCCACCTGCCGCCCTCCCCGACATGCCCGTCGAGAGCCACCCCTTGGAGCCTTTCCTTCCCGCAGGAGCCCATACCCTCTTCCTCGGGAGTTTTCCCCCACCCCGCGCCCGATGGTCGATGGAATTCTTCTACCCTAACTGGACGAACGATTTCTGGCGCATCATGGGCTTCGTCCACTATGGCGATGCCCGTCATTTCGAGCGTCACGAACCCGGCGTCAAGGCTTTCTGCCAGGAGCGCATCGTGAGGTTCTGCCAGGATGCCGGACTGGCATTCTTCGATACGGCCAGGAGAGTGAGAAGGCTGAGGGGCAACGCTTCCGACAATTTTCTGGAAATCGTGGAGCCCACGGATGTGGGGAGCCTGATGGCCGGGATGCCGCTCTGCCGACGCATCGTCACCACGGGCGGCAAGGCGAGCGATGAGCTGCAGCAATCGCTGGAAGCGGCTGTCGGGGGCAAGGTGGAGCAGCCTGCCATCGGCTCCTGCACGAGGCTGGAGGCTTTCGGAAGGGAAGTGGAATGGTGGAGAATGCCAAGTTCGTCAAGGGCATATCCCATGAAGCTGGAGAAGAAAGCGGAGCATTATGCGCGACTCTTCCGATAGGCCTGCCCACCCCCCCTTTGCACCCCAAAGTGCAACCGGACACCCAACATCTTGCGCCTGCCGCGGACTTATGGCCGTGGGATTGCTTTATGAGTGTGGTATTTTTAAAGTGTAGAGCAGGCGAGATGTACTAAATAGCATGGAAGAAAAGCAGGCAAAACGAAAAAAAACGTAAATTTGCAGGCCGAAAAAACAATCACCACCGCTATATCAAAGTACTTGCCTATTATGCAAAATCTCAGAAACATAGCCATCATCGCCCACGTGGACCACGGCAAGACGACACTCGTCGACAAGATGCTGCTGGCCGGAAATCTCTTCCGTGCCAACCAACAGACCGGAGAACTGATGCTCGACAACAACGATTTGGAGCGTGAGCGAGGCATCACCATCCTCTCGAAAAACGTCAGCATTCGCTATAAGGACACGAAAATCAACATCATCGACAC
Organism: uncultured Bacteroidales bacterium; assembly: GCA_946060685.1. Taxonomy (GTDB): domain Bacteria; phylum Bacteroidota; class Bacteroidia; order Bacteroidales; family Bacteroidaceae; genus Alloprevotella. Next base: position 1,950 of record CAMGOT010000076.1, read on the forward strand.
TCCGGGACACTCCGACTTCGGAGGCGAGGTGGAGCGCGTGCTCAATATGGCCGATGGCTGCATTCTCCTCGTGGATGCCTTCGAGGGCCCCATGCCACAGACGCGATTCGTGCTCCAGAAGGCACTGGAAATCGGACTGAAACCCATCGTCGTGGTGAACAAGGTGGACAAGCCCAACTGCCGGCCGGAGGAGGTGTATGAGATGGTGTTCGACCTCATGTGCGACCTCGGGGCCACGGAGGAGCAACTGGACTTTAAGGTGGTGTACGGTTCGGCCAAAAACGGATGGATGGGCGAGGACTTCAATTCCCCGACCGACAATATCAATTTCCTCCTCGACACCATTCTGGAGGAGATTCCCGCCCCCAAGCAGCTGGAGGGCGATGCGCAGATGCTCATCACCAGTCTGGACTATTCCAACTATACGGGACGCATAGCCGTAGGGCGTGTACACCGGGGCACCATCAGCGAGGGGATGAACATCACCATCTGCCATCGCGACGGGTCGCAGGAGAACACGAAAATCAAGGAGGTACACACCTTTGAGGGTATGGGACGCCAGCGCGTGGGAAGCGTGGAGAGCGGCGACATCTGTGCTATCGTCGGACTGGAGAATTTCGAAATCGGCGACACCATCACCATTCCCGAACGCCCGGAGGCTTTGCCCACCATCACCATCGACGAGCCCACGATGTCGATGCTCTTCACCATCAACGACAGTCCGATGTTCGGCAAGGAGGGCAAATACTGCACCTCACGCCATATCGGCGACCGCCTGCGGAAGGAACTGGAGAAGGATTTGGCCCTGAGGGTCACGGAGGTGGAGGATTCCACCGACCGCTGGATCGTGAGCGGACGTGGTGTGCTGCATCTCAGCATCCTCATCGAGACCATGCGCCGCGAAGGCTACGAGCTGCAGGTGGGACAGCCGCAGGTCATCTACAAGGAATCCGACGGCCAGCGTCTGGAGCCTATCGAGGAACTCACCATCAACGTGCCGGAGGAGTTTGCCTCAAAGATGATTGATATGGTGACGCGCCGGAAAGGCGAGATGACATCCATGCTCACCATGGGCGAGCGCGTAGACCTGGAGTTTCTCATTCCTTCGCGTGGCATCATCGGCCTGCGCACCAACGTGCTGACGGCATCGCAGGGCGAGGCCATCATGGCCCACCGCTTCAAGGAGTACCAGCCCTACAAGGGCGATATGCAACGCCGTACAAACGGTTCGATGATTGCCCTGGAGAGCGGAACGGCATTTGCCTATGCCATCGACCATCTGCAGGACCGCGGAAAATTCTTCATCAATCCGCAGGATGAGGTATATGCCGGACAGGTGGTGGGCGAGCATGTGCATGAGAACGACCTCGTCATCAACGTCACCAAGGCGAAGCAGCTCACCAATGTGCGGGCTTCGGGAACCGACGAGAAGGCACGCATCATTCCCCCCGTCATCTTCAGCCTTGAGGAGGCTCTGGAATATATCAAGGCCGACGAATATGTGGAGGTGACACCCAAGTCGATGCGAATGCGCAAGGTGATTCTCGACCATCTTGCCCGCAAACGCGCCAACAGAGAGTAACTTTTTTTATGCTACCTACTATAAAGGGCTGCATCGTAAAGAAAATGCTTACGATGCAGCCCCCTTTTATTATGGCTGTTCAAGTTCATCCTCCGTGTGGCACTCGCGGAATTTCATCACCTGCATGGCCTTCTCATGGGTGAAGAGATAGTATTTGCACACCGCCTGCGTACACACCCTTCCGTTCTCGTCCAGCAACGAGGCATCGATGACGGCAGTTCTCGATGGAGGACATGGAGCGGCACCGCTCCCTTCCTCCTTCCTCACGTGGGCCCTGAGTGTCAGCACCTTGTTGTCGGAACTCACGGGTTTCACATATCGCGTCTCCATCGTCATCGTCACCCCCGCCGTCTGCAGTTTCCGGCTGACCACCCATCCGCACACCTCATCGAGGAGAAGTGCCTGAATGCCGCCGTGTATGATGCCCGACCATCCTTGATAGTTGGCCGAAGGCTCCCATTGCGTGACGATGTCGTCGCCGTCCTCATAAAATTCCAGATGCAGGCCCACGGGATTGTCCGGCGCACACCCGAAGCAGTTGTAGCCTGCCATACCTTTCCAGGGATTGATGATTTTCTTGATGTCCATACAGTATTGGGATTGTTTTCGTGATGCAAAATTACGCTATTTTCACCTTACCGACAGCATTTTTCCCCAACTATTTTTCCCTTTTGCAGGCAGGAGAAAGGATTTCCGCGTTTGGCTCAAACACAAGGTGCGTTTCGCTGAGTTTCGCCACTTTTCTTTTTCTTTCTCCCCCCGTCAAGCACCCGGAAGGGCGCACAGCATGCAGCATCCTGTTCGCTTCATGGAAATTTTACGCTTTTGCAACATCTTTGTAGCACCCTTGCCCTATTTTTGCGAAACGCCTTTCATTTCTCAGCATCTATTCCAACAATCTCTATGAATTCTTCCGCGTCAGGGTAGCCACTCTCAATAGCATAGCCGCCACCAAGGAGAACCTGCTGAAGGCCGACCGTGCCGACAGCATCATCGACGGCATATACAAGGCTGAGCACAGCACCTCCCTGGTGGAACACCCCTGAGAAGGCTCAGAGCGTGCCGAGGGAGATGTTCAGGCGGAGGGTGGGCACGAAGGCGGTGGTGGAGACCGTGGTGGTGGTGTGGATGAGATGGAGCGTGGGCTGGAGGCTGAGCCAGGAGAGAAGGGGCAGGCAGGCGGTGGCCTCAATGTCGTGCTCATGGGCATCGGAATAATAGGCCCGGCTGATGCCCACGCCTATCGTTCCGCCATGTCGCATGATGCGGCTCAGAATCAGAGCTGCTGCCCAATGTCCGCGGGTGTCTTCCAGCTGGCCGATGCGTCCTCCTCCCATGGCAAAAACACCAAGACGGGCACGTCCGATGCGGAAAAGCGGCTGGTCGACGCTGGCCCATAGGATGGCACCACGGCGACGAAGGGAAGTTTCGGCATCATACTGCCAGCCTGCAAGATAGCCCACCACATAGGTGGGCGTAAGGGCATCGGCATCCTCGCTCCCGTCGGGATGGAGGAAATAGCGGAGGGAGGGCGTGAAGGTGATGCTCCCTATATTGGCCAGCCCGTCATGACGCGGACGGAAACGGAACTGGCTTTCCAAACGGTCGGAGGCTGCGCCGTTGTAGACGCTAGTGCGGAGGCACCAGGATGCCGTAGGGGCATACTCCACATGAAGCCCAAGGGCTGCATCGGGATATACGCCCAAGGCGAAATTGTCGCCTGCCTGCGGCACGCAGCCATAGGCGGAACCTGTGAAGACGCTGGCGGCGGGGGTGTTGAAATAGTCCTCGTCGGCCTCCCGGAGTCCGGCGAAGAGAAAGAGCTTGTCGGCAAAGTGTTGCCCTATACCCAAATCTGCAAATCTGAAAGCCCTGCTGTCGGCATTGATATTGGAGAAATCCTGAAGGTCATCGGCAGCGGCATCGCCGAGATGTCCGGTGGCCAATGCCGAGGCGGATATGCTTCCTCCTTTCCAGGTGCGGAGTTCCAGAGCCACCGCCAGTTTGTTTGCCCATGCCGTCCGCACGTCGGTAGCGTTCCATTGTGCTTCGCTGATGCCTTCTATCCCCCATTTCAGGCGAGAGTCGTTCTGGGCAGAGAGTGGAAGAATATGGAGGATGAGGAGGATAAATGGGAATAATGGTCTGTGCATTATGCTCATTATAAAATAAGGGTTGCAAGGGTGAAGGCTACCCATGCCATGAGGTAGGCCACAGCGGTGGTGTAAACGGCGGTAAAAAGTGCCATGCGGCGCTTTCCGCTCTCGGCGGCAATGGCTATGACGGTGGCGAAACAGGGGAAATAGAAAAGCGCGAAGACCATATAGGCAAGAGCAGCCTGCGGAGTGTGGGAGGCCTGCAGAGCCTTTGCCAAACGGGTACTGCTGGCCTGGGCGGCATCCTCGGCCTGGGCATCTTCTTCCGGACAGTCGTAGAGCACGCCAAGGGTGCTGACCATCAGTTCCTTGGCTCCCATGCCTGCCAGAATACCCACGTCCATACGCCAGTCAAAACCGAGGGGAGAAAAGAGGGGGTCGATGGCATGGCCGATGATGCCAAGATACGACTGCTCCTGCTGTTCGGCGGGAGAAAGTTCGGTGGCGGGACGCGGGAAATACCCCAGGGTCCATACCACTATGCTTGCCACAAGGATGACTCCTCCCATCTTGCGCAGATACTGCCTGCCCTTCTCCCATGTGTGGCGAAGCACGCTCCCTGCGAGAGGGGCACGATAGGCAGGAATCTCCATGACGAACGTGGCATCGGCCTTGCGATGATATACGCGATTGAACATCCAGGAGAAGAATACCGCCATGATGATGCCCAGAAAATATAGAAGCGTCATCACCAGCACGGCATGATGGGGGAAGAAGGCTCCGCAGAACACCACATAAACCGGCAGGCGGGCGGAACACGACATGAAGGGAACGGCAAGCATCGTGAGCAGGCGGGTCTTGCGGTTGGCGATGGTGCGTGTGGCCATCACGGCGGGAACGTTGCATCCAAAGCCCATCAGCATGGGCACAAAGGATTTTCCGTGCAGACCGATGCGGGCGAAGAGGGGGTCGGCGAGCATGGCAGCGCGCGCCAGATACCCCGAATCTTCCAGCAAAGAAATACACAGATAAAGAATGAGAATATTAGGCAGAAAGACGATGACGCTGCCCACTCCGCCCAGAATGCCGTCGATGAGCAGATCGTGGACAAGGCCTTCCGGAAGGCATCGTCCAAGCCATTCGCCCAAAAGTCCCACACCGGCATCAATCCACTCCATGGGATAGGCACCGAGCTGGAAGGTAAGGGTGAAGACGAGGAGCATGACAAGCAGCCATACGATATATGCCAAAGGCCCGTGGGCCGTGAGGCGGTCGAGAAGATCCGTCCAGCGTTCGGTACGCCCCGTCCTTACGCTATAGATGCCTTGAAGCATTTCCCTGACGGCAGCACGACGTGCCGAAAGCGATGCTGCAGGGGCAGCTGCCGCATCTTCATGGCTTGGGGGATTGAGGCGTGCAGCACGCACAGCCTCCACCGCACGCCGCAAAGCATGTTCCACCCCATCGCCACGGCGCGCCACGGTGGGGATGCAAGGCATCTGCAGGCGTTCTTCCAACCGGCCTACGTCGAGGCTACTGCCGTTCTGCGAGAAATCATCGTACATGTTCAGCGCACACACCATGGGCTTCTTCATTTGCTGCAGCTGGAGAGTGAGCAGCAGATGCCGCTCCAGGGCATTCACATCCGTCACGTTGACGATGGCATCCACCGCTCCTCCGGCAAGCTCATGCCTCACGAAAGCCTCGTCAGGACTGACGGCATTGAGGGAATAGGCTCCGGGAAGGTCAACCACACGGACGGGTATGCCATCGATGCGGGTGCGTCCCACGATGCTCGTCACGGTGACTCCGGCATAGTTTCCCGTACGCTCATGGCCTCCGGAGGCTGCATTGAAGAATGCAGTCTTGCCACAGTTGGGATTGCCCACAAGTGCTATGGTCATCTCTCCTTCCTCGGCATGTCCGGCATCGGGCTTTGCACAGGATGGACAATGCTGCAGGCCGCAGGCCGCACAGGTTCCGCTGCAGGATGGAGGGAAAGGTTGGGCAGAGTCGGCAGAATCCTGATAGCAGGACTCCTCTATACCTGCAGTATCTGCCGACACTCCTGCCACCACACATTCTGCTTCATCACGCCGCAACGACACGCGCTGTCCCATCACCCTAAACACGATGGGGCTTCCTGCAGGAGCGGCATACAAACGCTCTGCCTGCTCGCCGACGATAAGTCCGAGTTCCTGAAGTCTGCTCCTTAGTGCAGCAGGGGCATCCAGACGGTGTATATAGGCTCGTTCGCCATTTCGTAACTCTGAAAGTCGCATTGCTTTTTTCCTTAAAAAACTATTTAAGCGCATTATCTTCGCTTTTCGGGTGCAAAATTACGGCAATTGCCAGGCCTGTGCAATACTCTTTTTTTGGGTATTTTTATGTCCTTTTCCGGCATTCCTCATCAATATTGAGTATGGAGGAGAGGGTGTTGAAGGAAAGAAGAGGAGGGGCTGGTGCAAGCAGTCTGCGGAAAAATAGTCTGACGTCCCGTGTGTTGCCGTATACCTGGATTTTTTGAGTCATCCCTCTTGTATAGTATGCCAAAAAACTTTATTTTTGCAGCCTCAAAACAATCATGGGACAGGCCATCCGCTATGCCCGGCAACTGACGGACTGCTCCCTCAAATTCCAACTGGAGGATGTGGAGATGAAAGGCTGCCAACTGTTGGGGCTATCCTACAGTAAAAAATTCCAATAAAAAAAAGCAAAATGAAAAAATTAGGAATCTGCTTGCTGGCACTTTGTTGCCTTTGCACCACTTCATGGAGTACCACTACACGCATTATTCACGTCTCCCCCAAAGGCAATGACCAGACAGGCAACGGAAGCGTCCAAGCCCCCTATCATTCCATCCAAAAAGCGATAGATACGGGAGTGAATCAAAGCGCCTTCTCTGATACCTTACGCATCCATGTGGCCTCAGGTGACTACTTCCTGACAAAGCCTATCACCATACACCACACTGACCGCCCGATTGTCATCCAGGGAGAAGAAGAAGAACGTCCGCGCTTGCTGGGAGGAATTCCTATTGAGGGATGGGAATATTGCGGCAAAGGGTGTTACCGTGCTTTTGTGGCTGAAGCCTTCCGTTATGGATGGCGGTTCGAGCAATTTTACGTGAATGGGAAACGGGCCACTCCTGCCCGTACTCCCAATGAAGGATGGCATTACGTGAAAGACTCTCAAGAGACCATAGCAGCTCCGGGAAATCCATTGGCGTCCTATGCTGTACAGCAACTCGATTTCCACCCTGCCGACTGGCAGACTCTGAAAAGGGCAAAACCTGAAGATTTACAGGAAATCAAATTCCGATTTTATCACAAATGGGACATCACCCGCAAAAGTCCACGTCACATTGCGGCCGATTCAGCCCGTGCCTATTTTGACGGCCGAGGCATGAAACCATGGAATCCGATCAATGCCCAAAGCCGGTATTTTATGTACAATTATCAGCAAGCCTTGGATGCACCGGGAGAATGGTACTATGACCATAAAGAAGGTTATCTCTATTATTGTCCTCGGGAGGACGAAGAGATGGAGAAAGCCCGTTGTTTCATCCCCGTTCTGCACCAATGGCTCCGCATCGAGGGCACACCGGAAGCTCCCGTGAGAGGAATCAGCATGGAGAATCTGTCATTTCAATATGCCGCCTATACCATACCACCATTAGGCGAAGAGCCCCAGCAGGCCGCAGCCGGAAGCGAAGCGGCCATAGTATTAGAATACGCAGATCATGTGACACTCAAGCGCTGCGATTTGATGCACACAGGAGCCTATGCCCTCTGTATCGGACGCAGGTCGCACTACAACCGGGTAGAGCAATGCTATATCGCCGATTTGGGTGCCGGCGGCATTCAAGTGGGCGATACGCATCTGCCGAAAGAGGGTGATGATGTAACCTCATACAACGTCATTGACAACAACATCATCACATCAGCCGGCCACGAACAGCCTTGCGGTGTGGGCATTGCCCTCTTTCACACACATCACAACCGTGTAAGCCACAATGATATCTTTGACATCCTCTATTCAGGAATTTCAGTAGGATGGGTATGGGGCTACAGCTACAGCCCTTCAAAGTACAACGAAATCCTCTACAACCACATACATCACATCGGATGGGGAGAACTGAGCGACATGGGGGCTGTCTATACCTTGGGACCTTCGGAGGGCACCCGCATCTGCTACAACTACATTCATGATGTATGGACATACGATTACGGAGGCTGGGGACTATATACCGACGAAGGCTCCACAGGAATAGAATTGAGCCACAATTTAGTGCTTCGCTGCAAAAGTGGCGGTTTTCATCAACATTACGGCAAGGAGAATCGCGTGGAACACAACATCTTCGCATTTGCCCACCTGCAGCAGGCTCAGCTCACGAGAGCAGAAAAGCACCAGTCGTTCCGTTTCAAACACAATATCATATTGTATGACCGGGGAGAGAGTCTGGCTCGTGAGGCATGGAGCAAGGCGACAATTGATATCGACAGCAACCTGTACTGGCGTCCAGACCATCGTCAGGTAGAAATACAAGGGATGACTTTTGAGCGTTGGAAGAAAGAAAAAGAGCCGCATTCCATTCAGGCCGATCCTCTTTTCCGCAACCCTTCGGCCGACGATTATCGCTTTTCCTCCATGCGTAATGCCCGGCGCATTGGTTTCGAACCATTTGATTATCACACTTGCGGCGTATATGGAAGTCCGGCATGGACGAGAATGGCCCTGATGGACCGCCAGCGGTCAGCAGCTTTCAACGATATCTACGGTGATCATTTGCGCGTCATGTGTAGAGAAGAAAGATAGGGCCAGGGGACAAGGGCCAGGGGACAGGTTCATGAGTCAACCTAAATCTTGTGGGTATTTAGTACTCTGGGTATGGTTCGAACTCATCTGGAGAGCAGTAGGAATACCATTCTTCGTATTCCGGGGTTGATTCGCATACCATTCCGGACAGGAGTCTTTTCTCATTCTCTGCACTTGTTGCCCGCCTTGACGATGGAATAAGGTACTCCGGTAAGGCGGGATAATGAACGAGGGCCTATTCCTTTTTCATGCGCTTCCCAGAGATAATGCTTCTGCTGTGGTCGTGACAATTGTTGAAACTCAGCAGAGGTTGTCTTGCCACAAAGATTAGAGAGTACATGACTACTGATATTTCAGAGAAGAGATATACTTACTTGGCCGATGAAGTATATCTCTTCTCCTGCCGATGAAATATATCTTCTCTGGGAGGGTCAGGGGACGGTGTCGGAATGTTTTCTTGCTGTACGTGCCATTTCTATATGGTGGATGCTGATGGTTCAATGACCTGTCCCCTGACCCTATTGCAGGGCATCCAGAATCCTCATGCCACGTGCTTCCTCAGCTCTTCCCAAATCCATGTATCTGTTCAAG
>CAMGOT010000077.1 GCA_946060685.1 uncultured Bacteroidales bacterium
AGAGCGTCTGCCTTACAAGCAGAGGGTCGGGGGTTCGAATCCCTCAGCGCCCACCCGATTTCACCCACATATACATTTCCCCTTATTTCAATAAGGGCGCTTAGCTCAGCTGGTTCAGAGCGTCTGCCTTACAAGCAGAGGGTCGGGGGTTCGAATCCCTCAGCGCCCACTTCAGGAAAGCGAGAGTTCCAAACCTTTTGGAACTCTCGCTTTTTTTGTCAGAACGGTACTATACGTGATTTTCCTATTTGCAGAGCGACTTGATGATGCTGGCATTAGCCGTATCAAGGCGCTTGTTCTCTATAGTATCGAGATAGATTTTTGTCGTTCGTTCCGATTCGTGGCCGAGCCCCTGACTGATGACGTAAATCGGGATATTGTGGCTCAGAGCTATCGTCGCCCAACTATGTCGGGCTGTATAGGATGTGATTTTTCCTTCAAACGACAGACGATCGCAGATTTTACCCAGTAGATAGTTGTACTTGTTGATTCCCAGGAAATACTGAACATAAGCCTCGGAGGATTCCGACACGTTAAGGATGGGAAACACATAGACGCTCGATGCCTTTTCATAACGCTGCATGATATCCTCCATCGTTTTCTCCAGCTTGACGTGAATGAGCTGGTTGGTTTTCCGGCGTTTGTAGGAGATGAAGCCATTTTTTATGTTGATCTTTTTCAGATAGGCCATATCGACATAAGCCATACCCCTGGCGCAATAGCTGAAGATGAAGAGATCGCGCGCAAAAGCCTCATCACTGCCCTGCTCTAATTCGAGGTTGAGCATCTTCTTGATGACTCCCTCGGGAATAGCACGCTTCTTCGTCCTCGCAATGCCTGTGTAGACGTTGGTAAAGGGATTCTTCTGCTCCGTAATGTTCTGACGCTGAGCCTTGTTGAACACGGAGCGCAGAATGCGCATATAGAAAGAGGAGGAATTGCGGCACACCCCACGAGTCTCCAGATATTGCTCGTACTGCCCGATGAGCGTGCTGGTCATTTCTTCGAAACACACGTGATTGTCGTTGAAAAACTGCTTGAAACTGACGAGAGCATGCTGATAATTCCTGGCCGTACCATAACGCTTTTTCTTGTAGAGTGCCTCGATGACATATTCCATATACTGCGTGAAAGTCAGATAGCGCGTGGAATGCCTGAAGCAATTGACTACATCGTTCACGCTGTAGGATTTACCCTGCTCATCAAACATCTGGATGATGCCTTCCAGACGCTTTTTCACATTCTCTATACGCTCTTTCAACGCCAGAATCTGAGGCTCTACGCAGAAACGCCCCGAACTGCATATTTTCCATTCGCTTTCTGAAAGGCGAATGTCGGTAGCGATTTGACGATCTGTGGAATTGTGCGTCACCCGAAAGCAGAGTGTACCCTTCTTTCCATCCTTTGCCGAAGGAAAGAAAATGTTTTGTACTGTTGCCATAAGATATAATCTTTAAAGTAAATAAATAAAAGTGATGTAATGCAATGGAAAAGAGGGGATTAGTACTTCTGTATGCTACATTAGTCGAAGAATTGCAAAACATGAAAACTGTGCGAGAGAATGAAATGCACAAATGATTTGCAAAAAGCAAAAATCCCGATAGGTAAAAAACTCCGATAAGCATAAAATGAAAATCTGCCATTCCTTGAATGAACCACAAATTTACTCATTATTGGAAATGGCGCAAAACCGAGAGGAGAGGCAAAACTTGATTGGGCCATTCTGAAGCGCGAAGGAAGAAGGCAAAGCCTACACCCGCTTTGTTTTTTTATTCTTACTTATCAACACAAAATTTGTCAGTTCCGCATAAAAGACGTAAATTTGCCGTCGATATGGCAACCTGTGCAGCCTGCAGGAATCTGCAGGTTCGGTAAAGGGAGTCACAGGGATGCTTCGGGCAGAAAAATGGCCGATAAAGCGCAGTTCCCTCATGCCCATTGCTTCCCCCTCGGCCCATACCATCCATCCGAACATTCCACTATACATCAAGTTTTGTCATGAATTGGAAACAGATGCTCTGCGCGATGCTGCTCTCCGGCATCGTCCTCCCCATAGCGGGAAGACACAGGAGAGCCGAAGTCACTTTTTATACCACTCAAGGCAACATCATCGTGGTGCTCTACAACGAAACTCCCCGACATCGCAACAATTTCCTTCACCAAGTGCAAAGTGGCACCTACGATGGCGTCCTGTTTCATCGTGTCATCAAGGATTTTATGGTGCAGGGTGGCGACCCTCTGAGCCGTACGGCACAGCCGGGAGCCGCACTTGGCGATGGCGACGAGCGGCCTTCTGACTGGCTGGAGCCGGAGTTCAGGCTTCCACACATCTACCATCATCGTGGGGTGCTGGCAGCCGCACGGGAAGGCGATGAGGTGAATCCGCAGCAGAAATCGTCGAGCCAGCAGTTCTACATCGTCACGGGGCGCACTTTCGATGACGCCCAACTCGACAAGATGCTCCAACGCATGGAGCAGGCATCGGGCAGCAAACCTCTGCTCACGCCTGAAATGCGCGAGGATTACCGCACCCGGGGAGGAGCACCACACCTCGACGGAGCATACACCGTGTTTGGAGAGGTGAAGAAAGGCATGGAGGTGGTGAAAAAAATCGAGGCGGCTGCCACAGATGCCAACGACCGCCCCTTGGAGGACATCCGCATCCTGCGCGCCAAGGTGACCAAACGGGCACCACGCAGACAAGCCCTCCACAGGATGCCACACGAATAAACGCGCCCCCAAGCACCCTGACAAAAAGAAAAATTCAAACCCTTCTGAAAGAACAAACAAAATAAACCACAAGATATGTTAACCATCAAACAAATCGTCGACGACAAGGAAGCCGTCATCCGCGGACTGGAAAAGAAGCATTTCGCCAATGCCCGCACAGCTATAGAGCAGGTGCTCGAAATTGACAACCGCCGCAAGGCAGCACAGATGGAAAAGGATGCCGCACTTGCAGAGCAAAACCGCATCTCGAAAACCATCGGACAACTGATGAAGCAGGGACAGCGCGAAGAGGCCGAAGCACAGAAAGCACGTGTGGCAGAACTCAAGGCAAAATCCGCACAACTGGACGAGGCAATGAAAACCGCCGAAAACGAGCGCACACAATTGCTGTACACCATTCCCAACGTGCCCTATGATCTTGTGCCGGAAGGAGTAGCTGCGGAGGACAATCTGGTGGTAAAGAGCAACTTGCGCGAATGCCGCGAGGGCGACACCGTGGGCAACTGGGATGCCAATCCTGAGGTGCAGAGCGCACGCCTGCCGCATTGGGAACTGGCCAAGCAGTATGACCTCATAGATTTCGACCTCGGCGTGAAAATCACCGGAGCGGGATTCCCCGTCTACAAAGGATATGGCGCACGCCTGCAACGCGCGCTCATCAATTTCTTCCTCGATGAGGCAAGGGCTGCCGGATATACCGAAATCATGCCGCCAACGGTGGTGAACGAGGCCAGCGGCTACGGCACAGGACAGTTGCCCGACAAGGAAGGACAGATGTACCATTGCAATCTCGACAACCTTTATCTGATTCCCACGGCTGAGGTTCCCGTGACAAACATCTTCCGCGATGTCATTCTCGACGAAAAAGAACTTCCCGTACGTTGCTGCGCCTATACGCAGTGTTTCCGCAGAGAGGCCGGAAGCTACGGCAAGGACGTGCGCGGACTGAACCGTCTGCACGAGTTCTCAAAGATAGAAATCGTGCGTATCGACACTCCCGAACATTCCGATGCCAGCCACAAGGAAATGCTGGCACATGTGGAAGGACTGCTACAGAAACTAGAACTCCCCTATCGGGTACTCCGCCTCTGCGGCGGCGACATGAGCTTCACGGCTGCCATCTGCTACGACTTCGAGGTTTATTCCGAGGCGCAGCATCGCTGGCTGGAGGTAAGTTCCGTAAGCAATTTCGACAGCTATCAGGCCAATCGTCTCCACTGCCGCTATCGTCGTGCCGAGGACAAGAAGATTGAACTCTGCCACACGCTGAACGGTTCTGCACTTGCCCTCCCCCGCATCGTGGCTGCCCTGCTGGAAAACAACCAGACTCCCGATGGCATCCGCATTCCCAAAGCACTTCAGCCCTACATGGGAACCGATATGATCAAATAACAAATTGATGCACTTATAGTTAAGGGGGGGGGGGGGAGGGCGGACATTCATTTCCGCTCCCCCCCCTTCACGAGAATTTACTCAAGTTGACTGACCCCAGACAACAACTAATTTTTAAGATGCTCAGGTTGTAACAACTGTTGGTCATCAGCATTCAAGGCACGCCCCGAACCAGATTACGCTTGCGAAACTCCTGAACAATTCATTCATCCCCCCTCTCTAAAGAACTTCACCAGACTGACAAACATGAAAGTACTCTTGATCAACGGAAGCCCACGCAGGGAAGGCAACACCCACGTGGCTTTGAAAGCAATAGGTCTGCAACTGGCCAAACACCACGTCGACAGCGAAATCCTATGGGTAGGCAACAAGGCTGTAAGAGGCTGTATCGCCTGTGGGGCATGCAAGGCGAATGCCGACAGCCGCTGCGTGTTCGGCGACCAGGACATTTGCAATGAAGTAATTGCAAAAATGGCAACATGCGATGCCATCATCATCGGTGCTCCCGTCTATTGGGGCCAACCCGCCTCCCAGGCCCTCGCCATCCAGCAAAGGATGCTCTATGCCGGTGGAGCCAACTTCCAGGGAAAACCTGCAGCTGCAGTCTGCGTGTGCAGAAGGGGAGGAGCCACTGCGGCTTTCCAAACCCTGCAGATGCCGTTCCAGATGTGCAATATGCCCCTCGTAGGTTCGCAATACTGGAATATCGCCTACGGTAGGGAAGAGGGGCAGGCAGCTGAGGATGTGGAAGGCATGCAGACGATGCGCACGCTGGCCAACAATATGGCGTGGATGCTACAAAAACTGCATGGCCTGCCCACTACGGAGGCCCCCGAACGTGAGCCATGGACTCCCATGCACTTCATCAGATAACCACCTTCCGTATCCCCCCAAAAAATGCCGGAAGCCACGGCACACCTCTTTCCTCTCCATCACGCTACTCATGCAGATACTCCTTGCCAACGCTAAAATCATGTTTGAGCGGAGCAGCCGGAAGCCTCTCTCTACCCCACTCTTCCAATCCGTCGCAGGCAAGCTGGCGGAGGAAATGGCACGCTTGGAGGTCGACGAACTGGCCCGCCAACTTGAATGCAGCCTTAAACTGGCAGCCGAGAACCGCCATCGCTACCAAGCGTTCCGCTCCGCCACTCCCATGCCTGCCTTGCTGGCCTACAACGGGCAGGCTTACAAGCACTTGAAAGCGCAGATGCTTTCAGAAGAAGACCTTGCGTTTGCCCAAAAGCATCTCTGGATCACCTGCTTTCTCTACGGACTCCTCCGTCCTATGGATGCCATCGTGCCCTACCGCATGGAGCATTCCGTACGTCTGGACACTACGGGCGACAAGCCTGTACGCCAGTATTGGAAGGACAAACTGACCGACGTTCTCATCGACAGCATCAAGGCTGACGACGGCACGCTTCTCCACCTCTCTACGGAGGAATACGAACATCTGTTCGACTGGCAACGGGTCGGTCAGGAAGTGCAGGTCATCCATCCCCTGTTCTATGTCATGCAGCCCGATGGCACCCTCAAGATGCAAGCGGTATGGGCAAAGTCGTGTCGTGGTGCCATGGTGCGGCACATCATCCAAAACCGTATCTCCTCTCCCGACGACCTCAAGGCCTTTGCCTATGAGGGATTTGAGTATGCCCCTCAGTATGGCGAGAGAGCATACCCTCATTTCATCAGGCTGACTTAGGATGCCACCATCATTCGCCATACCATTCATCTGCATACCATACCAACTACCTTTTTCAACACATGAATTGGATCATTCTGATTATCGCCGGGCTATGCGAAGCAGGTTTCACATATTGCCTGGGACGCGCCAAAGGCGTCAGCGGCATAGAATGGTGGGGATGGATATTGGGATTCGTGGTCTTCACCATAGCCAGCATGGGACTCCTTGCCAAAGCCACCCAGACCCTTCCCATCGGAACGGCCTATCCCGTCTGGACGGGCATAGGAGCTGTAGGTACTGTGCTGATTGGTATTTTCGTATTCCATGAGCCGGTATCTTTCTGGCGCCTGTTCTTCATCTTCACCCTCATAGCCTCCATCGTGGGGCTGAAAATCATGCAGTAAGCCCCATGCGGCTACCTTATGCCGCCCCATCCTTCCCCCCCCCTTGCTCCACCGGGAGCTATCCCGAGTCGTGACAAAGCAAGGCAAAGCCAAGCTTTGGAGCAGTGAGCAAGGTGGTGCCAGTCGACAAGAGCAGCCTTGTATTGACCCTACTGTTTGCCGCCATTTTTCTGGGAGAGAACTTCACCTGGAAGACGGCTGTGGACAGTATGCTCCTCCTTGCGGGCACACTACTGATGATATGCTGATGATGATATGCTGACGGGCTCTTCCTCCTTTTCAGGAACTGAAAAAAATGCACCGTAACACGGGCGACAATAAAATTCTTGGCTCCACAATGGAGAATAGACTGAATTTTTCCTCGGAAGAGGCTGTTGTTCAAAGAAAACGCACTATATTTGCACGGAAAACATACGCAATTCTATTCACATGAGAAACACACGCATGAAACATCTTCTTACGGCCCTCTTCCTGCTGGCAGGCGGATGGTTCCCAGCACATGCCGTTCCCGCTGACCCCACCCCCGTCACCGTGACTCAGCCCGACGGCTCCACACTAACCGTACGCCTTAGAGGCGATGAGTTTTTCCATTTCTACGAGACCCTCGATGGTGTGCCTCTCGTGAGGAGTCATTCGGGAGCATATTATTATGCCCGCCTGCAGGACGGATGCCTTGCAGCCACCGATGTGCTGGCGCATCAGGCAGAATGGCGCACACCGCAGGAGAACCTGACGGTGAGCCACGCAAGGGGCATCCGCTCAGCATTCAATACTATGGCCCGCAAGGCCCGCGCCGAACATCTGCAGACCATGGAGACGACCATACAGAAGGCTCCCGCCCAGCGTGCCGGAGCGATGCAGAACTGGAAAGGCAGCCAGACGGGACTCGTCATCCTGGTGCAGTTTTCCGACGTGAAATTTCGCAGCAACCATCCGCGCGAACTCTTTGAACGCCAGTTCAACGAAGCGGGCTTCAACTTCGAGGGGGCAAGCGGAAGCGTCTACGACTACTATTATGCCCAGTCGAACGGGCAGTTTGAACTGACGATGGATGTGGCAGGCCCCGTGACGATGCCGAAGGAACTGGCCTACTACGGCAAGAATGCCAACGGCAGCAAAAACGTGCACGTACAGGAAATGGTGGCCGAGGCTTTCCGACTGGCCGACAGCGAGGTCGACTTCAGCAAGTACGACTGGAACAAGGATGGTTATGTGGACAATGTTTTCCTCGTCTATGCCGGCTTCGACGAAAGTTATTCCGGCAACAGCGAGGATTATATCTGGGCACACAAATGGGGCACCGCGCAGCCTGTGAAAGTCGACGGCGTATATGCCCAGCAATATGCCTGCGCAGCAGAAATGTTCGGATGGGAGGAGCAGAGCGGAAACCGGCTCAACGGTATCGGAACCCCCTGCCATGAGATGGGACACACGCTCGGACTTGCCGACCTCTATGATGTGGACTATAGTGGCGCACACCATCCTGAAAGCTGGTCGCTCATGTCGGGAGGAAACCATTTGAGCAACGGCCAGATTCCATCCAACCTCACCGCCTATGAACGCGCACAGATGGGATGGCTTCAACTCACGGAACTGACGGAGAACACCACGGTTTCCGACCTTCAGAGCCTGAGCCGCGAGGAAAAGGCCTACGTCATCTATAATCCTGCCTACCGCAATGAGTGCTATGTGCTGGAAAACCGGCAGAAGGAGGGATATGACAGCGCACAGGGTGGACATGGACTCCTCGTCTTCCATATTGACTTCGACAAGTCGGTGTGGGACTGGAACCAGCCGAACGATGATGTGGACCATCCGCGATTCCTGCAGATTCCTGCCGGAGGCGACTACAACAATATGGCATCCACACCATTCCCGGGAAGCGCATCCATCAACGAACTGACGGACTACAGCCATCCTTTCGCCACGCTCTATAATCCCAATATAGATGGCGAATACAAGATGCACTGCAACATTTCCGACATCAAGGAGCAGGGGGGAAAGATTTCCTTCACCTATAGCCAGGATGGCCAGGTTGAACTACCCAAAGTCTACAACATCAGCACGGCTTCACGCGGCAACTGGGCAGTAAATGCGGAAGGCACGCGATTCCTTTCGGCAAAGGAGGCGGGAATTGACCCCGCAACGAATGCTACCACCGATGCCCGGCTCCAGTTCATCCTGTCCCGGCAGGATGATGCCACCTATATATATAATGTGTACGCGCATAAGTTCGTCAACCCCGACCTTACGCTCAGCATAGAGCCGAAAAGTCCCGTGACATTGCAGGAGGAGGCCGACGGCACTCAGGTTGTCAGCTTCGACACCGGGCACTGCATCAACATCAATGCCGACGGTACGCTGAGCGTCAGCAGCCACAACACTCCCGACGAGGGCAATAAGGTACGGCTGGAAGAGGCTGAATCTGATGTGTTCACGGCATGGACACCCAATCGCGGAGGATGGGCGGTGAATGCCAACGGCAGCCGCTTCGTTTCCTCCACGGAAGCCGGACTCGGCACCATGGTCAATGCCTTCAGGACACAGCTCCAGTTCCGGCTGGTGAACATCGGCGGAGCAACCTATCTCTATAGCATGCACGCTCACAAATATGTCAATTCTTCCTGTGCCCTTTCCGCCACACCACGAAATCCCGTCATCATCACGCAGCAGGACAATGGCACAAACATCGTAAAATTCGACGACACTCACTATATCAACATCGGAGGCGACAACACCATTTCTGTCAGCAACTGGAGTACGGCCGACGAGGGCAATATGATGGTGTTCGAACCCGTACCGTTGGAGATGACGCTCTCCACCGTACACTGGACGTATGCTCTCGACGGAAAGCCCTACAAGGAATTTTCCAACTATCTGGAGCGCAACATGAACGTCAAGGACCATTCGCTCGATTTCTATGAGGTGAAGAGCCAGAGCGCAACCAGCGTGGGTGAAAGCATACAGACTTCCATCGATGTCGACGGCACAGAGCATCTGCCATTCCCCAAGGACGCCTGGATGCTCCTGCGCAGGGGCGGCAGCCTTGCACGCCTCGGAAGCGATGCCTCCGCCAAACCTTGCAGCGATGTCTACGACTGGGAAGCCGTGGCTGATGCCGGAAACCTTTGGATGATTTCGGGAAGCCTGACGGACGGTTTCACAATGCGCCATAAAGGTACCGGCACTACCCTTTCCGTCAACGACAAGACCTGGCAGCCGGTCAAGACGTGGGCCACCGGTGATGATGCTGCCTTTAGCCTGAAGGCGCAGGAGGAGGACAAATATCTGACGTACGACAACGCGAGCCAGACCATCAGTTTCGCTGACCTGCCTTCTGAAAACACCAGTTTCGCCTATCAGCCTGCAGGCTTTGCCTGCGATGCCCTCCTCACCGCCTGCCTGCGTATTCCAGAAGGAACGGTAGGAAAGCCCAGCGTAGCTGATGAGAAAGACACGCAGGAAGCCATGGAAAATGCCCACAGCCAGTTGCAGGAGGCAAATGCGCAGGATGCCGTTGAAATCGCCTGCCAATACATCGACCTCTGCAATCGTATCGCCGGCAGTCCGCTCAATGGCATGACGGAGGGACTGTACTATCTCGTAGCCGACAACGAAAGCGAACTGGGGGCCTTGGGCTACAGCGACGGTGCTTTCGACTGGGCAAAATGGAACAAGAATGTCAACCAGGTATGCCGCATATCGACGGCAAATGCCGACCAGCATCTCTACACCATTTTTTCTCCCAACCATTCGCTCTATCTGGCCACAGCAGGTGGCGAGGCTTCCGACGAACCTTCTCCCGTGCGCTTCTCCCCCGCCGACGAACCCGTACCTTTCCTGCACTATGGCCATCATCTCATGGAGGTGGACGGACAACCTGTGTTTGCCCACAATAATGGTGAAGGCAACGGAACACTCTCTGCCGACCAGGCAGAAAATGCCACTTCCTACTGGTACATAGTGCCTGCCACGACGATGTGCCTCAGCGAGGCTGCCTGCTCCACCAATAGCGTAGGGTTTGCAGCCCCCTGCCTGCCCTTCGCGGTCAAAGTGCCTGCCGACTGTCCTACGGAGACACTCTTCGCAGCCTCCTTGCAGGAGGACGGGAGCACCATTGTTGTCAATGCCGTGGAAAGCATCCCTCCCCTCACAGGATTCATCTGCTCCAAGAAGGAATATTCCAACTCCAATTCCGAATTTACCTTCGAGATTGTAGATGCCGATGTTCCCCCCATAGCAACCTGCCTCAAGGGCTCACTCCAGGCAATGCCTGCCGGAGAATTTTCCGGGGCACTCCTCGCCACGGTCAGAGGAAAGCTGGGCTTCTCCCTCAAGTCTGGCACGTCCTTGCCTGCCAATACGGCCTACATCGAGACCGACACCTCCTTCCTGCCCATCGACTTGGAATCGACCGCCATTCATGCTGTACGCATGGACGAGCCGTCTACGTACGATGCCGTCTACAATCTGAACGGCCAGCGCATATCTGCCCCACAGCCCGGAAGTCTCTACATCAAGAATGGCAAAAAATTCATCTTCATGAAGAGATAGTCCAAAAGCAGTCAGCCCAAGGCTTTTTGACTGAGAAAGTGATATAGTCTTCTAAGACAGTAAGGTTATTAACCTTAACGGCGTAAGATTATTAATCTTAGTGCTGCAAGGTTAATAACCTTACTTTTGTGTTATATATTGTTCAACTTTCGATGGGTTCATAGTAAGCATCCATGTAAATAATGTGAGTTCGATGAATTTGTACTGGATGGAAAAACAAACCTATACAACAGTA
>CAMGOT010000078.1 GCA_946060685.1 uncultured Bacteroidales bacterium
AGCCGAGAGCCATCAAGCGAGCTTGAATGGCCGAGGCGCGAAGGAGCAAGGCGAAACCAAGCAGACACCCCTTGAAAAAAAGATTATATACTAATTTATAGACCCCCCATAAACCAATATGAAGAAATATATCAACTGCATGGCAGCCCTTGCCATTGCCGCCTTCGCCATGACATCGTGCGACGAAGGCTCCTTCGGCGGCGACTATAAGGTGGAAGGCGTGGAACTTCAGGAGATGTGTGGTACGTGGTGCTGCACCTTTGAGTCGAACGATCCCTGGTTCACCGTTAACTATTACAATGGTCAGTACGACGCCCAGTTCCTCAACGATTATTTCGGCGACCCCTATGGCAACTATAATCCTGATGCCAATGCCGATGGCATCGTGGACGAGAAGGACTTCGCACTCTACGAGCAGGACCCTGATTATGAGAACCTTTGGTACGAGGAGTATGAAGGTGTGTACAACATCCATACGGCCAATTCCGCTGCCAACAATACGACGGAGATGGTCATCTCTGATGCGGAATTTTGGGGATCTTCTTCTGCACCTGTAAATTTCAAGGTCAAAGTGAATGCCTCCGACAAGACGTTCTCCGTGGGCAGTGTGGTGGACGAGCCTTATGAGGTGCTCTCCATCCATCCTTCCACCATCGCCAAAACCTACAGCAACGGTGATGCCCCCGTGGTGCTTGGAGGAAAAATTCTTCCGGGTGCTGCCACCGCTCCCGGCAGCGGCATGAAGACGGATTCCATCTTCTTCTATATCAAGTATGCCGACGACTATGGTCAGGACATGTACTATCGTGTCTCCGGCTATCGCAAGACGGGTTATCGCGAGGACGATTGATGTCGTACGGCCTTGAGGCCGTCGGATATGACTCTCTATCCATGTAACGAGGTACGGCACTGGTATTGTGCTTGTTAATTGACTTGTGGGCTATTCCTGCCACCATGTTTTGGCCAGTTTCCGTACCTCTTCATTGAGGGTCCGACAGATGAAAAAAGAAAGACGCAGTACAGGAATTTCTCCCGTGCTGCGTCTTTTTCTTTGTTTGGCGGATTGGAAAAGGTAATCGGTCCCCTTTCTCATCTGCAGGCGGTAAGCGTCACGCTGCATCCGTCGCAGTCGGCTCCCATCGGCGGGGTGTCCTTGCGCAGGGTGATAGTAGCCGTTGTGACACAGGGGAAGTCGTGTAGCAGCCGCTGCAGCATGCGCCAGCAGGCATGTTCCAGAAGTTTCGCAGGCTGCTGCATCTCCTCCCGTAGGGCGGCATATACCTCGGCATAGTTCACGGTGGCTTTCAGGTCATCCGTCGTTCCCGCACGTTCTGCCCCCTCAAGGTCCAGCTGTAGGGCGGCATTGACGGTAAATGCCCCGCCGATGGCGTGCTCTTGCGGCAACACTCCATGGCGGGCGTTGAATCTCATGTTTTCCAGGTGGATAGTGGCTGCTTTCAGTTGCATGTCTGTGTTCGGTATAAAGTCCTGCTTGCTTCTTGTTTTGGGGGCTTCGCCTCGGTCATTCCTCGCTCTCCGGTTCTGAAGTGTATTTCTTCAAGGCGCGCACCACGCCTGTTTTCCATGTGTTGATGGTCTCCGTTTCCAGTTCCAGCGAGTCAATCAGCCGGATGACATTTTCGATGGGCATACGATAGCGCAATACGCCGGAGATGAGTTTGGCATAGTTCCAGTATTCAGGATTGAATTTTTCAGAAAGCCCCTCGATGGTGGTCTTGTAGCCGCGTCGGTTGGCAAACTGGAAGTCATAGCGTTTTGTGCCGTCGGCGTTGTAGTGCTTGATGATATGTCCCGAACTGCACATTTTGGGCAAGGCAATGCCGTCCTCATCGTCCAGAATACCGGTGAAGATTTCGTAAGGCCTGCCGTCAAGCAGTCCCACGAATGCCACCCATTTCTCTTTCTTGTTCTGAAAACGCCAGACATCGCATGCCAGAACCTCCGGCCGTCGTTCCTTGATTTCGTTCTCTTTTGACAGGGCAATCTCCATGATCATTGCCACCAGTTCCTGCCCCTCCTCCGTCAGTCGGCCGGGACACTCGAACTGGTCATTGCCTTCAGGCATGAAGATGCGGCAAAGCTTGTCGGTATATTCCTCTGTGGTGAATGCGTTGTGGCGGCGGGCCATCTCCCCCGCGAGGGCTGCCATATCGGTTGCGTTGATTTTCATGTCGGCATCAGTCGTTCATGAGTTGTTTGAGAAAGTCGGCAAGGTCATCGTCCAGTCCCTCCATCAGTTCGCCGGAGAGGAGGAAGGTGTCGTCGTCCACAAGATAGATGTCGTCGGTGGTCTCGCTTGCATTGTCCTCCAGTACGAAGCTGTAGGGGCGCAGGATGTTGATGCCGTCAATCATCTCGCGGTTTTCCTCCAGGATGCGTCTGAGGGTGTTGATGACTTCGTTGTGCAGTTTCGCGTCATTCTCGCGTCCTGCCCATTCCTTGATGGTGCATTCCGCCAGTTGCCGGTCGTCGTCATCGTTGATGCTCAGCGTACCGTCAGCAGGGTTCAGTCGGATATAAAGGTCGGTCAGCACAGCCTCGGAGGTAGTGTGGGCAAGACGCTCTGCCGTTTGCCGGATGGTGCTGACGATGCCAGCCACCGTATTTGAAGATAGTTTCATACGTTTCGTGTGTTTATTTGGCAGCAAAATTACGCTTTCGGTGGCGAAAAGCAAAATATTATTTGCGTTTTTTAAGAGGAAAGACTAACTTTGCGCGGAATTATTGGCACAAGGCCACACAGAATCCCCCTTGTATACCCTTTGTGCAGCTGTTTTGCACGGTGAAAAATCTTTTTCTACAATACCTGTATACCATGAGAAAAACACTCTTATCCCTTGTCTTGTTCAGCACCGCTGCCATGGCGCAGCAGGTAGTTCCCCTGCCTCGCCATGCAGAGATGAGTCGGCAGCATGTTTCCCATGCCCTGCCAGAAGTCCGGCTGGATGCCGCCACCCTTCAGGCTGTGCGTACAGCCTCCTATTCCCCTGCCGATGAGGGCTACACCCTCGATGTCACCAAGGAGGGGCTGCACATCGATGCCCCCAATGGGTTGGGACTGCTCCGTGCCCGCCAGACCCTCGAACAGATGGTCGATGCCAAAGGCAGTCTGCCTCTTTGCCACATCGAGGATTCCCCCGCTTATGCCTGGCGCGGAGCCATGCTCGATGTGAGCCGGCACTATTTCCCCCTCTCCTACTTGAAGCGGCAGATTGATGTGCTCTCGCGCTATAAGGTCAATCGCCTGCACATCCATCTCACCGATGCCGCAGGATGGCGTATGGAAATCAAGCGCTATCCCCGTCTGACCTCGCTTGGAGCCTTCCGCACCTTCGACTCCTGGAAGACCTGGTGGAACGGCCGTGAGGAATTTGGCGGAGTCGACGACCCCTTGCGGCGCAAATACATGGAGGAAGATGCCGAAGGAGCCCACGGAGGATATTACACCCAGGACGAGCTTCGCGAGTTGGTGGAATATGCCGCCGAACGCGGAGTGACCCTCATTCCCGAGATTGAGATGCCGGCCCATAGCGAAGAGGTACTGACGGCATATCCCGAATTAAGTTGCACCCACGAGCCTTACAAGCAGGCCGATTTCTGTCCGGGCAGCGTGGCCACTTATGATTTCCTGGAGCATGTGCTGGAAGAAGTGATGGAGGTGTTCCCCTCGAAATATATTCATGTGGGTGGCGACGAGGCTGCCAAGGCCAGCTGGGGCAGTTGTCCGCTCTGCCAGAAGAAGATGCAGGAACTGGGCATTACGGAACTCCACGGGTTGCAGTCGAATCTCATCGCCCACATGGGACGCTTCCTGGCCCGGCATGGCCGCCAGCTGATAGGATGGGACGAGGTCATCGACAAGAATCTCTCGAAGAACACCACCGTCATGGTATGGCGTAGTGCCGACTTTGCTGCCGATGCCGTGCGCAACGGCTATGATGTCATCCTCAGCCCCGGCACACATTGCTATCTCGACTTCTATCAGGATGCCCCCGACCGCCAGCCGGAGGCTATCGGAGGATTCACCACGCTGGAGAAAGTCTACAGTTTCGTGCCCGGCGACAACCTTTCGGAAGCGGAGCGTGCCGCCCATGTGAAAGGCGTACAGGGCAATCTCTGGACAGAGTATGTGCCTACGCCTGCCCATGCAGAATATATGCTCTATCCCCGAATGCTGGCATTGGCGGAGATTGGATGGAACGGCACAGCCGAGAAGAACTATCCTGCCTTCCGCGAGCGCGCGCTGAAGGAGGTGAGATACCTCCGTGCCCATGGCGTGAATGCGTTCGACCTCGACCATGAGGTGGGCGACCGTGCCGAGACGCGTGCCGATGTCAGGCATCTGGCACGTGGATGCAAGGTGACCTATGCCCCCGAAGTCCCCTATTATACCAAGGCGTACGCTGCTGCGGGCGATGTTTCGATGACGGATGGCAAGCGGGGAGGATGGAACAACAACGATGGCCGTTGGCAGGGATTCATCGACGGCGGAAAATATCGTTTTGATGTCACCCTCGACCTTGGCGCGCAGAAGAGTTTCTCCACCGTCCAGACGGATTTCATGCAGATGTGCGGCCCGGAGATTTTTTATCCTGAAGAGTATGTGGTGAGTGTCTCCGACGATGGCGAGCATTTCACCGAATTGGGCAGGATGCGGCGCGAGTCGCAGCGGACCGTCAATCCTGAGGTGTACACCTTCGCCGTCAAGAAAAAGGCCCGTGCCCGCTATATCCGCGTGCAGGCCACACCCTCAGCCTTCGGCGGCTGGCTCTTTGCTGATGAAGTGGTGGTGAAGTAGGCCGGCGCAGCAGGAATCGTGACATAGTCCCCGGGAAGTCAGGAAGGCTTCCCGGGGATTTTCTTTTGCAGGTGGAAACCTACCTCAAAATCCAGGGATTGAGCGTCGGGAGAAGAGGCTGTCCAGATTTTTCGGACCATTTGTTTCCCTTTTATTCCCTCTGCATCCCGTCTGCAAAAGCTTTGGAAGCAAATCTAAAGCAAATTTCAAGCAAATATTTCTTGTTCAGATTTCTTGGATGATTCAACTTTCGCAGGTCGCTGCCGTTAGTTGACAAGCGTTCAGGGCACGGGCTGAAAGCCCAAAAGCGCTTAGCCCAGGGCATCGCCCTGGGTAGGTTAACCGCCGTGAATGCGCCCTGAAAGGGCAAAAGCGTCTGATGACAAGCGTTGCGAGCATACGCTTTTGCCCTTGCAGGGCGAACTTTATCGCCTCCTTCTACCCAGGGCGATGCCCTGGGCTATGCGCTCGTTGCCCCTTGCCTTTCCTTTCAGCCGGCGACCTTTGGTTCGGGGCGTGCTTACGAGCTCATTCACAACTAAATAGAACTTGCGAAACTTGAATTGGATGATTTGTTTCCCTTAAAGCAAAAGTCAAGATTGAACGTAAATTACCGCAAATTATCCGTAAATTTAAGAAAAATTTTTTTACGAAAATTCGCGTTCAATTCACGAAAATTCGCGTTCAAAAAAACTCCGCTTAATGATTTCTCGTCCAAATTTCTCGGACCATTTGTTTCCCTTAAAAAAACGCCCCAAATTGTTGTCCTAAGTTGTCCCTGTTGTCGTAGAACATGTTGCAACACAAGAAGGCGCGTTTTGCCCAAACAACAGCTGTGTTTAGGCCAAACGCGCCCTTTGTTTCGCCGAAAGGCTTCGTGGTTATTTTGCAGTCTGTTCGTACACCACGTAACCCTTGTCGCGGAGTTCAGCCTTGAAGGTGTAGGTAGCAGGGAAGATGGGGGAGCTTCCACCCAGGAGACAGGAGTTGAAGAGTTCGTCCTGAAGCGTCAGGCCCCCCCATTTATCCGTTTAGCTGTAAGTTCAGAAATTGCTGTTCTTGACCCAGTCGGGGACATAGCTCTCGCCGTCCATCGTGGCTACTTTCTTCAAGTTTACTGCTATGCCGCCGATGTAGCCTGCAAGCTTGTCGTTGATCCAATTTTCCTCATTGTTATTGCCGCTGTAATAGGCCACCATCTCGAAATTGGAGGGGAGCGGTTGCTCTTCGTCTATATAGATAGCCGTCGCGAGCAGCTGCGGTTCGTTGAACATCGATTTGGCTTCGGGGCGGACAAAGTCTTTCGAGGTCGTCGACCAGGAGTAGTCCAGGAGTGTCGTCTTGTCCGGTTCGGCCTTGGTGCGCCAAGGGGTGGCCGTGGTGTTGTTCGCGAATTTCGCGCTGGTCCAGATGTCGCGGGCATAGGTATTGACCTTGTCCTGGCTCATCACGTCGGTCCAGTTCATGAGTGCCTTGTCGCCGGCCAGGTAGTGCTTCATGAACAAGAGGTGCGGCATTTTGTCACCCGAGTCTTGGTTACGATTGCTCCCGCAGCGTGTCGAGTCGTAGATGAAGCGCATGAGTTGCATCTGGTTGTTCGACTTGTCGCGGTAGAGCAGGGAGAAGCAACAGCTTTGCGAATTGCTGGGGATGGTTCCGTTGATCATGTAGGTACTGTCGCGGAAAGCACACAGTTTGGTAAGGTCCACGCCGGCATACCTCAGGATGTGGTCCCTGACCTTTTGGTTGCGAAGCCCGTCACCACCCCTGGTCCTGTTCAAAAACTCTACGGCGCAAACGAATTTCGTCATGTCCTCTTCCTCAATGACGTTGGTAATCGACTTCTTGTCGGCCGAGAACTTGAGGGCCAGCGGGTCAAGGCTGACGAAAAGAGCCTTCGTTGAATTGAGATACTCCTTGCTGGCCGGGAAGACGCAGAAGTAGAGCCCGCCCGTGTTCTTGTCCTTGATGACATCGCCGGGCACGAAGGCGTGCTGCACCTTCTTGTCGGTGTAGAGGTAGATGTCCTCGATGGTCTTCTTCGAGGGGTCCATGGCCTGGGTGGGGTCCTTGTAGTTGCTCATGAAGTCGGTCTGCTTCCTGTAGCGCACGATGATGGCGCGGCCCGGGCCTACTTCGTTTTTGTTCTCATCGACACCTCCGTTCTTGGCATAGATGTGGGCGTCGAAGGCCAGACCCTTGTTCATGTCCCATTTGTAGTCAGCCTGGTTGGCCGAGGCATAGCCCTTGCCGCTGTACTTCATGCAGTAGAGCGACATGTTGGAGATGCCGGGCGAAGAGTAGCCATAGTAGAGCACATCGACATTATGCTGCCGGAAGAAGTCGGGCGTGACGGGGATGTGCTTCCACACATTCCTCGTCTGCCAATTCTGGGCAATCTCCTGGAGCATGCTCACGCTGTAGGCTGCGGCGCCGAGCTCGCCCATGCCGTTCTCGAGGACGCTGCCCTTCTGGAAGAGGTCGGCACAGTTGTCGGGGTTGGCCATGACGTAGAGCAGGTTCATGAAATAGTTCATGATGCGCGTGTTCTTCTCGAGCTTGGTGGGGACGATGGTCGTCTTGCGCTTTGTGGTGCCCTCGTAGGTCTTGTAGTTCTTGTCGGTCAGCTGGAAGGAGAACCAGTGGGAGTCGCCTTTTCCCGCGGGGGAGTAGGCGGGGCGGGCGCAGATCCAGAAGGAGTTGTCCCGCGTGTCGAGCACCACGTCGCCGAGCTGGTAGTAGGGTTCTCCGGCGAAGGTGGCGTTCGTGCCGAGCGCGGCGGCGGGCACGAGGCGCAGCTGCTGGAGGTGGGGAAGCTGGCGGATGCTGAAGTCGATGGTGGCGAAGACATTGGTCTGATTGACGGCCTTGTAGCTCACGGTGCCGCTGCCTTCGAGTTTCCAGGAGTTGGCGGTGGCGGTGGAATCGAGGGTCTGTCCCGTGAGGTTGTTGTAGACCTCGACGGCCTCCTTGAGGTTGGCCACGGCGAGGCTTCGGACGTAGGGCTGCGCGTCGTTGAGCACGATGCCCTCGGTGGGCTCCACGGTGAAGGAAGCTTCAAACCAGTTGTCGGGCAGCGAGTCCACATCGGCTACTGCGGAGAGCAGGCCCATGAGCTGCATGGCCTCCTCGCTCGTCTTGGAAGCTGCTATTTCCTCGGGCGTGGAGGGGACGGTATCCTTTTTGGCATCGTCGTCGCTACAGGAACTGAAGGAGAAGGTCAGGGCCAGCAGGGCGAAGGTGAAGAGGGAGATGTACTTTTTCATCATTTGTTGGGGTTAATTCATGTTTCACAGGGTAAGTCCGGGGTGGGGAAACAAGCGTTCAGGGCGTGCTTTGAACAGGGCGTGCCTTGAACGCTTGTAAACTCGTTACAGGATCTTGCGAAACTTGAAGATTTTATTTGCTTGGAAATGCGGAGGTATAATCGGGTTCGGAAGGACGCGGGTCATTTTTTGCGTTGTAGCGGTACTCTTCCGTCACACCTTCGATGGGTTCGGTAGCCTTCAGGCTCTTGCCTCCGTTGAGCTCCTTGCCGGTCTTGTAGCGGACAACCAAGGCTTTGGGATGACCGGGACCTCTTGTTGCTGCTCCGTCAATCTCGTAATCCCAAATAATGAATCTGCCGTCCTCTGGTGTCCAAATATAGTCTTTGGTATGTTCCTGACATTCTTTGCCGCTATAGCTTTTGCAGAAAATCGTGTAGGTGGAACTGAAGAAGGATTTGCTGTAGCCCTTGTAGTAGATGTAGACTTCCTCTTCGGGTGCGAAGTAGTCTGTGAATTCTTTTTTTGCCTTGAATTCGTCATCGAATGCGTCGATGCAGTACTTTGCGAGTCCCTTTTTTTCCCATGTTTTCCATGCTTGGGCAATCTCGTTCATCTGGTCCCAGGAGAGATAGTCTTTTCCCAGATTGCCCACGCCTTTGGGGTAGCAGGTGGCATCGAGCTGCCCGTTCTCGTCTTTGTAGGCCTCGGGATTGGCCACGAACTTCAGGAACTGTACCAAATAGCGCATCTTTTCCGTATTGCTGCCCAGCTTGGTGGGGAGATTGGCTGGAATGTCACCAGGAACTGGTACTTCTATATGGTGGTCTTGCATTAGAGTACCGCCAAAACTGAACCAGTGGGTGTCCTCCTTTTTGGCCTTGCTGTAGGCACCACGGGCACAGATCCACCAACTTTTGTCGTCGTCAAAGTCAAATACCACATCGCCCACGGTGTAGTAGGGCGTGCCCTTGAACGTTCCGTTCTCGCCGATGGCCTCGGCGGGTACCAGGCGAATCTGCGTGAGTCCGCGGAGCTTCGGCACGTTCACGTCGATGGTAGCGGTGCAGTCCGAGAGGTTCTTGAGGGTATAGGTGAGGGAGCCCACGCCCTCGCAGGTCCAGGTCTTCGTCCGGGTGGAAGCGTCGGCATCGTCGCCCGTGAGGTCGTTGAACACAGCGATGGCCTCTTCGGCACCCGAAACGGCTTCGGAGCGCACGTAGGGGTTGGCATCGTCGAGTACGAGGCCATAGGTGGCCTCGACGCTGAAGGCAGAGGTGTTCCAGTTGTCGGGCAGGGAGTCCACTTCGGCCAGGGCATCGAGGATGGTGAGCAGGGCCACGGCCTGATCGGAATACTTGTAGTCGGGCGAGAGTTCTTCCGGATTTTCGCCCGGATTGTCGTCGTCGCTGCAGGAACTGAAGGAGAAGGCCAGGGCCAGCAGGGCGAGGGTGAAGAAGGAGATGTACTTTTTCATAATCTGTTGGGTTTGAGTTTTTGTTTGGATAAATACGCATCTCCGGCAGAGAGCCGTTGCGATGGCCCCCTGCCGGAAAAAGACGCGTCAGAAGTTCAGGTCAGCGGGAGTGAATTGCACGCCGTCCTTGAAGAACTTCCTATATGGGGATTTCGACTGTAACCAGTAACTCGAGGCAAAGGCCACGGAAAACTTATACCACGAGTCATCTTCGTTGAATCTGTAGCTTCTAAAGCGATCGGGGAGGGCCCGACTGTCGTCGATGAGTTCCATGGTCATCACGAGCACAGGATCGTTCGACATGCCGCGAAGCGTCGGGTTGGCAAAGTCCTTGTTCTCCATGTTCCATAGGTACGATTTCAAGTTGAGCGGGCTGATTGTTTCGGCCTTCGTGCGCCAGGGAGTGGCCGTGGCGTTGTTGGTGAGTTTCAGCACGCTCCAGCAGTCCTTGGCATACATGTCCACCTTCTTCTGGTCCGTCACGTCCTGAAGGTTGATGGATGCCTTTTCGCCAGCCAGGTACTTCGTGAAGAACATCAGGTTGCCGTCTTCGGTTGGCTCTTCGAAGGGTTCGAAGCCCGGCGTGGAGTCGTAGACAAAACGCATGATGCCCGTCTGTCCGTCGCTCTTGCGCTTGTAGACGAAGTTTGTGCCGCAGATTATTACCTTATTCGAAGACTTGTCCATGACGCTGTCGCGCTGCACGAAGAACTTTCTTGGGTCCATACCGCTGTTGAGGCTAATGTCGCTTAGGATTTCATCGTACCAGTGGGACGTGGACTCGGACGGCTTGGTCAGTTCGTAGAGCATGAAGGCTACGCGCGGCAGGTAGTCCTCCTCGATGGCGTTGGTCAGAGTGAGTCCGTCGTCGGAGAATTTCATGGCGCGGGGGTCAACGCTGAGGAAGAGGGCCTGCTTGCTCGTGTTGCCGCAGGTGCTGCCCGAGGGCTGCACGCAGAAGTAGAGCGCATTCGTGTTCTTGTCCTGGATGATGTCGCCGGGCAAAAAGGTGCGCTGGGACTTGGTTTCGGTGTATCGGTAGACGTCCTGGATGGTCTTCTGCGAGGGGTCCATGGCCTGGGTGGGGTCCTTGTAGTTTTTCACGAAGTCGGTCTGCTTCCTGTAGCGCACGATGATGGCGCGGCCCGGGCCTACTTCGTTTTTGTTCTCATCGACACCTCCGTTCTTGGCATAGATGTGGGCGTCGAAGGCCAGACCCTTGTTCATGTCCCATTTGTAGTCAGCCTGGTTGGCCGAGGCATAGCCCTTGCCGCTGTAGTTCATGCAGTAGAGTGTCATGTTGGAGATGCCGGGCGAAGAGTATCCATAGTAGAGCACATCGACATCCTGCTGCCGGAAGAAGTCGGGATTGACGGGGA
>CAMGOT010000079.1 GCA_946060685.1 uncultured Bacteroidales bacterium
GAACACCACCATTCCCGCTGTCAAGGCAGCCTATGCAGAGGAAGGATTCTATGTTGGTGCCGATCAGCTCGATGCCCTCTGCTCCATCAAGAGCAAGAACGAGGTTATCGCCGACATCGTCGCTCTCCTTCAGAGTCCTATCAAGAACGTTGTTTCTGCCCTCGAAGGCAATGCCGGAAACCTCGTTCACAATCTTCTCAAGTCGCTCGAAGAGCGCCAGGCGTAATCTATTCCCGCCGGAGAAGTTTGTGTGCCGGCATCGTACAGTATCAGAAATAATTATTCATAAAATAAAATACAAATACAATTATGGCAGATATCAAAGCTCTTGCTGAAGCCCTCGTTGCTCTTACCGTAAAGGAAGTGAACGAACTCGCACAGGTACTCAAGGATGAGTACGGAATCGAACCCGCTGCTGCTGCTGTTGCAGTTGCTGCTCCTGGTGCCGCTGGCGCCGCTGCTGTCGAGGAGAAGACCTCTTTCGACGTTGTCCTCAAGTCTCCGGGTGCTGCTAAGCTCCAGGTTGTAAAGGCCGTTAAGGAGGCTTGCGGTCTCGGTCTGAAGGAAGCTAAGGAACTCGTTGACGGTTGTCCTTCCAAGCTGAAGGAAGGCGTTGACAAGGCTGAGGCTGAGGCTCTCAAGAAGGCTCTTGAGGACGCTGGTGCTGAGGTAGAGCTCGCTTAATCTAAAGCGTAGAAGTCTATTTCTACACTCAAAGACATTTTGGTTAAGAATCTTCTGGTAGAAGGTTCTTAACCTTTTTGTGTCTATACGTGCGCGCGCGTATATATATATGTGTGTGTGAAGTCGATATTGGCCTAAACCCTGGCCTTTTTTCTGGGGGCTCTTGATGCAGTATTACCCTTGAAGATATGCTGACTTGCACATCAGTTACCGGGGAAGCAACAGGGCGCACGGAGCAATATGACACAAACAATCAGGTCAATGGCGGCTGATACCTGCCTTTGGTCACCAAGAAAAAACAATAACAATACTAAATAATTTCGACGAATGTCTCAAGTTATCAACAACCGAGTCAACTTTGCGTCCGTGCAGAATCCGATGCCCTATCCCGATTTCCTCGACGTACAGTTGAAATCTTACCGGGAGTTCTTGCAGCTGGACACGCCTTCCGAGTTGCGCAAGTGTGATGGTTTGTACAAGGTCTTTGCCGAGAACTTTCCTATTGCCGACACCCGCAACAATTTCGTGTTGGAGTTCCTGGACTACTACATTGATGCTCCGCGCTATACCACTGATGAGTGTCTGGAGCGCGGACTCACCTACAGCGTGCCACTCAAGGCAAAGCTGAAGCTTTATTGCACCGATCCTGACCATGAGGATTTCGATACTGTAGTTCAGGATGTGTTCCTCGGTAACATTCCTTACATGACGGAAAACGGCACGTTCATCATCAATGGTGCCGAGCGTGTGGTAGTATCGCAGCTGCACCGTTCGCCGGGCGTATTCTTCGGCAGTAGCATTCATGCCAACGGAACGCAGCTCTACAGTGCCCGTATCATTCCTTTCAAGGGCAGCTGGATAGAGTTTGCCACCGACATCAACAATGTGATGTATGCCTACATCGACCGCAAGAAGAAACTTCCCGTGACCACGCTTTTGCGTGCCATCGGCTATGAGACCGACAAGCAGATTCTGGATCTCTTCAACCTTGCCGAGGAGGTGGAGGTGACGAAAGAGAACCTGATGGAACTTGCCGCCAACCACCGCAAGCTTGCCGCACGCGTGCTGCGGTCGTGGACTGAGGACTTCGTCGATGAGGATACCGGTGAGGTCATTTCCATGGAGCGCAATGAGGTGCTCTTTGAGCGCGAGACGGAGATTACCGAGGAGAACATCCCCGATATCATGGACAGCGCCAAGACAATCCTGGTGCATGTGGAGGATGACAATGCCTGCGATTACAGCATCATCTTCAACACGCTCCAGAAGGATACCTCGAACAGCGAGCGCGAGGCAATGCTCTACATCTATCGTCAGCTTCGCAATGCCGACCCCGCTGATGATGCCAGTGCCAAGGAAGTCATCACCAACCTCTTCTTCTCCGACAAGCGCTATGACCTCGGTGAAGTGGGACGCTACCGCATCAATCGCAAGCTCTCGCTTGACACCCCCATGGCCGTGCGTGTGCTGACGAAGGAGGACATCGTGAAAATCATCAAATATCTCGTGGAGCTGATTAACTCCAAGGCATCGGTGGATGATATTGACCACCTTTCCAACCGTCGCGTGCGTACGGTGGGAGAGCAGTTGGCCAACCAGTTCAACATCGGCTTGAGCCGTATGGGACGTACCATCCGCGAGCGTATGAACGTACGCGACAATGAGGTGTTCAATCCTACCGACCTGATCAATGCGAAGACCATTTCCAGCGTGATCAACACCTTCTTCGGCACCAATGCCCTGAGCCAGTTCATGGACCAGACCAATCCTCTGGCAGAAGTGACCCATAAACGTCGTCTCTCAGCCCTTGGCCCCGGTGGTCTGAGCCGCGAGCGTGCCGGCTTCGAGGTGCGCGACGTACACTATACCCACTACGGACGTCTGTGTCCTATCGAGTCGCCTGAAGGTCCTAACATCGGTCTGATCAGTTCGCTCTGTGTGTATGCAAAAATCAATGAGCTTGGTTTCATTGAGACCCCCTATCGCAAGATTTACAAAAGCAATGAGGTGGATGCAGAGACGGGTGAGCCTATCTACAAGGCCGACATCGACAATGCCCATGCCGTATACCTCACTGCAGAGGAAGAAGAGAACAAGGTGATAGGTCAGGGTAACGCCCCCTTGCGCAAGGATGGCTCCTTCATCCGTAAAGTCGTGAAGTGCCGTCAGGATGCAGATTATCCCGTGGTTCCCCCTTCGGAGGTCGACCTTATGGATGTCGCTCCGCAGCAGATTGCCTCTATTGCAGCAGCCCTGATTCCCTTCCTGGAGCATGACGATGCCCACCGAGCACTCATGGGATCGAACATGATGCGCCAGGCCGTTCCCCTTATACGTTCCGAAGCTCCCATCGTCGGTACGGGTATCGAGAAGCAGGTCTGCGAAGACAGCCGTACGATGATTGTGGCAGAAGGCGATGGTGTCATCGACTATGTGGATGCCACCAAGATTATCATTACCTATGACCGTACAGCAGACGAGGAGTTCGTCAGCTTCGAGTCTGCCACGAAAGAATACGTCATTCCCAAGTTCCGCCGTACGAACCAGAACATGACCATCGACCTCCGTCCTATTTGCGACAAGGGTCAGAAGGTGAAGAAGGGCGACATCCTCACCGAAGGCTACGCCACGGAGAACGGTGAACTTGCTCTCGGACGTAACCTCCTGGTGGCCTACATGCCCTGGAAGGGTTACAACTATGAGGATGCCATCGTGCTCAACGAGCGCATGGTGCGCGAGGATATCCTCACCTCCGTTCATGTGGAAGAATTCAGCCTTGAAGTTCGCGAGACAAAGCGCGGAATGGAGACATTGACAAACGATATTCCCAACGTTTCGGAGGATGCTACGAAAGACCTTGACGAGAACGGTATTGTCCGTATCGGTGCCCGCATCGTGCCCGGTGATATCATGATCGGCAAGATTACCCCGAAGGGCGAGAGCGACCCCACACCGGAAGAGAAACTGCTCCGTGCCATCTTCGGCGAGAAAGCCGGCGATGTGAAGGATGCCTCCTTGAAGGCATATCCCAGCCTGAGTGGTGTGGTCATCGGCAAGCGTCTGTACAGCCGGGCACAGAAAGTCACCCGTGCCGAGAAGATTGCCGAAAAGGAGAAACTCCGTGCGCTCGACGACCAGTTCCACAAAGATGCCCGCGAACTCCGCGACATCATGCTCGACAAGCTCGTTGCCCTGACCCACGATTACAAGTCGCTCGGTGTGAAGGACACCATCGGCACGGAAGTCATCGCCAAGGGAGCCGTATTCAGCGCATCCCTCCTCGATACAATCGACTTTACCAGCGTGGAACTCTGCAACTGGACCGGCGATGAGCGTACTGACCGCATGATTCGTCAGCTTGTCATCAACTATCTGCGCAAGCACAATCAGCTTGGCGCCCAGTTGGCTCGCAAGAAGTTTGCCATCACCATCGGTGACGAGCTGCCCAGCGGCATCATCCAGATGGCCAAGGTCTACATTGCCAAGAAGCGCAAGATCGGTGTCGGCGACAAGATGGCAGGACGCCATGGCAACAAGGGTATCGTCTCGAAGATTGTACGTGCAGAAGATATGCCGTTCCTTGCCGACGGAACTCCCGTCGATATCGTGCTCAACCCCCTCGGTGTGCCTTCCCGAATGAATATCGGACAGGTGCTGGAGGCTGTTCTCGGATATGCCGGACAGCGCCTTGGCGTGAAGTTCGCCACTCCTATTTTCGACGGTGCCATCCTTGATGAAGGCACGAGCGACCGTCCGAACAATGGCGAATTGAGCGATATCATCTGCGACTGGACGGACAAGGCAGGCCTGCCCCGCTATTGCGCCACACAGCTTTATGACGGTGCCACGGGCGAGCCTTTCGACCAGAAGGCTACTGTCGGTGTCACCTATATGCTGAAACTGGGCCACATGGTGGAGGACAAGATGCACGCCCGCTCCATTGGTCCGTACTCCCTCATCACCCAGCAGCCCCTCGGCGGTAAGGCACAGTTCGGTGGCCAGCGTTTCGGAGAGATGGAGGTTTGGGCTATCGAGGCATTCGGTGCCAGCCACGTGCTGCAGGAAATCCTTACCATCAAGAGCGACGATGTCACCGGACGCAGCAAAGCCTACGAGGCCATCGTCAAGGGTGACCCCATGCCTACACCGGGCATCCCCGAGTCGCTCAACGTGCTTCTCCACGAACTCCGTGGCCTTGGTCTGAGCATCACTCTCGACTAATCAAAGCATTCTTTCTAACTCCTCTATATATATACTTGATATGGCTTTCAAAATAGATAGAAAGATCAAGACGAACTTCACGAAAATCACTATCGGACTCGCCTCTCCCGATGAGATAAAGGCCAATTCCTATGGTGAGGTTCTGAAGCCCGAAACCATCAACTACCGTACCTACAAGCCTGAGCGCGACGGACTTTTCTGCGAGCGCATCTTTGGCCCGACGAAGGATTACGAATGCCACTGCGGAAAGTATAAGCGCATCCGCTATAAAGGCATCGTCTGCGACCGCTGCGGTGTTGAGGTGACAGAAAAGAAAGTGCGCCGTGAGCGTGCCGGACATATTGAGCTTGTCGTACCCGTGGCACACATCTGGTACTTCCGCTCTCTCCCCAACAAGATGGGATATCTGCTGGGAATACCGACGAAGAAACTCGACAGTATCATCTATTACGAGCGTTACGTGGTCATACAGCCCGGATGTTTCGCTGATGAACTGCAGATGAACGACCTGCTGACCGAGGATGAATACCTCGAACTCATGGATCGCATTCCTGCCAACAACCGTTATCTGGAAGACACGGATCCCAACAAGTTCATAGCCAAGATGGGTGCAGAGGCCATCCTCGACCTCCTCAAGCGCATCGACCTTGATGCCCTCTCCTATGAGCTGCGCGACAAGGCCAATACCGATT
Source organism: uncultured Bacteroidales bacterium (assembly GCA_946060685.1). GTDB lineage: Bacteria > Bacteroidota > Bacteroidia > Bacteroidales > Bacteroidaceae > Alloprevotella. The sequence continues at coordinate 5,598 of CAMGOT010000079.1, forward strand.
CCAGCGTACAGCGCAAGAGCGAAGCCCTCAAGCGCCTTCAGGTGGTGGAGAGTTTCCGTGCTTCCAAGGACCGTAACAAGCCCGAGTGGATGATTATGACCATCATCCCCGTGACTCCCCCCGAGTTGCGCCCCCTCGTGCCTCTGGATGGCGGACGCTTTGCTACCTCCGACCTGAACGACCTCTATCGCAGGGTACTCATCCGCAACAACCGCCTGAAGCGATTGATAGAGATTAAGGCTCCTGAGGTCATCCTCCGCAATGAGAAGCGCATGCTGCAGGAGGCTGTCGACAGTCTCTTCGACAACAGCCGCAAGTCGAGCGCCGTGAAGAGTGAGAGCAATCGTCCGCTCAAGTCGCTCTCTGACTCCCTGAAGGGAAAGCAGGGACGCTTCCGCCAGAACCTCCTCGGTAAGCGTGTGGACTATTCCGGACGTTCCGTCATCGTAGTCGGACCGGAACTCAAGATGGGCGAATGCGGTCTGCCCAAACTGATGGCTGCCGAACTCTATAAGCCGTTCATCATCCGCAAGCTCATCGAGCGCGGAATTGTAAAGACGGTGAAAAGTGCCAAGAAGATTGTCGATCGTCGCGACCCCGTAGTGTTCGATATCCTGGAGAACGTGATGAAGGGCCACCCCGTATTCCTCAACCGTGCCCCTTCGCTCCACCGTCTCTCCATTCAGGCTTTCCAGCCCAAGATGATCGAGGGAAAGGCCATCCAGCTTCACCCCTTGGCATGTACGGCATTCAATGCCGACTTCGACGGCGACCAGATGGCCGTCCATCTTCCCCTCTCCAACGAGGCTATCCTGGAATGTCAGATGCTGATGCTTCAGAGCCACAATATCCTCAATCCTGCCAATGGTGCTCCTATCACCGTGCCCTCGCAGGATATGGTGCTTGGACTCTACTATATCACCAAGCTCCGTCCGGGAGCGAAGGGTTCTGGCCTGACATTCTATGGTCCGGAAGAGGCCATTATCGCCTATAATGAAGGCCGCATCGATGTGCATGCCCCCGTGCGTGTGCTGGTCGACGACCTCGACCTCAACGGACTGCCCATCCGCCACATCGTGGAGACCTCCGTCGGTCGCGTCATCGTCAATGAGGTAATCCCCAATGAAGTAGGCTATTTCAACAAGGTGGTCAAGAAGAACACTCTCCGCGACCTTATCACTACGGTCATCAAGAGTGTGGGTATGGCACGTGCCAGCGAGTTCCTCGACGGCATCAAGAACCTTGGCTATCGCAAGGCCTATGAAGGCGGTCTGTCCTTCAACCTCTCCGATATCATTATCCCCGAGGAGAAAAAGACCATCGTACAGGCCGGTCACGACAATGTGGAGGAAATCACCTCGAACTACGAAATCGGTTTCATCTCCGAGAACGAGCGTTATCACCAGGTGATCGACACCTGGAGCAAGGTGAACAAGGATGTGAAGGATGTGCTGATGAAGCAGATGACCGAGGCCGACCAAGGCTTCAATGCCGTGTTCATGATGCTCGACTCCGGAGCCCGTGGTAGTGCCGATCAGATTGCCCAGCTTGCTGGTATGCGTGGTCTGATGGCGAAGCCGCAGAAGTCCGGTGCCGACACCCGTTCCACCATCGAGAACCCCATCCTTTCCAACTTTAAGGAAGGTATGTCCGTGCTGGAGTACTTTATCTCCACCCACGGTGCCCGTAAAGGTCTTGCCGATACTGCCCTCAAGACGGCCGATGCCGGATATCTTACCCGTCGTCTGGTCGACGTCAGCCATGATGTCATCATCACCGAGGAGGATTGCGGCACCTTGCGCGGTCTCTCCTGCACCGCTCTCAAGAACGGCGATGAAATCGTGTCCAGTCTTGCTGAACGCATCCTCGGACGTGTCAGCGTGCATGATTACTATCATCCCGTCGACGGACACCTGCTCGTGGCCTCCGGCGAGGAAATCACCGAGCCTATCGCTATGGCGATTGAGCAGAGTGGCATCGAGGAAATCGAAATCCGCTCAGTCCTCACCTGCGAATGCCGCAAGGGTGTCTGCATGAAGTGCTATGGCCGCAACCTTGCCACCAGCCGCATGGTTCAGAAGGGCGAGGCTGTGGGTGTCATTGCCGCACAGTCCATCGGAGAGCCGGGTACACAGCTGACCCTCCGTACCTTCCATGCCGGAGGTATCGCCGGCGGTGCAGCATCCAATGCCTCCATCGTTGCCAAGAGCGACTGCCGCGTGGACTTTGAAGAGCTCCGTACTGTAGAGGCCATGCGCGATGGCAAGCCCTGCAAGATTGTCGTCAGCCGTCTGACGGAGGTGCGCTTCGTCAATGAAAACACCGGCATCGTACTTTCTACCCAAAACATCCCCTATGGTTCCGAACTTTATGTGGCTGAGGGTGAGCGCGTGGATTCCGGCACACTGATTGCCAAGTGGGATCCCTTCAATGCCGTCATCGTCACCGAGGATGGTGGACGCGTAGAGTTTGAGGGTGTGAAGGAAGGTGTCACCTACCGTGTGGAAGAGGATGAAGCCACAGGTCTGCGTGAACGTATCGTGATCGAATCCCGTGAGCGCAACCTTGTACCTTCTGCCCATATCGTAGACGAGGATGGCAATGTGCTCCGCAACTATAACTTCCCCATCAATGGTCATATCACCGTGGAAGACGGCGATGAGCTGAAGCCGGGAGATATCCTGATGAAGATTCCCCGCGTGACAGCTTCTGCAGGCGATATCACCGGAGGTCTTCCCCGTGTGACGGAGCTCTTCGAGGCCCGCAACCCCAGTAATCCTGCTGTGGTCAGCGAAATCGACGGTGAAGTCAGCATGGGAGCCCTCAAGCGTGGACACCGCGAAATCATCATCACCAGCAAGCTCGGTGAAGTCAAGAAGTATCTTGTGAACCTCTCCAAGCAGATTCTTGTGCAGGAAGGTGACGTCGTGAAGGCTGGTAATCCCCTCTCCGACGGTAGCATCACGCCCTCCGATATCCTGGCCATCAAGGGTCCCACCGCTGTGCAGGAGTACATAGTCAATGAGGTGCAGGACGTCTATCGCCTGCAGGGTGTGAAGATCAACGACAAGCATTTTGAGGTCATCGTACGCCAGATGATGCGGAAGGTGCAGATCAACGAGCCCGGTGATACACGCTTCCTTGAAGCCCAGATTGTCGACAAACTCGACTTTGCAGAAGAGAACGACCGCATCTGGGGCAAGAAGGTGGTGACCGATGCCGGTGACTCTGAGACCATGAAGCCCGGTATGATTGTCACCGCACGCAAGCTTCGCGATGAAAATTCGCGTCTCAAGCGTGCCGACCGTCGTCCTGTCGTTGTCCGTGATGCCATTCCTGCCACTTCCACCCAGATTCTTCAAGGTATCACCCGTGCCGCTCTTCAGACGAAATCCTTCATGTCGGCAGCCTCCTTCCAGGAGACTACAAAGGTGCTCAACGAGGCCGCCATCTCCGGCAAGACCGATTATCTGGAAGGAATGAAGGAGAATGTCATCTGTGGTCACCTCATTCCTGCCGGTACAGGACTTCGCGAGTTCAACCGTATCGTCGTAGGTGATGCCGATGACTATGCACAGACCAACCGTGACCCGATGCTCCGCGATTACGATCGCTATGACCGTTCGTTTGATGACAATTTCTAATCATCGGTCATCCAGGTAATATCATCTTAGCTTTTTAGATCATTAGCCCGTCATGTCGAAGTGCGAAAGCATTCTGCATGGCGGGCTTTTGTATGTTCCCTATAGTTGCAGTGACATGAACGATGCTTTTGATGGTGATTGGGGGAGTGTGACAGCTTATTTTTTGCAAATGGTAAGTCCGGCGTATGTTTTTTTTTGCAGTTTATCGTCTAATTTTGTGGCGTTTACCAATGCTTTTCGTAATTTTGCCACTAAAACATTCACATTATTCACGAAAACCGGAAAGGATGATGAAGAAAATGCTTTGTATGCTGTTTTCGGCTCTGGTGTCCATCATGGCCAGCGCGCAGGAAGGAGTATGGTCGGGCGAACTGGAAGTGCAGGGCATGAAGTTGCCGTTGGTGTTCCATTTCTCCGAGAATGGCTGCACGATGGATTCTCCCTCGCAAGGTGCAAAAGGCATAAAGGCAGAGAAAAGCTATACGCCGGAGGGAAAGCTGAAAATCGACATTCCCGCTATCCATGCCACATTCGAGGGAGTGATGGTGATGAAGATGATTACGGGTACGTTCATGCAAGGTGGCGCATCGTTGCCTTTGATGCTGAAGCCCGGAACGGTGGCTCCCAAGCGTCCGCAGACACCCAAGGCTCCCTTTCCTTATACTACGGAAGAAGTGACCTTCCAGAATGGTGAGTTCACCTTAAGCGGTACACTCACCTTGCCCGATAAAGCCACCCGGCAGACTCCTGTTGCAGTGATGGTGACGGGTAGCGGGCAGCAGAACCGCGATGAGGAAATCATGGACCATAGGCCATTTGCCGTCATTGCCGATGCCCTGGCACGCCATGGCATTGCCACCCTCCGATTTGACGACCGGGGCTATGAAATTTTGGGCTTTCCCTATCTGGAATATACGGTAGCCGACCATAAAATGGATGCCGAAGCTGCCGTGGCATTGTTGCGAAAGAAGTTTGTTCATGTGGGAGTGATAGGCCATAGCGAGGGCGGCACCATAGGTCTGATGTTGGCCAGCGAAGGCAAGATAGACTTCTGCATTTCGTTGGCAGGCATGGCAGTGTCGGGAAAGGAATGCCTGTTGCAGCAGAACAGGATGTTGCTCGGCAGCTTGCCGCAGGAAGTGGCCGATGCCTATTGTGAGGTTTTGCATCGTGTGTACGATGATGTGACAGCAGGAAAGAGTGTGGAGTTGGCTGACGATTCGCTGCTTCCCGAATCGCTGAAAGAGAATTTCAAAATCGTCCTATCCATGCTCTCCACCCCATATATGCGGGATTTCCTTACCGTGGATGTCCGTGAGGCATTGCCGAAGGTGAAATGCCCGGTGCTTGCCATGAATGGAAAGAAGGATATGCAGGTGGACTGTGAGGCCAATCTGGAAGCCATCGACAGAGGACTGGCGAACAGTCCTCATGAGGTGGTGGCATACGATGACCTGAACCATCTGTTCCAGCATTGCCAGACAGGAATGGTGTTCGAATATGCCAATATCGAGGAAACGATTTCCGAGGACGTATTGAAAGCCATGATTCAGTGGATGCAGGGGATTAAGTCATGGTGAAAGCTACCCGTAGGATGGGAAAAAGAGCAGAAGCTACCGGCGGCCTCATTCTTAAGGGGTGTTCTATAAATTAGTAAATTATCTTTTATTCAAGAGCTGTCTGCTTGG
>CAMGOT010000080.1 GCA_946060685.1 uncultured Bacteroidales bacterium
AATATTAACAGTACGGTCATAATATTAACAGTACTGTCATCCTATAATATGGAGTATCGGCAAAGCCATACCCCCTTGAAAACCTATTTAGGGAAACCTTTTGTGCGGCTTCGCCTTACCATGAATAAGGCGAAGCCGCTTTTCAAAGTTATTGGAGGGAATCCCGTCAAAAAAAGTCGGGATAATGCCCCATCCTAAAGATACATCCTTATGCAAGTCCTTCTCGATTTTCTACGCCGATACAATTATCTGTTCCTTTTTCTCGTGCTGGAGATTTTCTGCTTCGTCATGCTCATACGCTTCAACCGCTACCAGGGATTTGTGTGGATGACGGCATCCAACGAGATGGCCGCCACCATCAATGGGGCATATCAGGATGCTGCGGCTTTTACGCAACTCAGCGAGGTGAATGCTCAACTGACAAGCGAGAACATCAGACTGCAGCAGGAGAACCGGGCTCTGCGCGATGCCTTGCTCGATACGCAGTACGACACAACGTATACGCATCGCTGCGTACTGAAGCAACTGGATGGCTACAGGCTGATTCCCGCACGCGTGGTGGGCAATAAAATCAGGGTGGGTGCCGACAATTATCTCGTCATCGACCGCGGAAGCGCAGAAGGAGTGACGGCAGAGATGGGAGTCGTCAGTGGTGGAGGAGTGGTAGGAATCGTCTATCTCACCAGTCTGCACCATTCGCTGGTCATACCTGTCACGCACAGTAAATCCAGTATTTCCTGCAGTGTACGCGGACAGAACTATTTCGGCTATCTGCAGTGGGACGGGCGAAACACGCGGACGGCCTACGTGGCCGATGTGCCCCGATATGCAAAAGCGAAAAAAGGGCAGGTGATAGAGACTTCCGGCTATTCCAGTGTGTTCCCTCCCGGAATTTTCGTAGGACGCATCAACAAAGTGCGGAATGCCGCCGACGGACAGAGCTACAGGCTCGACGTTATCCTGGGCAACGATTTTGCTGCGCTCCGGGATGTGAGTGTGGTGGCAACACCGTACAAAGCAGAGATTGACACGCTGAACAAACATGCAGAAATTCTCGACCTCAACAACAACAACTGATACTGCAACATGTTTCCCACTTCACTACAAAACGCATTCTGGGCCATCATTCTGATATTGATGCAGGTACTGGTGTTCAATCATATCCATATCCTTGGATATGCCACCCCCATGCCCTTCGTCTATCTTCTTTTGATGCTCCACAGCCATACGCAGCGGTGGTTCTATGTTCTATGGGGATTTATCGTGGGCCTGATTGTGGATATCTTCAGCAATACGCTTGGCGAGTGTGCCGCAGCCATGACGTTTCTCGGACTCGTCACACCGCTGTTGCGCGATGCTTTTTCCCCGGCAGACCGTGGCGAGGACGGCATTACTCCCTCGCCCCATTCCATGCAGTGGAGTGGCTATTTGAGATATGCCGCCACGGCTACGCTGCTCTACACTGCGGTCTTTTATCTCATGGAGTGCTTCTCGTTCTTCAATGTCGTGAGGATGCTCATCCATATCGCCACGTCCTCTGCTCTCACGCTGACAATCATCTGCTCCATAGAACACATACGTCAGAATGTGGCGAGAGGCTGATGCAGGTATCCTCTACCCTCCCTTCATCTCCTGCCTTTTTTTGACAGGAGGCCAAGTGCAGAATGCCTATGCAGCCTTTTGCCTTTCCTGCACGCCAACATCTTGACTTAAATTCGTAGAAATGCCCAAGGACTACAGTTTTGAAAAGCGGAAATACATTATCGGCGGTGTGGCAATAGCCATCATCGCCCTATACATCGTGCGCATTTTTACGTTGCAACTCCTCAGCGACGACTATCGCCAGCGGGCAGACTCTAACGCATTCCGGAAAGAGGTGCTGTTTCCGGCACGCGGACAAATCTCTGACCGCAACGGTTTTCTTATGGTCTACAATGAGCCTTCATACAACATCACTGTCGTCATGCAGGACCAGCATGGCATTGACACCCTCGACTTCTGCCGCACGGTAGGCATCACGCGTGAGGAATACATAGCGCGTATGGCGGATATCAAGGATTCGAAGAAGCATCCTAACTATTCGCGCAATACCCCTCAACTCTTCATGAGTCAGATTCCTGCAGAGGAGTTTTCCAAAATTCGTGAAAAACTATTCCGTTTCAATGGTTTCTCAGCAGAGAAGCGCACCGTACGCTGCTATGCTGGCCCATGGGCTGCACACGTGTTGGGCGATGTGGGCGAGGTTGGGCAGGCCGACATTGATTCCGACAGTTACTATAAGAGTGGTGATTTCATAGGAAAACTTGGCATTGAGCGGTCGTACGAGAAAGTGCTGCGTGGCGAAAAGGGCAAGCGCATCATGCTCCGCGATGTACACGGGCGTACAAAGGGGCATTATCAGGATGGAAAATATGACGTGGCACCCATTGCAGGACGCAACCTGACATTGGGCATCGATATCGAACTGCAGAAACTTGCAGAACGGCTTCTCGAAGGCAAACTTGGGGCTATCGTAGCTATTGAGCCTTCCTCCGGAGAGATTCTCTGTATGGCATCATCGCCAACGTATGACCCTAGAAAAATGGTAGGACGCGACCGCGGAAAACATCATTTTGAGTTGGCGGCAGACCCTATGCGTCCTCTGCTGAACCGTGCCATCATGGGATGCTATCCGCCAGGCTCCACATTCAAGCCCTCGCAAGGACTCATCGGATTGCAAGAGGGAGCCATACAGCCCAATACCGCTTTCCCCTGCGCCCATGGATTCAACTATAAGGGATTGCATTTAGGATGCCACGGCCACGCATCGCCCATGCCCATCATTCCCGCGCTCGGCACATCATGCAATGCCTTCTTCTGCTGGAATCTTATGCGTATGTTCGGCAACCGATCCAAATACAGCACCACACAAGAGGCGATGACCCGCTGGAAGGACCATCTTGTGAGCATGGGATTTGGCTACAAGCTGGGCATCGACCTTCCAGGAGAAAAACGCGGAATGATTCCCAATGCCGACTATTACGACAAGGCCTACAAAGGATCATGGAATGCACTCACCGTCATCTCCATCTCCATCGGACAGGGCGAGGTGACTGCCACCCCCTTGCAGATTGCCAATCTCTGCGCCACAATAGCCAATCGTGGGTATTACTACATTCCCCACGTGGTGCGCTCCATTCAGGGCGAACACATCGACACCACCTATACCCGCCGACACTATACGATGGTCGACCAGAAATGGTACTCCTATATCGTGGCTGGCATGCGCAAGGCTGTCGTCAGCGGAACCTGCGTGGGGGCAAACATCCCTGGCTATGAGGTGTGCGGCAAGACAGGTACGGCACAGAACCGTGGCGCAGACCACTCTGCCTTCATGGGCTTTGCCCCTATGGAAAAACCGCGTATTGCTGTGGCGGTCTATGTAGAAAACGGTGGATTTGGCGCACACTTCGGAGTGCCGCTCGGCAGCCTGATTATGGAGCAGTATCTCAACGGAAAACTCTCGGCTGCTTCTGAACGCAAGGCCGAGGAATTCCAAAACAAGCGCATCAACTATGGCACTCGGGCACGGTAATCAGGGATTCCCCCTGCCGAATGCAGCATCATGCAGCAGAAAAATCTCTCAACTATCTTTAGAGGTGGAATACGAAAGTCAACCCACCTATAATTAGTCTCCCCCCCTATTTTTAATAGCAGTATGCGCGAAAACTCCATCAATCCCATATTTCGCATCGACATCTGGGTGTTGCTGCTCTATTTTGTCCTGCTCTTCTGCGGATGGGTCAGCGTATGCGGTGCAAGCCACGACATCGGCGATGTCGACTTCCTTTCCTGGCAGTCGCGCACGGGCAAACAACTGGTGTGGATTGCATGCTCTATCGGGCTTGGTGCCGTCATCATGATGATCGAGGACCGCTACTATGAGATTCTTGCCGACCTCTTCTATTGGGTGATGGTCGTCATCCTGTTCATCACGCCATTCATCGCCAACGATGTCAAAGGATCGCGTTCGTGGATTCCTCTGGGCCCCGTCAGTCTGCAGCCCGCAGAATTTGCAAAGTGTGCCACGGCATTGGCATTGGCAAAACTCATCAACCAGTACGGCTTTACGCTCAACAAGCGCCAGAACCTTATCCGTGCCGCCATCATTGTCCTCATTCCTTTAGTGCTGATTATCATGCAGAAGGAGACGGGGTCGGCCCTCGTCTATTGCTCCTTCAGCCTGATGTTCTATCGCGAGGGTATGCCGGGCTGCATCCTTTTCTGTGCCGTGGCAGCAGTGGTTTATTTCGTAGTAGGCATTGGCTATAGTCTCACGCCGCTTCCAGGCACTACAGGCGATGTGGGAGAGTTCGCCGTACTCAATATCATCTGGATTTTCGTGGTGGCAATGGTCAGGATTTACTTGCCCCGCCAGCCAGAGCACGTGCGCCGGCTGACAGTACTCGGCATTGCAGTGAATGTGCTGGCATGGTCGGTCTCTGCCATATTTGTACCTTTCGACTTGTCATGGGCCATACTCGGACTCAATGCCTTCATTGCTGCTTATTTGGGATGGATGTGGGCAGGCCAGCGCCTCTCGCAGTGGTTTCTCATTTTCATCTTCTCCATTGGCAGTATCGGCTTTCTCTATCTCTCTGATTTCACGCTCAACAGTCTGCTGAAGGACTATCAGCGTACAAGAATCTGCGTGCTTTTGGGCATTGAGGAGGACCGTGATGCCGCCTATAATGTCAACCAGTCGAAAATTGCCATCGGATCAGGCGGACTGATGGGAAAGGGATTCATGAATGGCACACAGACCAAACTGGACTACGTTCCGGAGCAGGATACTGATTTCATCTTCTGCACGGTGGGCGAGGAGGAGGGTTTCGTCGGTGCCACCTTTGTGCTCCTCCTTTTCCTGGCTCTCATTCTTCGTCTGCTCTATCTGGCCGAGCAGCAAGTCACGGTATTCGGACGTGTCTTCGGATATTGTGTGCTGAGCATCCTGCTGTTCCACGTATTCATCAATATCGGTATGGTCACGGGGCTTGCCCCCGTGATTGGCATTCCGCTGCCATTCTTCTCCTATGGCGGTTCGTCACTGTGGGGCTTCACCTTCCTGCTTTTCATCTTCCTGCGCATAGATGCCGGAAGGAAGCGAAGATAAGGATGCTGCCGCGGAACCGCCAGCCCGGCATCTGCCATGGTATAGACACTCCACAGAAAAGTTCTCTACACAAAAACAGCCTACATAAAAATTTCTTTATGTCAAACCAGAAACCATCTTCCGAATCCACTACGCTTATCCGTGCAGTGACGTTTGTAGTTATCCTTGTCCTGTCGGTCTGCACGGTAATCTACCTGAAGCGTTCTTCGGATGTCCCCCTTACCCCCGAGGGAATTGCAGCCCGCGATTCTCTCCGCCATATCGTGCATCCTGACACTACAGCCACCCCAGAGACACAGCCCGTGACCCCTACTGCCGGCTACCCTGCCGAACCCGACTCCATGACCATGGACCTTCGCGTGCCTTCCGATGCCGGCTATGAGGACGGCTATTATGCCGGTATCACCGATGGTGTGGCAGGGCAGGAAAGGGCATCCTACGATGAGTCGTCACAGTTTCCCAAGGCTTCACAACGCCGCAATTATGCCGAGGCCTATAGGAGAGGTTATGCCCAAGGTTATGCCGATGGTTTGGAAGGAAAGGAGTTTGGCGTGACGCCTGCCGACCCTGAGGACGAAGAACTTCTGGAAGAAGAGGAGGAATACGAGGAGACGGTATCAGAGAATTGAACGCCCTCGCTCAAGCTGCATGCCACCCACATTTCCGGCAGAGTTATCCCCCCCTGTCTGTTGCCATAGATTGCAAAAACAAGTGTTTTGCTGAAAAATATATGATGCAGATGGGATATTTCAGTTTTATTTCACTAATTATCTGTAAATTTGCTGCGTTAAATTCTGTGCGCAACTGCTATGTGCAGAATATGGTCTGAGATTTTTCGCTAAGGTGCTGATCAGGCTGGCATTACCACCGGTTCATCCGTTTTCACAAAAATCCAGACACACAATTGGCCTCTTTGGCATCTTGCAAGACGGCTTTCTGTGTATTGTGAGAATTTACGGGGAATAACACTCGAAAAACAGAAAGAATTTATTCAAAATTATTATTAATCGGAACTCTGTGATGAATCCGGTTGCTCTTCGCTGCATTTCAATTCGCTGCATTTCAAATACAGAAAAGGGGGATTAAGCATTAGGCGCGAAGGCTATTGGCAGAAGTTACGGACTAAAAAAAACTACAGCAAAAAAATGAAACACACATTCTTTGGAAAACTATTCCTTCCGCTCATTTTTCTTGCAGAAATGATTTTTGTTGCATGTTCTGTGGATAATATCGTTTACGTCCAGGACTTTGAAGACGGTGCTTCCAATTCCATTCTGAATCCGAAGAAAATCACGCTCCAGTATGACGACAAGATTTCCGTCTATGTGAAGAGCAAGGATCCACAACTTACTGATCTTTTCAACATCATGGAGACCACACGCACATCCTCGAGCATCAAGCGCTTCTATACCGTCGACAGCGAGGGAAACATTGATTTTCCCGTGCTCGGAACCGTCAAGGTGGGCGGTTATACTCGCGAGGAGGTGGCTGAAATTATCAAGAAAAAGTTGAAGGAATCCGACCTGCTGAAGGATCCCGTCGTCATCGTAGAGTATGAGAACCTTCACATCTATATGCTTGGAGAGTTGGCCAAGACGGGACTGCAGACTATCGACCGTTCGTCCGTGACGATTCTTGAGGCCATCTCCATGGCGGGCGACCTCACCATCAACGGCAACCGCGAGAATGTCACCGTGCTGCGCAATGAAGGCAATGAGCAAAAGGTCTACACCGTAAACCTCAATTCCGGCTATGACCTCCTCAAATCCCCGGTCTACTATCTCAAGCAAAACGACATCGTGTATGTCCAGCCCAACCAGATGCGTCAGCGGCAGTCGACCGTCAATGGCAACACGCTCTATTCTATCGGCTTCTGGACCTCTGTAGTGACACTTCCTCTCACCATTGCCACGATGATCATATCACTGACAAAATAAGCAGACGTTTGGCCTTCCTTATCCTACTTTTGCAACATCTGCTCAGGCGAGTTTTTCATTTTCACGACATTGGAATTTAGCCGAGGTCGCAAGAAAAATGAGGAACAGCCTTGATACAATCAAACAATCCCCACTATACCACTATAATCGAATTTATGGCAACAGAAACATCCAATATCCAGCCCAATGCGCAGCAGATGGAGAATGGAGAAGAATTTTCCGTCAAAGAATTCTTTTTCCTCTGTCTCAGCCATTGGCAGTGGTTCGTCCTTTCGCTGCTTGTCTGCATGTCGGCAGCCATCTATGTTTTGCTCTCCACGGTGCCCGTGTATCAGCGTTCTGCCACCATCCTTGTGAAGGACGAGACGAATTCGAAATCATTCAGTAAGGCTTCCACCATGTTTGCCGACTTGGGCATGAACATGGAGTCGAATGTCCATAATGAGATAAAAATCATCCAGTCGCCCGATATCGTGATGGAGACCGTCAAGCGCATGGCACTCGATGTCGACTATCAAGTGTCAGGGCTTTTCCATGATGTCACGCTCTATGGCAGCACTCTTCCTGTAAAGGTCATCTTCCAAGGCTTGCCCGAGAACGAATGGGCAAGCATGAAACTGGAAATCAAGGACAAGAACACCGTGGTGCTCTCTGAATTCCTCCGCAATGACGAGGAGACCACCGGCAAGAAGTCCGTCACTACACGCGTGAACCTTCCCGTATCTACTCCTGTCGGACGCATCACCGTAGTGCCATGCCGCGGATTTGAAGAATACCGGGCCAACGTCGGCAAGCCAATCTATATCACGCGCAAGTCACTCTATTCTGCCACCTCTTCTGCTTGCCAGCGCCTTTCTGCCGCTCTTGTCGACAAGAACGCCACACTCGTCGACATCACCTTTGACGATATCGTCCCCGAACGCGGCAACGATTTCATATCGACCCTCATCACCGTCTATCGCGAGAGCTGGCTCAAGGACAAAAACCAGATGACGGTGGCCACCTCCAATTTCATCACCGACCGTCTTGGCGTCATCGAACGCGAATTGGGCGATGTCGACAGCGACATCTCTTCTTACCGTAGTGCCAATCTCCTCCCCGACGAGGCTGCTGTGTCGCAGTATTATTTCTCCCAGTCGCAGGATGCCAGCCAGCAGTTGATGCAACTCAGCACCCAGCGCGCCATGGCTCAGCACGTGCGAAACTATCTTACCGACTCGCAGAAATTCCAACTCTTGCCCACAAATCTCGGAGTGGACGCTCAACTGGAGTCGCAAATCATGGAGTACAACAATACTCTTCTGGAGCGCAACGGACTCGTGGCAAACTCCAGCGAGAAGAACCCTCTCATCCAGGACTATGACATGAAACTCGTGCAGATGCGCGAGAACATGGTAAGCTCGATTGACAATTACTTCGTCACCATCGATGCCCAAATCAAGAGCATGGAGCGCGAGGAGCAGCGTGCCACTTCGCAGATTGTCTCCAATCCTAATCAGGCAAAGTACCTTCAGTCCGTAGGCCGACAGCAGAAAGTAAAGGAGACGCTTTACATCTATCTCCTTCAGAAGCGTGAGGAGAACGAACTCTCACAGGCATTCACCGCCTACAACAACCGCATTGTCACCGCGCCTCATGGCAGCCCCATTCCTGTCTCCCCCAAGCGGAATATGGTGCTCCTCATCGGACTGGTCATTGGCATGGCCATTCCCATCGGCATCCTCTATCTGCGTGAGACCATGCGCACCACCATACGTGGAAGAAAGGATCTTGAGAATGTCAGAATGCCATTGCTCGGCGAGATTCCGCTGGAGTACAAGACGGAGAACAAATGGTACGGCACTAAGAGACTTCCCGTCAAGGGCCAAATTGTGGTCAAATCCGGCACGCGCGACATCATCAACGAGGCATTCCGAGTGCTCCGCACGAATATGGAGTTCATGACGACGAAGGAAACGAATGTCATAGCCATCACCTCCTTCAACCCTGGAAGCGGAAAGAGTTTCATCGCAGCCAACCTCGCCGTCAGCCTCGCCATAAAGGGCAGCAAGGTGCTGCTCATTGACGGTGATTTGCGTCATGCTTCCACATCGAAGTATTTTGGAACTCCTGATAAGGGTCTGAGCGATTTCCTCTCAGGGCATGCTACGCTGGATCAGGTGATATATCCCAACGAGCAGTACGAGGGACTTACCGTCATCCCCGTCGGTACCATTCCTCCCAACCCTGCCGAATTGCTGCTGAAGCAGTCAATGGCCACTCTCGTGGAGAGCAAGCGGTCGGAATACGACTACATCATCGTCGACTGTCCGCCTATCGACATGGTAGCCGATACGCAAATCATCGAACGGCTTGTCGACCGCACCATTTTCATCGTGCGTGCCGGACTCCTCGAACGCTCCATGCTTCCCGAGCTCAACAATATTTATCAGAAGAATCGCTTCAAGAACATGACGCTTGTGCTCAACGCCACCGAGACCTCTGCCGGTCGTTATGGCTATAAGTACGGCTACAAGTACGGCTATCACTATGGCTATGGAAGCAGTTATCATTACGGTAACGGTGAAAGCAAAAAATAATTTTTAACTGTATTTTTTCCCTCTCCCCCACTCTTCACTAAACGACTGACTTGGCAGGCCGCTGAAAATCCTTTCAGATGCCTGCCAAGTCATCATCATCCCTATCCCCATCATTCCCGCTTATGTTTTCTATTTTTCGGTCCCGACCCACCTATCGTAAGTCAGCCTTCTTCCAGGGTTTCACAGACTGGCATTGCCATATTCTTCCTGGTGTCGACGATGGCGTGAAGGAGTTTCAGGATGCCTTGAGCATATTGGAGGAGTACGACCGCCTGGGGGTCAGCGATGTATGGTTCACCCCACACATCATGGAAGATATTCCCAATTCTACCACCCTTCTCCGCAAGCGTTTTGAGGAACTCTCTTCTGCATGGCACGGAAACGCCACGCTCCATCTCGCGGCAGAGAATATGCTCGATGGTCTTTTCGTGCAGCGTCTGGCAACTCACGATGTGCTGCCCATCGGCATAGAGCAGCGTCACCTGCTTGTGGAGACCTCCTATTTCAATCCACCCGTGGGATTTCATAATATGCTCCAGAGTATATTCTCCGCAGGCTACTATCCTATACTCGCTCATCCCGAGCGCTATGTCTATATGGACGAGAACGACTATACGCAGCTTCACGACATGGGAGTGCTCTTCCAACTCAATCTTCCCTCGCTTTCCGGCATGTATGGAGAGATGGCACAGGAGAAAGCCCGGATGCTGGTAAAGAAATCCTGGTACCATGTCATCGGAACCGACCTGCACCGTCCAGAGGCTTTGCAAATGCTCCTCGCCAAGCGTGTGGTGCGCACGGAAATAGCCAACGCACTTTAGCCGGATTTATGTAAAATAACGTGGGTTTGATGAATTCCGTATGAGACAAGATTCTTTTAGACAACAGTACAATATTTTGCTGTGCTGTCGATCTATGTCAACTTCATTGCCGACAAGGTTATTAACCTTGCAGCCTTAAGGTTATTAATCTTGCAGCCTCAAGGTTATTAACCTTATTGGCGATAAAGATGTATGGGTTTCCCTGTAATCACAAATTCATCGAACTCACGTTAATATAATGTTGTGTTAAGTAGGTATTCAAAATTAGTTTATACTAAGATTTAATTATGCCACTTA
>CAMGOT010000081.1 GCA_946060685.1 uncultured Bacteroidales bacterium
ACCAAGCAGACACCACTTGAATAAAATATCATTTACTAATTTATAGAACACCCCTTTAGATGGTGTGGGGTGCCCCCTTTTTCTATAACATCTGCCATCTTTTGGGTGCTGCCTCGGCCCTGATTGTAAGTCAAAGGGGTCACGTAGTCCGCTACGCTCCCTATTTTACTTACAATCAGGCCTCGAAAATCACTCCCAAATCTGACAAAGCGAATTTGTATCACCCACCTTTATTGACGGCAACAGGGACAACCCGTACAACATTCTGTTTGCAGGAGAAGTTGTACGCGCTGTCCCTGTTGCCGTATGTTTCTGCAATAAGTGCGCGCCCCCTATGGCAAAAGATGGTATGCCCCGCTGGGCAACTTCTGCACCATACCGCCAATCTCCAGGGTGATGAGGGCAGCTGTCAGATCTTTCGCCAACAGTGCGGTGGCTTTCTGGAGGTCGAAGAGATTCATGCCGTCCGACTGTTCCAGAACCTCAAGGATGCAGCGCTGCTCTCTTGGCAGGCATTCGCGGCGGTCAGTCTGTGCAAAAAGGTCGGGCTCAGTGGTCTTGGTGCTGTCGGTGGTGAAGCGTTGCCATTCCATGATGTTGATGATGTCGTCGGCAGAAGTGACACAGGATGCCAGACGACGGAAGATGAGGTGATTGCACCCCTCGCTCATCTTATCGGTCGTTCTTCCCGGAACAGCCATTACAGCGCGTCCGTAGCTGTCTGCCAGACGTGCAGTGGCCAAAGCCCCTCCTCTTGCAGCACTCTCTACGATGAGAGTGGCATCGGCCATTCCGGCAATGATGCGATTGCGTCGCAGGAAGTTCATGGCGTGTGCCCGTGTTCCGCTGACGTACTCCGTGATGACGCCCCCATTCCGCGTCATTGCCGCAGCATCATTGCGGTGGGCAGCAGGGTATATCGTGTCGATTCCATGAGCCACTACTCCCACCGTGGGCAGCCCGTTGGCCAACGATGCCCGATGGGCCGTCACGTCTATGCCGTAGGCCAGGCCACTGACGATGAGCAAGTGGGGAATACGTTGCGACAATTCCGCCACAATACGCCTGCACGTCAGCATGCCATAGTCGGTGGCGCGACGCGTGCCCACCACTGCCAGCACGCAGGGCGCATTCAAGTCAGCATTGCCTCTGTAGTAGAGCACACTCGGGGCATCCACACATGCAGAAAGGCGCATAGGATAGTCAGCATCGGCAGGCGTAAGGATGCGCACGCTCTTCTGCTTGGCAAATTCCAGCTCGCGTTGCGCTTTCGCCAACGCTTCGTCTCGCTGTTCGCGGATTTGCTTCACCAATGGCACGCGCACACTTTCCGCCTGTTGCGACAATGCTTCCTCGGGATGTTCAATCAGCATCCGGGGGACAATGCCATCCTCCATCATCTTCTGGATGGTCTCCGGGGAGAGATGACTGATTTGTGTAAGGGCAATCTGATACAGCATGGGGGTAAGGACAGAAAGTTGAGGAAAAAAGAGAGCGTAGAGAGGAAATGCGAGGACAAGCCGTCAAGGTTGAAGTCAGGGTCAAGGATAAGGTTGGCAAGAGAACCAACGGCTCAATTCCTGCCATGCTTCTGCCAGAGCCAGCATGGATGGGACAACGATGGAGGCCCCTTCTTCGGCCAACACCTTGTCTGCCAGCGGCCCCGTATTGGCAGCGATCGTGAATACCCCTGCCGCTACGCCAGCCCGTACGCCCAGGGGTGCATTCTCCACGATGACCGCCTCCCAAGGTTGCAGTCCCATCTTCTCCAGCCCCATGATATACGGTTCGGGATGAGGTTTGCCATGCTTGACATCGCGCGATGACACAATGCGCTCCTCGGTGAAGAAGCCGGGATAGTTGCCCGTAAGGCGGTTGAGCAGACTGGCTTGTCCGCTGCCCGTCACCACGCATATCATGCGTCCGGAAGCCTTCACCTGACGCAGCAGTTCTTCCGCACCGGGCATTTTCGGAGCCTCGGGATAAGCATTGAACGCCTTGCATTTGAGGGCATAGATATGCTCTACCTCCTCTTGTGTGGTGGCACGTCCCCACTGACGTTCGGTGAGCCAGTTGATGGTGGAGAATCCTGTGCGTCCTTCGTTCATGTACACTTCCTCCTCTGTGATGTGCAGTCCATATTCATTGCACACCCGTGCCCACGATTTGGAGTGATAGGGCATGGAATCGAAAAGTACGCCGTCCATGTCAAACATGATGCCCCGTACGGGCAGTATGCCGTCTTCGGGATGAAGGCCTTCGGCCCGGGCATATTCGGCAAATTCAGGATGCTCTTGCCAATATCGCACTATGGCGGTCTGAAGATGGGTCATGGTCTGTTGTTCTGGAGATGCTAAAACCGTCCGGGCAGCAACCCGGACGGTGTGTGATTTTAGGGGGGCTCCCCTCGTAAATACTAACCTTTTGACAGCGGGAACGAACAGAACCCGCCAATCATGATCAAAGACGACTCTTGATAGCCTCGCTTTCGGCCTCGTATCCGGGCTTTCCAAGAAGGGCGAACATATTCTTCTTGTAGGCCTCCACACCAGGCTGATTGAAGGGGTTCACTCCCAAAAGCAGGCCACTTACGCCGCAGGCACGCTCAAAGAAATAGATCAGCTGTCCGAGATAGTACTCATTGAGTTCCGGCATGACGATGCGGACGTTGGGCACTCCACCGTCAACGTGGGCCAGCTGCGTACCGAGCTCTGCCATCTTGTTCACCTCGTCCACGCGCTTGCCTTCCAGGAAGTTCAGTCCGTCGAGGTTCTCCTCATCATGGGGGAAGAGGAGTTGGTGGCGGGGATTCTCTACGCTCACTACGGTCTCGAAGATGGTACGCTCACCCTCCTGAATCCATTGTCCCATGGAGTGGAGATCGGTGGTGAAATCGACGGCGGCGGGGAAGATGCCCTTGCCATCCTTACCCTCGCTCTCGCCATAGAGCTGCTTCCACCACTCATTCATATAGTGGAGTTTCGGCTGGAAGTTCACGAGGATTTCTATCTTCTTGCCCGCCTCATAGAGGGCATTTCTGAGGGCGGCATACTGAGTGACGATATTGTCGTCCGTCTGGCTGGCCTCTTCCATATCGCGTGCGCCGCGCACCAGTGCCTCAATGTCGAAACCTGCGCAGGCAATGGGGAGGAGTCCGACGGGTGTGAGCACGCTGAAGCGTCCGCCCACATTGTCGGGGATGACAAAGCTGGCATATCCTTCTTGGTCGGCCATGGTGCGCGCTGCTCCGCGCTTGGCATCGGTGACAGCCACAATGACCTTGCGGGCCATTTCCTTTCCGCGCTCCTCCTCGCACTGCTTCTTCAGGAGCCGGAAAGCCAGTGCCGTCTCCGTGGTGGTGCCGCTCTTGGAAATATTGATGACACCGAACTTGCGGCCTTTCAGATAGGTGCAGAGCTCATAGAGATAATCCTCGCCGATGTTGTTGCCGGCGAAGAGGATGATGGGGTTTGAGCCATCGTTCGTAAGCCATTCGAACTGGCCGGCAAGAGCCTCGATGACGGCACGCGCACCAAGATAACTGCCTCCGATGCCGGCCACGACGATGACATCGCAGTGGGCACGAAGCGTTGCGGCACACTCCTTGATGGAGGCCAGGAACTCTGGGGTGATGCTGCTGGGGAGATGCAGCCAGCCCAGGAAATCATTGCCGGGGCAGGAGGCATCCTCAAGTGCTGCCTGTGCACTGCCTACACGACTGCTGACAGCCTCAAGTGCGCCCTCAGCAAGAAAAGTTGTGGCTTTTGCCACTTCAAGACGAATGGATTTCATAGGAGTTGTTCGTATGTGTGATTGCTTGTAAATCTGAGGATGGCAGCATACTGTGGAGCCTGGCAACAGGCTCAGCGCATGCCGCTTACCAGTCTGCAAATTTAAGCAATGTTCATCAACTTGCAAAATAATAAGGACAAAAACATGATTTTCCCCGTATTTTATTCCTCTCACCCAGGGCAAAACTCCTCGCTATATTGCAGCCGTGAGCCTTTTCGCGTATCTTTGCACCAGGATTCTTCTTGTGAAGGACGACGAACAATGACGATTACGAACAATGACGATTACGAACAACAACGCTTGCGAACAACGACAATTTTATGAGCAACGACATTCTTGTATTCAAAAAGCTGCGGCTCGACGCTGATGCCACCTTGCTGGAGCGCTACCGCCATGCAGCCATGGAAAAATTGCATACGCTCTTCCCCGGCGACCGAGTGACCGCGACGGATGCCACCACACTCTGCATCGCCACTGATGCACCATACGCCGAAAACGGGCTGGACACCTATGATATTGGTCTGCTGGACAATGAGATTCCTTGCATGAGAAACAACAGGAACGAAGAGGTCATCACCTTCCGGGTGGAGTAGGGAAAGTCGGCCGGTTTTCAACCTTGACATTGACTTTCGGACTTCGGAGAAAACGGGGAAGCCAATTGCCCGGAAAGGAATCTGTACGGGAAATGCTTCGGCATTTCAGTAGGCGCATCGGGACGATGCGCATCCGTAGTCATGTCCCGTAGATTGCTGCATGCCCCGGATAGGACAAGGGAAGCAGATTTCGAAGCAAAATATTTCCCGTCAAGAATTTCCGGACCATTTGCTTCCCTTCTTGTCCGCAGCATCCTGCGGATAATATAGACGACAACAGGGACAACATGTGACAACTTTCCCTTGAGCAGGGTATACGAAAAGTGGTTTTCGGAGCGTCGCCCCCCCCAAAAAAAAACTTTTCCGCGCGACGTTTTGCACGCGCGACGTTTTGCAATTGCAGCCGTAAGATTCTAAAATGTCCGCGGATGTTTTGGAAATCACCGCTGTCAATCGGCCAAGGATTTTCCTGAAAGGACATTTTCGGACATTTTTTAGGGGTGTCCGACAGATTGGCTTGTGGCGGCACCTGGCGACCAGGCCGGTACACATCATTCGCCCATCTATGGGACACCTCTGTCAAAGAATCCCGACAGCTTGGCGCAGCAGGACTGGCGGGTCAGAACTTCAGGCTGATTCCTGCCGTCAGCCAGAAGCCAGGCTGGGGAATATAGGAGAAATCGCGATAGGAAGTGCCGAGGACATTGTCGGCATCGGCGAATATGCTGAACCGCTGTCCCTCCCATGCCAGACGCGCATTGAGGATGCCGTAGCTCTCGTTGCCGCTGCCCGTACGGTCGTTCCATCGGTAGGAGAGGGCAAGAGCCATGCGTCCGCAGCGCCAATCGCGATGCCGTGCCTGCTGCGGAGCATCATGGCGGAAAAGGGTGCCGTCGGCAGTGATGACCCATTTCTGCCGTACTATCTCCATGGCATATTTGCTGGCTACAATGGCACGTGAGCGGCTGATGTCCTGGTCGGTCCAGGCATATTGCACGGCTATCTTGCGGATGGGGAAACGTTCGCCCCATAACCGCTGCGGATGAAAGGCAGCATTGACGCGTACGCCATAGTGCTCCAGGGTGTAGTTGCCGCTACGGTAGGTCCAGTCGGCTGCAGGCAGTGGCATACCGTCGGCATCCACAGCCTCGTCGGCATAGACCACCCAGTCGATCATATCCGTCTTGTGGCTATAGAAAGCACCGGCATCGGCAGAGAAGGCACCGACGGAATATGCCGCCTTGAGGCTGACATCGTTCGTCCGCTCGGGCTTGAGGTCGCGTGTACCCTCGATGCCTGTACCGCTGTAATAGAGGTCGGTGAAAGTGGGCATGCGCAAGCCCATGTTCCAGGAGGCATATACCGCCCATCCCGAATGGCCATGCCATGCCGCATCCACTCCGGGGTAGAAACGCCAATGGGAGTCGAGCGCGGTGTTCAGATTCGCCAGCACGCCTGCCGAGAAGGTCCATTGCCCCAGGATGACGTTGTGCTCCAAATAGGCAGAATAGTTGGTACGCTCTGCAGCATATTGATAGAAGCGTGCGGTGTGGGCATCTTCGCCGGTGCCTCCTGTGCAGTCGGAGATTCCGCCCACAGGCTCCCATGCAGATTCCTCAAGGGGTTCGCCCAATTTTGTGGAGAGAATGCCCTCATGGCGCATCTCGGCACCGAAAGCTGTGCGTCCTGCCTGCCATTCCACCCAATTGTCGACGCCCAGCGAGTAGGTGTCCACCTGGTGGAAGTTCTCCCCGGCAGGACTGTCCTTATGCCATTGATAGTGGTCGTACCAGCGGTTCCAACTGACTGACGGCGCCACGTGGAGACCGCCTGCGGAAGTCGACAGGCGCACGGCACCCATCCAGCGTTCGTTGCTCTCCCACTGGTCCTGACTGGCACTGCCATAGAAGGTGTTGGCCTCAAAAGGTTTGAAAGAATATCCTAATTGCGCGTCGATGACCGCGCCGCTGCGCGTGGTGATGCTTCCCTGTCCAAAAATCCTGGCCGACTGGAACGCGCTGTTGTCCGTAGCCCCGTCGCTACGGGTATAGCCTCCGCTGAGGTGTCCGCTGGCACGCCCTGCCGTCCCCGACAATCGCATGCCTGCATCGGCATAGCCATACATTCCGCCTGCAGCCCTTACCTGGGCACCCTTGTGCTCCTGCCGCGTGACGATGTTGATGACTCCCGTGAATGCTGTAGTGCCATGACTGCGTGCTGCCGCGCCTTCGAGCATCTCCACCCGTTCGATATCATCGGCAGAAAGAGGGAAGTCGGCGGTGAGATGCCCCGTGTGGGGCGATGTGATGTTGATGCCGTTGAGGAGGACGGTGACCTGATCGAAGGTTCCTCCGCCTACGCTGATGTCAGTCTGCACACCGTGAGGACCGCGTTGCCGGACATCTACGGCGGCACAAAGTTTTACAATGTCGTTGATGCTTCGGGCTCCCGCCGCCGCAATATCACTGCGGGTGAAGGTCATCACTTGACGTGCAGCTACTGCTGCGGGCAATGGAGCATGCTGTGCGATGACAGATGCCTCACCCAATGCCAGGGCATCATCCGCAAGGGAGGTGCTGTCGGACGATGTTGCCTCGCCTGCCACGCTGACAAGACCGCCATGCCGAACGGAGGAGGCCCAGGCAGCAGTGGCCACGGTGAGGGTGGCGACTGACAGGACACCAATCTTCACCTCGCGCCCCATCGCGGCAAACAGCGACCAGCGTTTGCCTGCAAAATGGCGGAAGACGAAGACGGGATGCCTTGTTCCTGAGTTTTTACACTTCATAATGATGTGATGAGAAAAATGTGAGAAAAAATAAAAGATGGATAAAAGAAAGTGATGAGGCAGAAATGCCTCGGGAAATACTATGGTCGGGATTCTGCTTTCGTCGGCGATAAAATCGAGTCCTGAGGGGGGCGGGCTGATTGTCCGCCAACTGTTCGTCCTGAGACTACTGGAAATCGGATATTTGTAGATACAAAATTGAATATGGGGGATAAATGGAGCCGAATATCCTTTGCCCCGAAAGAGGACAACGAAGGCCGGGGAGGGGCGGAGCAACATGGCGAATTCAGGAAGGGCAGGCCGACGGCTGCCACAGGGATTCCGCTCCGTCGGCACCATAGTCCGATTGATGCCCTAATACCCTGAAATTGTATGCCATAGGCGTTAATTCCTGTCGTTCTCCAGTGCAAAGTTAGTGTTTTTCAAATAATATTAAGGGATGTGAGTGAAAAAATGCCTATCTTTGCCAAAGTACGTGCTTCATACGCTGTACGTCAAATCACTTTTTTCAAAGTAGGCATTCCAAAAGAAACACCTTATCATGGGATTACTCCTATTCTACATCATTGCCTGTCTGTCCGTTTCCTGTATGTGTAGCGTGCTTGAGGCTGTGCTGCTGAGCACCACAGTATCCTTTGCCGCACAGAAGGAAGAGGAAGGGCACCACATCGCTGCGGTACTGAAACGCTATAAGGCGGACATTGACCGCCCGATAGCTGCCATCCTGTCGCTCAATACTATAGCCAATACGATGGGGGCAGCGGCCGTGGGAGCCCAGGCGGCACAGGTATTCGGCAATTACATCGTGGGCTATGTGTCGGCGGGGCTGACCATCGGCATCCTGATTTTCTCGGAAATCATCCCCAAAACCATCGGCTCCACCTATTGGCGCAATTTGGCACTGGGAGCCACCCGCATCATCCGTGTGCTCATCGTCATCACCTTCCCCATGGTATGGATTTCCGAGCGTATCACTTCCATCATCGGCTCCGGGAGGGCTCCGCTGGCGGTCAGCCGGGAGGAAGTCAGTGCTATGGTAAGCGTAGGCGTGGAGGAAGGTGTGTTCAAGGCCAAGGAGAGGAAAATCATACAGTCGTTCCTCAAGCTCGACGAACTGCATGCCGAGGATATCATGACACCCTCGACGGTGGTGGCTTCCGCTATCGAGACCATGACCCTCCGCGAATTCTATGAGGCCGACGACGAGGAGTTCCACTCTTACAGCCGCATACCCGTCTACGATGCCGACGAGGAATACATCAAAGGCTACGTGCTGCGTTCGGAGGTGCTCGACAACCTCTCTGACGACAAGTTCAAGCTGAAACTGGGCGAGCTCATGCGCCCCATCCTCACTTTCCAGGAATCCGTGAGCGTGAGCGCTATCTGGGAGAAGATGCTCGCCACGAAGGAGCACATCTCCGTCATCATTGATGAATACGGCTCCATGCGCGGCATCGTCACGATGGAGGATGTGATAGAGACGATGCTTGGCGTGGAAATCGTGGACGAGAGCGATGAGGCGGTGAACATGCAGGATATGGCACGCGAGAAATGGGAGCAGCAGCAGAAGCACCAGGAGAGCTTTGCAGAACTGACAACGGCCCTTGAATCTGACACCGGAACGGCCGGCAGCGGAATGGCTGATGACAACGCAATTGACAGCGACAACGCAAAGAAAACAAAAAATACGTAACATCCACAGGCTGAGAACATTAAAAAAAGTTATTTTCGCCAAACTTGATGCTTTCAAGTTTGGCGTTATTTTCTGTATTTCGTATATTTGCAGTCGTAAAACCATATTTGCTATGCGTCATTTCTTCAGATTCCTGACCACAATCATGGGAATCATCACTTGTTGCTCCTGCAGTTCTGAGTATAAGATTGACGGCTCGTCGTCCATTTCCGGGCTTGACGGGCAAAAACTCTACCTGCGACTGACCACCGATGGCGAGACGCGCAACGTATGTCTTGACTCTTGTGAGGTGATACACGGCTGTTTCAATTTCAGCGGTGCCGTCGACAGTGTGGCTATGGTGGAACTTTATATGGGAAGCTACCCCATGATGCCCGTTGTCATAGAAAACGGCAACCTCTTCGTCCAGATGGACAATGTGCTGCAAACGGTCAGTGGAGGACCACTGAACGACCGTCTCAACGATTTCCTGACCAAACACACACGGCTGGAAAACGACCTGTGGGATTTGGACCGCCGTGCAAGATACATGATTTATGAGGGAAAGAGTGCGGAGGACATCATCATCAGCATTGACCCTCTGCGACGCGACATCGTGAAAAAAATGCAGAAACTGGAGGTGGAGTTCGTAAAGGCCAACTACGACAATCCCCTTGGTCCCGGCTATTTTATCAGGATGTTCAACAGCGAGCCGCACGATACTTCCGATGAGATGGTGCTCGACATCGTCAGCAATGCCACACCGGCTTTCCTCGCGCATCCCTTTGTCAGGCAAATCATCAATGAGCGGGGGATGGATCTCAGCGGACTTCTGAAAGATTCCACGCGACGCACGCGAGCTGCAAGGAGAAGCTTGCCCGACTCGCTGAAACGGTCGAGAAGAAGAGTAAGGATAGAGCATTGGGATTGAGAGGTGGCAATGAATTTGTACATCTTTTGGATTTGTACATCCCTTACAGGTCAGTGTCGCTGTTCCCATCATCTGCCGCTACTACCAGGAAAAAATGAAAGTTCCCCCTTGCAAGCCGTGCCTGCAAGGGGGATTTTCATGCCCTTCCGCTTCGCAGGGCCCAGGCTTGTCCCACAATCACAGCGGGTAGAGCCTCATCCTCGTCAAGGTGCTGCAGAAGAGCGGTACGCGCTACTCCATATACTAATATTGTACGCGCGTTATACGCGCACGCGCGAAGAAGAATCCTGTCTTTCGGACGTGTCTCAGCCCTTGTTTCCTGTGTCATGGCACACGAAGAAACGGGAAAAACAGCCTGTTTGAATGGCTTGTAAGAGGCCTGTCCTGCCCGCAAGGTTCAGCCTGTGTGATATTTATTTGAGGGGTGTTCTATAAATTAATGTGAGTTCGATGAATTTGTACTGAATGGAAAGACAAACCTATACAACAGTATCGCCGATAAGGTTAATAACCTTACGGCTGTAGGGTTATTAACCTTACGGCTGCAAGGTTATTAACCTTATCGGCTGTGAAGTTGACATACATCAATCACGCAGTAAATATAATGCCGTTATCTCACATAGATTGTCTCAAACGCAATTCATCGAACTCACGTTAAATTAGTATATAATCTTTTTTTTCAAGGGGTGTCTGCTTGGCTTCGCCTTGCT
>CAMGOT010000082.1 GCA_946060685.1 uncultured Bacteroidales bacterium
AGGCCATCACGCCTTATGTCCTGTCGAGCGGAGAGAAGCAGATTCTCATCATCCTTCTCACCGTTCTCACGGAAGATCTCCAGCCCTATGTGCTGCTGATGGACGAGCCCGAGGTCAGTCTGCATTTCGACTGGCAGAAGCGGCTCATCGACATGATTCGCCAGCTCAATCCTCGCGTACAGATTATCCTGACCACCCATTCCCCCGCCGTCATTATGGATGGTTGGGCCGACTGCGTTACCGAGGTAAGCGAGATAGCCCGTTAGTCCTACGCCATTTTAGGGGGGGAGGGGAAATGTAACGCCCCCCTGAGCCTCCCCTTTACACACAGAACAACAGAAGCCTATGTCTGGATTAACCTCAAAACTCGATTCTTCCTACATAGCAGCCGCCAATGTGCTGGAAGGCCGTTCGGCACCATGCAGGATAGTGGCTTATGTGGAGAGCTACGATGACATCTTTTTCTGGAAGCAACTCTTGGACGAGGTGACGGAAGATATGGCCGGCGGCACCCACAGGAAGGTGCGCTTCGACGTCATGCTCCCCAGCAGGAATTCCCTGTGCCGGGGAAAGAAAATAGCTATGAGCAACAGGCTCGGCCCCCACATGATAGCCTGTGTGGATGCCGACTACGACTATCTGGAACAAGGCTCCACCCCCGTCAGCCAGATGCTATGCACCTCGCCCTATGTGCTCCACACCTGCGTCTATGCCATCGAGAACTTCCAGTGCTATGCCCCCACATTGCATCGGGTGTGCGTGATGGCAACGCTCAACGACCACGAGATTTTTGATTTCGGGGCTTTCATGGAGCAGTACAGCATGACGATCCATCGCCTTTTCCTTTGGAACGTCTGGGCATACACCTATGGTCGGCACAACCGCTTTCCCCTCAGTGATTTTTCCGATACTGTCTCCATCGACCGTTTTGACCTTTACCATCCCGAGAAAGCCCTGGCAGCCCTCCGGCAGCGTTGCAACCGCAGGGTAAACCAGTTGCAGCGGCAGTTTCCCGAAGGCCGCCAGACCTTCCGTCCGCTGTGCGAGCGTGTGGCAGCCCTGGGAGTCACTCCCCAGACCACCTATCTCTTCATGCGGGGCCACGACCTTGCAGAGCATGTGGTGGGACCTGTCATGGAGGCCGTCTGTACGCGCTTGCGCAGGGAACGAGAGTCGGAAATCACGCGCCTTGCAGTCCACGAGCAGCAGAAGAGCAACGAGCTGGCATCCTATCAGCACAGTTGTGCCCCATGGCAGGAGATGCTCCGCAAGCACACTTTCTTCCGCCGTGCCGCGCTCTATGGCAAAGTCATGGAGCGGGCGCGGGAGATGGCGGAGCGCGCATTGGCGGCCGCTGCGCATCAGGCGGAAACCGTACAGCCGAAAGAAAAGTAGGGCAAGGATTTTTATTGGTGGGTTCTATCCGTTCCCACAGTCAAAAAGGTTGGGTTTCACCCGACGTTTTTTCGCCATGGCAGAGCTCAAACAAGTTTGCCTCTGCTCATCTGGCTTAACAAAAACGTTCAAAAAAGAAGGGGGGGAGGGCATCGTCTGCCCCCCCTCCCCATCATAGCATACAAGGCAAAGCCAGGCTAATTTACAGATGCGAAGGCTCCTGCAGAAAAAGCTGTTGCACGATAGGCGGGCTTTAAAATTTTCGCCTTAAGCTAATTTATAGAACACCCCATTCTTTCCTATGAGTACCCTAATGATTGTGCTCGCCGTGCTGTGCGGGTATTTCCTCCTTTTGTTTGCGGCCGCCCGCCGTGCAGGAGCAAGAGCCGGCGATGATGCCAACGATGTGTTTTTCCGTGCCGCCCGTCGCGCTCCCTGGCTGATGGTGGCTTTTGGCATGATAGGTGCCAGCCTGTCGGGCGTTTCCCTCATTTCCGTGCCGGGATGGGTGGCCTCCACGGGAATGAGCTATCTGCAGATGTGCCTGGGCTTCATCGTCGGCTATTTCATCGTGGCCTTCGTGCTTCTCCCCGTCTACTACCGTCTGCGTCTGACCAGCATCTACGGTTATCTGGGGCAGCGTTTCGGATGGCAGACGCATCGCACGGGAGCCCTGTTTTTCCTCCTCAGCAAACTCACGGGTGCCGCCGCCCGGCTCTATGTGGTGTGCGTGGTCATCGACTCCTTCGTAGGGCAGCCCTGCGGACTCCCTTTCCCCGTGGTAGTACTTGCCGTACTGCTGATGATCTGGCTCTACACCCGCCAGTCAGGCATTGCCGCCATCGTGCGCACGGATGCCTTGCAGACCCTTTGCCTGCTCCTGGCATTGGCAGGCATTATCGTGGCAGTGGTGCTGAAGCTGGGCATGAGCCTGCCGCAGGCATGGGAAGCCGTGGTACATCATCCCATGGCCCGCGTGTTTGTGTGGGATGCCTCCTCGCCACAGTTCTTCTGGCGGCAGTTTCTCAGTGGAATCTTCATCGTCATCGTCATGACAGGACTGGATCAGGATATGATGCAGAAGAATCTGACGTGTGCCACATTGCATGATGCCCAAAAAGACATGTGCCTGTATGGCATGGCTTTTCTGCCCGTCAATGCCCTCTTTCTTGCACTGGGCATTCTGCTGCATCTTTTCTGTGCTTCGCAGCAGATAGCCGTTCCCGAGCGTGGCGACGATCTCCTTCCTACGCTGGTAGCCACCGGCAGTCTGGGTTCGCTTGTCATCGTTCCCTTCATTCTGGGCATTGTTTCCGCAGCATTCTCCAGTGCCGATTCTGCCATCGCCTCGCTCACCACCTCGCTCTGCGTGGACATCTTCCGTCGCCCCGACGATGTCCGTCTGCGCCGTCGGCTGCATATAGCTGTTGTGCTGACATTTGTTCTCGCCATCATGGTGTTCAGAATGCTGCGGGGCGGCAATACGATTGATGTCATCTATACGATGGCAGGCTACACCTATGGTCCGTTGCTCGGCCTCTTTGCCTTCGGGCTTCTCAGCCGTCGCCCCGTCGCCGACCGCTTTACCCCCGTCGTCTGCCTCCTTTCCCCCATTCTCTGTGCCTTGATGGACCATTATGCCCCCATCTGGTGGGGCTATCATTTTGGTTATGAGCTGTTGATGCTCAACGGTATGCTGACGATGGCAGGCCTCTTTCTCCTGCACCCGAAGGCAACTTGACTTTAACCTTAACCTCGACCTTAACCTCGACCTGAAACATGAAACCTTGCCCTTGCCCCCCCCTAAAACATAGGATTGAACGCGAATTTCCGCAAATTATCCGTAAATTAAGGGAAATAAATTTTACGATAATTCACGGCAATTCACGGCAATTCGCGGCAATTCGCGTTCCAAAAAGTTAAGATAGAATATATTTTTCGTCAAAATTTCTTGGATTATTTGTTTCCCGTAAAAAACGGCAAGAACTATTGTCCTAAGTTGTCCCTGTTGTCGTTAATTACAAGCCAACCGAGGACAAAAGTTAAGGTCTAGGTTAAAGTCAAGGTTATAACGCGAATTCCCCCGACATCGTCCCCAACATCTCCCCCATAAAAATATGCTGATAGCCGCCGTCGGCCTCCTTAGGGGCAAGAAGCTCAAAGGCAGCCTTCTGCTGGAACACAATGACAAAGTCCGAGCCGCCAAACAGGAAGTACCCCAGCAAGTCGCCCTTCTTTACCCTGTCGCCCACTTTAAGTTCAGCCTCGAAATTCACCGATGACACCTGCGACATGCCAATGGGCATGGCAGCCACCAGACCATGACGCTCCGTTTCGATGATGGCAAGTCCACGAGCCTCGATACTCTGCCATCCTGGAACATTGCAGTCGACCACGTACTGCTGCAACTCCGGCTCCCATGTCACTGCTCCCCCCAGTGCGACATCGCCGGGGATGATTCTCAGTTCGCGGACGATGCCTCCCACGGGGAAATGATAGCGATGGTAGTCGTTGGCATTGAGGAAAGCATGATAGAACACTCCGCCAGCGAACGCATCACAATAGGGAGACTCGGGGGTGATGAGATTTCTCACCGAATTGAACACTCTCGACTTTACGGCAATCTTCTCGTCGGTGACGATACGCGACTCTTCATCGATGTCCCATGCCCCTTGCGGCATACAGTCGGCAGGCGATATAACGATGCCATCATCGTCGGGAAATGCCACGGGCCGACAGTCGGGCGACTTGAGATGACGGGCAAAGAAGTCGTTGAAGGATTTCCACGCTGACGGGTCTTCATACCATCCCCTCGTCATACCCAGTTCCTCCTGTTGCTCCATGAGTTTCTCATATTCCTTGTTCCAGGATTCCGGTGAAGAGAGGAAAGTGCCCCATGACTTGCAATAGTCTGTCAGCCAACTGCGGTAGGGCTCCACATACTGTAGGGAACTCGTAAACAAACTTCCGCCTTCCAGTTCTTCTAACGGCATGCAGTTGATAAAATAGCAGTAGCACAATGCCTGATACATCCTTCCGAACACTGTCGGCAGGCCGGGACAGCAGATCACGTCCCATGGCATCGACTTTTGCGAACGGTCCACGAAGTCAAAGTATTGTTCCAGCGTCTGCACAGGATTGGTGGCAGCATCGGGGTTGACCGCCTTTCCCTTTGCAATAGCCTTGCAGAGCAACTCCTTCAAGCGCGGGTTGGCTTCCACCAGTCCCATCAGCTTGAGCGTAGTGGCATTGTAGTCGATATTATTCATTTTTTTCAATGAGGAATGAGGAGTGAGGAATGATGTTTTACCGTGTTTTGCTCATATACGCCGCCTTTCGTGTCTGATAGCCCGCTACGGCCTCCGTCAGGCGGTTGTGGGCCTGCGTATAGAGCGTGACCGCATCAAGATAGTCCGTGAGGGGAATGGTGCCGGCACGGTATTCATCGTTGGTGAGCCGCAGATTCTCGTCGGCAGAGTGTACGCTGCGCTCCGCCACCTCGATTTGAGCATAGCCTTCCGTCAGGCTGTTCCATGCCGAAAGGATGTCTGTTTGCAGTTGCTCGCGGGCCTCCATCCTGGAGTTTTCGGCCTTCTTCCGTTCCAGTCGTGCCTTCCGCAGGCTGTGGCGTCCGCCCCACCAGTCGCTGACGGGAACGCTCAGCGTGGCGAAGCCAATGAGATTGGCATTCTTCATATTCTCCATACCGCCGCCCAGTTCCATATTCTGGAACATTCCTGCCGCACCGACGGCAAGCGACGGCAAGAGTTTTCCGCGCTCCATCCGCTCCTGCAACTCCTGGGCCCTGACATTACGCTCCGCCAGTGCCAGTTCCACGCGGGTTTCCACGGCATCAGCCGGAGCGACGAAGAGCGTCTGAGGCCGCGGACAATCCTCGGGGGCAATGTTTTCCATGCCGACATCAAATGTCGACGGTTCCAGTCCGCACAACTGTGCCAGGACCAGTCGCAGCAGGGCATCTGCGTTTGCCAACTGCAGCCGCTGCGACTCCATCTCCTGCTGCTTCAGCTCTATCTGCAAGAGGGCATTACGATGCGTCATCCCTGCCCGTACATAATCGTCGGTATAGCGATGCACGCCTTCCAGTTGCCGGAGCACGGTGTCGACAGTGGCGGCATTGGATCTGAGGGCACATATCTGCCAGAAATACTCCGCGACACTTTGCCTGAGGTCGCGCTCCGACATCTGCAGCCTGAGGCGCTGCACCTCGCTCTGTAGTGCCGCCAGCTTGCGGCCCGTCAGGATTTGGCCGCCGGCATAGAGGGGCTGTGTGGCCATGGCATCTGCCGCCACGCCCTTGTTCATCATCGACACCTCCAGACGTTCGGGAATCATGAGTCCCAACTGCTGTAATGCCGGACCATAGGCCTGCGCTGCCCCACTGAGATTCATCTCCGTGCGCATCAGGTCCTTGGCGGCCATAAAACCCGTGGCTCCGAGACTGATGGAGGGAAAGAATCTGGTGAATGCCACGGCCTCATCCTCAGCCGCCAGTGCCACATCCGTACGGGCATTGGCAAGACTGCGGTTGTTGCCGACGGCATGCTTGCAGCATTCCTCCAGGCTGTAGAGATGCTCGGGAGCAGCGGTTGCCGCAAGACCTGCAGCAAGATATAGGATGAAGAGAAATTGTCGCATAAGTTCTATAGGGGGGCTATAAAATAATATATAAAATCACTTTGTCTTCGTTGTTCTTTTAATGATTGGCGGCAATGGGGGCATCCTGTACCTCCTGCGGCCTGCGCTTCCCTTCGTATATCTTCCAATATACGACAGGCAGGACGGTGACGACGAGCAGCAGCGTTCCGATACCTCCGGCAAAGATAGTGATTCCCACAGGCATCCAGAAACTGCTCTGCCCGATGATCATCGGGATGACGCCCACGGCAGTCGTGGCAGTGGTGAGGAAGATGGGCACCATGCGGCGGCGGCCGGCATCGAAGGCGGCATCGCGGGCAGAGAGACCGTCGGCCATTTTCTGGTCGGCATGCTCAAAGATGAGGATTTCATTGCGCATGATGATTCCCATCAGTGTGATAAAACCGAAGAGCGAGGTTAGTCCCAGCACACGGTCGGCCACCCACAGCCCCAGCATGGCTCCGGGCAATGAAAGCCCGATGGCAGCAATGGAGAGGAAGGTGATGTCGAAACGCTTGAAGTTGAAGAGCAGGAAGAAGAATATCACCACCATGGAGAGGCTCAGTCCCGAGGCAATCTGTGGCAGCATCTCATTGTTCTTCTCCGTCTCGCCGCCAATCTCCGCACGCACGCCCTGCGGCAGCGTCATCTGGCCCACATATTCAACGATGCGGTTTTGTATGGGCAATGCCAGCGTGCCGCGCTTTCCCTCGGCCAAAACGCTGATGCAACGCTCGCCGTTGCGGTGTACGATATTGGTCTCCGTCCATACGGGTTCCACCTCTGCCACCTGTCGGAGGGGCACGCTGCCCGTCCGTCCCACGGCAGAGTTTGCCATAGCCGCTGGAGGCACGAGATGAAGGTCCTGCACGTCATCGAAATCCTTCAGTGCGCGGTCGGGCTCGCTGCGCAGGACGACGGGAAGCTCATAGGAGAGCGGCACGCCCCTTTCGCCTTTCTGCCCCACGCCGTTCACACTCTCCCAGATGCTGCCCACCTGCACATCGCCGGCATTCATCGCCATCTGCAGGGCTGCCGTCGTACGGTTGAAGCCCAACTGTGCCGCACGCACGGCATCGAGCCTCACCTCTGCCATAGGATGGGGCAGGTCATAGTCCGTATGCACCCATTCCAGTTCCGGTATAGTGCGCATCTCAGCCATCAGCTGCTCCGCTGCCGCACGGATAGAATCGAGGTTCTCCCCATAGAAGCGGTACTCATAGGTGGGGACATCTAGAAAGTCCATCTGCTGGAATTTCACGTAGGCGTTGGGCCAGCGGTTGCTGTAGTTCAGCATATATTCGTCAATCACCTGGTTGGTGGTCCGCGTGTCGGGGGTGTTGACGATCAGTTGTGCAAAGTTCTTCCCTCCTTTCTTGGGAGCATAAGCCACGTGAAATCGCGGTGAGGAGCAGGCTATGAAGGAGGTGACCCCCGTGACGCGGTCGTCCTGCAGCAGTACCTGCCGCATACTATCGGCAATGGTCTTCGTGTCGGCCAGTCCGGAGCCTTCGGGGAGATAGATTTCCACGGCAAACTGATTGCGGTCGGCATACGGAAACTGTCGCATTTTCAGCTGCGGAAATATCATTCCCCCCATGGCCACGAGCAGCAATGCCCCTCCGATGGTCAGCCGTGGATGGCGGAAATTCCATGCCAGCACGCGGTCGTAGAGTGCCTGTACATACTCCGTCAGGTCCTTCTTCCCGTTTGCCTTACGGCGGCCAAAGGCCTTTTTGATCACACCCGCCTCAAGAGCCGGCATGACACATACGGCAAGGGCAAGACTCACCATGAGATTGATCGTGATGCAGACGGGGAAAATCCCCACCACGTCGCCGGCATCGCCCGTCATGGTGAGGACGATGGGATAAAAGATGGCACAAATGCACAGCGTGGCCAGGAGCATGGGGAAGAAATATTGCCGCACGCTCTCCAGTGCCGCTTCATTGCGTCCCATGCCTTTCCCCAGATATTCCAGATAGCCGTCGACGACGACGATGGAATTGTCGACAATCATTCCCAGCACCACAATCAGGCATGCCAGGGATATGATATTAAGCGGTATGCCGAAAGCATACATGATGCCCACGCTGATGAAGGTGCTGAGGGGCACCGTGGCGGCCGTCACCACGGCTGAACGCCAGGGGAAGAGCACGAGCATGACGGCGAAAATGATGAGCATCGATTCCAGGAGATTGATGAGGAAATCCTTTACGGAATCGCCTACCACCTGCGGAAGGTCGGTGATGCGCGTCATCTTGATGTCGGTCGGCAGGCTGCTTTTGCTGTATGCTTCCAGGGCGGCATCGACCTCCTTCCCGTACTCCACGATATTGTTGCCCTCCGTCATCTCCAGGCTGAGGAGCACGCAGCGGTTGCCGTTCTGCTCCACATAGCCGTCCGAGAGGTCGTATTCCCTCACCACCCGTGCGATGTCCTTTATGCGCACGCAGCGTCCGGAAGCATCGGCATAGATGATCTGTTCGGCTATTTCGCGCTCGCTCTGCAGCGAGGGTGCGATATGGAAATCCAGATTCTGCGTGGCAGTACTGATGTTACCGCTCATCGTGGTGAAACCCTGAGCCATGAGCGTCTGGGCTATCGTGGCCGGGCCGATGCCATAGGCCGAGAGGCGGTCGCGATCCACATAGAGCGAAATCTGCTCTTGCCTGACAGCCACCTGCTGCACATTGCTCACGCTCTTTATGCGCCGCAGACGGTCGGCAATGTCGTCGCTGTATTGCAGCAGCTCCCTGTACGACCTCTGGCTGCTTTCGATGGCAATGAGCAGGGCGCTGGTGTCGCCAAAATTATCGTTGGCAGCCAGGGCTGCCACATTCGAGGGCAACTGCTGCTTGAAACTGTTCAGGCCGTGCTTTATCTTCGACCACACCTCATCCTTATTGTCCACCTCATCGTTGAGTGCTACCATCACGATGCACATGCCTTGCGTAGAGGTGGTGGTGGTCTTGCTGCGCTTCACCTCTTTGAATGTAAAGAGATACCGCTCCAGCGGTCGGGCAATCTGTGCCTCTATCTCCTCGCTCGTCGCCCCGGGACAGACGGCCACCACCAGTCCCTGGCGGATGACGAAGGGCGGGAACTCATCCTTCGGCATTTTGTACATGCCAAAGATGCCGAAACCCGTCAGGAGGGCGACGAGGAGGGTTGTAATCCTGAAATTCTTGAGCGGCCATGCTGCCCAATTCATTGTCTTCATCATGATGATTCTCTAATTGATTTTTACTGCCGTTCCCTCGCCCACCTTCTGCCAGCCTTCCACAATCACTTTCTCACCCTCTTTCAATCCCCCGGCAACGACGATACGGTTCCCGAACGTCTTGCCCGTCACGACATCCCGCGCCCTGGCCTTCTGTCCTTCCACTATCCACACGAAATTCCCGCCGTGAGTATTCTGTTGTACGCAGCGTATAGGAAGCGTGATGGCGGGTGCCGCCGCTGTCGGGGCAGGATGCTTCATGCCTACGTCGGCTATCATGCCTGGCAGAAGTTGCCTGTCATGGTTCGGAAGCTGTATGCGAATGTCGTAGGTACGGCTGACGGCATCGGCCTGGGCCCCCTTTTCGATACACCCGCCCCCGATGCGCTTCCCCACGGCTTCCACATAGATGCTGGTCGGGGTGTTGGGCTGCAGGGCGGCAATCTCGCGCTCCGGCACGCTGACACGCACCTTCACCGTGCTGATGTCGAGGATGCTGACGATGGGCTCGGAGGTCAGCACTACGGAGCCTGGATGGAAGTATACACTCCCCACCACCCCCGACACGGGGGCATAGATGCGGCAATCGTCCAATGCCTTGCGGGCAATGTCCAGCTGGCTCTTGGCTTGCGCCGCCTGACTCTGCACTTCCACCCATTTCACTTCGGGGAGCGAACCGGCATCATACACCTGCCGCAGACGCCGCAGGGCATCTTCGGCCTGCGAATATTGTGCCTCTGCCGCTGCCAACATGCTCTTGCACTGCGTCATGTCCATTTCTGCTATCAACTGCCCTTTCCCGACAGCCTGACCTTCTTCCACACAAACGCGCTGCAAGGTTCCGCTGCCCATAAAACTCACGGGAGTGGAGGTATTGGCTTCCACCACACCCGTATAATGCTGTTCAAAACAGGCATCGGTGGGAGTGGCATTCTCCACACTGACGCTGATGGCCGTAGGAGCCGCGGCTTCTTTTTTTCCGCACGAAGTCAGAACGACCGACAGAATGCACAGTGCGCATACGGCAATGACAGGGATTTTCATTTTCCAAGTATTATTTAGGGATGTTCTATAAATTAGTATTTTATTCATTTAGGAAGTGTTCTTATGCTTGGCTTCGCCTTGCTCCTTGGCTGT
>CAMGOT010000083.1 GCA_946060685.1 uncultured Bacteroidales bacterium
AAAAAGTATGTTGACATAAATGGCAAAGTATCTAAAGATAAATGGCAAAGTATGTCAACATACTTTGCCCAGTATGTTGACATGCTATTTTTCCGGATTTTATCCTATGTCTTGTACTGTTTTTCCGGATTTCAGCAGACACTTTTTTCTTTCATTCATTGAAACCGTAGACACCTTTGCAAAAGGCAGCCTGAATCCATAGACACCTGCCTTTTACAGAGCCCTTGCATCATTTTCTTCTCCTCAGTTTTTCACGGACAAACAGGATGCCCTCGGTATACACATCGGGACGGAAGGCTTGCATGATTGCCCAATAGATGGCAGCGGAGAGAAGCACCTTTGCCAGCAGTACGGGGATGCGGCCTAAAGCATCATGAAAAAACGGGGAGGCAAACACCGCGTGGCACGCCCATCCGGAAATGCCGGCCATCAATGCTGCGGCAAGGAGGAAGGGAGCGATGTCGGCAACGACACTGCTCAAATTGACCTGCACCAGCCTGCGACACAGCATGGCAAAGATGAGCATCCACACGGGCTGGAGGATGGCAATGCCTGCCAGAAGCGGAAGCATATTGCCAAAGGCGGCAAATGCCAGAATGAGTGCTCCTTGCGACAGGAGGAAGAAAGCGGTGGAACAAAGGGACATCCCCGAACGCCCGCAGGAAATCATCAAATGGGTGAAAACGCCATTGACCATCACAAAGGCCCCGCCGGCACAGAGTACCATAAGATAGGGCACACAAGGCATCCACTTCTCGCCGATGGTGAGGGGAATGAACTCCGGGGCAATCAGGGCGAGTCCGAACATGGCAGGAAAGGAGATAAAGGCAGAAAAGCGAAGCATCTTGCGGAACACGCGGGTCTGGCGACCGGCATCATCCCCCACAGTGGCAAGTACGGGTTGTGCCACAGAAGAAGTCATGCCGGTGAGCAATCCTGAGGAAAGGAGGGTCCACTTGTTGGCCTGGGAATAGTAGCCCACCTGCAGAATCGGAAAAAAATGTCCCAATACGCTCTGCAACAACTGATTGTTGAGGGTGTTGAGGATATTGGTCAGGAGTATGCGGCTACCGAATCCCAGCATTCCGAAGGCAGGCCGGAGGTTCAGCTGTAGAGCAGGACGCCACGGACAATAGTGCCAAATCATGGTGGTGTAGGTAAGCTTGTAGGTGAGATCCATTGCCACCAATGCCCAGCATCCCCATCCTGCCAGGGCAGCGGAAAGTCCCACAATACCAGACAGGAGAGATGCCGATACCTGCGATGAGGTCTTTTCGCGCACCATCAGGTGGCGGAACAGCCAGGCGGCATGTGCCGTACCGAACGAGGAGATGAAAAATCCCAGAAACACCACACGGGCAAGAAGCGTCAGCTCCGGGGCATGATTAAAGCGGGCTATGGAGGGGGCTGCAAAAAACAGGAGAACATAGAGCAGGGCACTTATTCCCACGGAAAACCAGAAAACAGCATTAAAATGCCGCTCGTCGACCTCGCGCCGAACGGCAAGGGCAGAGGTAAAGCCGCTTTCCTGAAGATTGCCGGCAATAATGCTGAACACCGTCAGAAGTGCCACAAGACCATAGTCCTCCACACGAAGGATGCGGGCGAGGGCTATGCCCACGAGCATCGTCACCACCTGTTGGGCACCATTGCCGAATACCGACCAGAAGAGTCCGCGTGCCGTACGCTCCTTCAGGCCTGTCTCTGAAGTTTCCTGATTTTGTGATTCCATATTCTTTCCGTTGCGATGGGGATGTGCATGAGTGATTCTAAAACTTTAGAACTGCAAATTTACAAACTTTTGCCGGATGAGGACGGGTGTGGTAGGGTAAAATCAAGAAAGTTCGTTCTTTTTATGCCAAACCCCCTTGCTGAATACATGGTACTCGACGTGAAGGAGAAGGGATGACGGGCTGGAAGATTGTGGAAATATTTATAAAATCCAAAATGCAAAACATTGATAATTAACGTTTTGCAGATTCTTTCCCTTTGATTTTTACTATATATATAGTGGTAGGAAAGAAATAGTTTGTAAATTTGCAACCGAAAACAAAGGACTTGCTGTTCGCATGGCAGTTTCCGTCCGACTTCACATTTTCATCCCCCTCACTTTTCTGTTCACCCTTTTTTACCCTACACCCTGACCACCCCAAATGAAGAACACCTCTCGTCTGCTGCTCGGCAGCCTGCTCTTTGCGGCTGCTCTTCCACAGATTTCCATAGCCAAGCCAAGCGTAAATATCGAGCACGTGCATCCGCTGCATTGGTGGGCCGGCATGAAAGACCCCCATCTGCAAATCCTTATCCACGGCGAAGGGATAGGCGGACTTGAGCCTACACTCGACAATGCCGGGAATATCCGGCTGGAGCGGGTGGTACGCACGGATAACCCCAATTATCTCATCCTTTATGTAGACACGCGCGATGCCCAGCCGCAGACGTTCGACATCGTATTGAACAACCGGAAAGGCAAGAGGATGGGCAAGGTGGAATATGAACTCCTGCCACGTACAAGGCAATGGCAGGGAAGTTTTGATGCATCGGATGTCGTGTACCTGCTCATGCCCGACCGCTTTGCCAACGGCAATACCTCCAACGACAATGGCATGGGGCTGAAGGATAGTCTGCTCACGCGCAATGAACCTTTCGGGCGTCATGGAGGCGACCTGGCAGGACTGGACAGCCGACTGGATTATCTGTCGGATTTGGGCATTACCGCTATCTGGACCACTCCCATCCTGACGAACGATATGCCCGGAGGCAGTTACCATGGATATGCCATCACAAACTATTATGAAATTGACCCGCGCTTCGGCACCAATCAGGAATTTGCCGATTTTGTGGAGAACTGCCATCACCATGGCATAAAGTACGTGATGGACCTCGTGTTCAACCATTGCGGCTCGGAATGCTTCCTCTTCCGCGACCTTCCCGCAACCGACTGGTTCAACAACAATTCCGAATATGTGCAGACGAACTATAAACTGGGTACGCTGATCGACCCTCACGCCACGGAAAGCGAAAGGAAGATTGCCACTGACGGATGGTTTACCCGAGAAATGCCGGACTTCAACCAGCGCAATCCGCTCGTGATGGACTATCTGATACAGACGAGTATCTGGTGGACGGAATATGCCGGCATCGACGGCGTGCGTCAGGACACCTACCCCTATTGCGATGTGGAGGCAATGGCACGCTGGAACAAACGGATGGAACTGGAATATCCAGGCTACAACATTCTGGGTGAGACATGGATCAACTACAACGTGGGAGTAGCCCCCTGGCAAAAAGGCAGCCGACTGGCAACGACCGACAGCGAACTGCGTACCGTCATGGATTTCCCGCTGATGTATCTGCTCAACAGTGTGTGCGATGAAGAGACCGATGACTGGGACCACGGCTTTGCACGCCTCTGGGACTATTTCGCACAGGATGGCGTGTACGAGAATCCCCTCGGGCTCCTCACCTTCCTCGACAATCATGATACCGACCGCTTCTGTCCCACCGAGGAGAAAAGCCGGAATCTTGACCGCTATCGCCAGGCTTTGACCATACTGCTCATGGCGCGCGGAATCCCGCAACTCTATTATGGCGATGAAATCGGACTTTGGAGCAACAAGGGAAATGGCGACGGATGGCTGCGCCAGGATTTTCCGGGAGGATGGACGGAGGATACAAGAAATGCCTTCACTCCCCAGGGACGCACGGATGCCGAAAACGCCCGTTTCGATTTCACCCGCAAGCTGCTGCATTTCAGGCAAGGCAATCCTGCCATCAGCGAAGGGTGTATGAAGCAGTTTACCATCAAGGACGGCATCTACTGTTTTGCCCGACAGAAGGGCAACAGGACGGTAACCGTGATGCTCAACGGCACCTCACAGGAGAAAGTGGCCGACCTCAAGCGTTATGCAGAGGTGTTGCCGCGGAAAGAAGCCTATGAGGTGGTGAGCGGAAAGATGATGCCGTTGGGCGATAGCGTAAAGCTGCCCGGACGGGGTATTCTCATCTTGAGCTTCTGATGCAAGGAGAATCATCTTCAGAAAACCATATATCTTCGATATCTCATATTCCTTCAATAATTGAATGTCTTGAATCTCTTTCGTAACTGATATTGTCTCGAAGTGATTTTGATGCAATATCCTCCCTGATGCCGGAGTTGTCTCTCTTTCGACGGCATTGGAAAAAGGTATTGGAACTTTAAGGTTGCACCACTTTCCCCAGCGAAAGTGGTGCTTTATTTTTGAGCATACTCCTCATTGTCCCCTCATGGAAAAGAAAGAATGCAATCAGCCAGGGCAGAGCATTCAACCGTAAAGACCATTTTTTTTGCACTTTTATACACTAAAGGCTTTATCTTTGCGTTATATGTATATACGTCGGGTTTCGTTTGACTGTTTGAGAACGTAGCACTCAACGACCAATCAGAAATCCGGCAAGGATTTTATGGCACTCACGTTAACCAAACATCCAAAAATCTATGACGCATTCTTCTACATCCCCATGTGGGCCCAGCCACAAGACATTGGAGTTTCTGCGGCATTTTGCACGCACATGTCCTGTGGAAAGCGGTAGCAACCATTATGTACTCGTATATTGCAGCAATGGTCATGCTACACGGGGCAACTGACATAAGGGGTGTGCTATCCCTAAAGGTGGGTTCTATAAATTCCCGCCGTCAAAAATAGTATTAATTGTGGGTGACGTTTTGTCATCTTTTGGGTGCTGCCTCGGCTCAAATCGCAAGTTAAATCGGTCATGCAGCTCGCTACACTCCCTCTTTAACTTACAATTTGGCTTCGCCTTGCTTTGGCGCGACTCGGCATAATCCAAACAAGTTTGGCTTCTGCTCTCGCTGCTTCACTGCTTGAACTCGAAAAAAACTCCAAAATCTGACAAAGCGAATTTATAGAACCCACCTAAAGAAAAAATGAGAACTGAGGCATGAGAAATCATCATTGACGACAGTTCCTCGTTGAAATAGTCAACACATCAAGTAAAATCGGGTGTATCCTGAGTGACAGGACACCCCCCCATAAAACCAATATATCCACCATCAATGAAAAAAATCCTCTTGTTAGGCTCAGGCGAACTTGGAAAAGAGTTCGTTATCGCTGCCCAACGTTTAGGTCAGCATGTCGTGGCTTGCGACAGTTATGCAGGAGCTCCTGCCATGCAGGTTGCCGATGAATCGGAAGTATTCTCCATGCTCGACGGCGATGCCCTTGACGCAGCCGTCGAAAAGCACCACCCGGACACTATCGTTTGCGAAATAGAAGCCATCCGCACGGAGCGACTCTATGATTATGAGAAACAGGGCATACATGTAGTACCGTCGGCACGTGCCGTGAACTTCACGATGAATCGTAAAGCCATCCGCGACCTTGCTGCAAAGGACTTGGGGCTGAAGACTGCACGCTATTTCTATGCCCGCACTTTCCAGGAACTTCAGGAGGCTGCTGCACAAATCGGCTTTCCCTGCGTAGTGAAACCTCTGATGAGTTCAAGCGGGAAAGGCCAGAGCGTGGTGCGTGGTGCAGAAGATTTGGAACACGCCTTCAATTATGGCATGGAAGGCAGCCGTGGCGATGTCAAAGAACTGATTATCGAAGAGTTTATCGACTTTGACTATGAAATCACGCTGCTTACTGTCACACAGGCAGAGGGTCGCCCAACATTGTTCTGTCCGCCGATTGGCCATGTGCAGAAGAACGGCGACTATCGCGAGAGTTTCCAGCCCCGGGCAATGAAGCCCGAACACCTTCGTGAAGCAGAGCGTATGGCAAAGGCCGTCACCGAAGCGTTGAGCGGAGCAGGAATATGGGGCGTGGAGTTCTTCGTAAGCGAAAAGAACGGTGTGTATTTCAGCGAACTCTCTCCTCGTCCGCACGACACGGGAATGGTCACTTTGGCCGGCACACAGAATTTCAACGAGTTTGAGTTGCATTGCCGTGCCGCACTTGGATTGCCTGTGCCTTGCGTGAAACTGCTCCGTAAGGGTGCGAGTGCCGTTGTGCTCAGCGGTATTGATGCTGCCTCAATGGCAGGACCTTTCCCGCAGTACCGCGGTGTGGAACGTACGTGCGAAGAGGATGCCGACATTCGCATTTTTGGAAAACCCACCGTACGCATGAACCGACGCATGGGCGTTGTCGTTGTCAGCGGTGAGCAGGATGCTGACCTTGATGTCCTGAGGGATAAAGCCAAGCGTCTGGCATCATACGTAGAAGTTTTCTGACCTTGATGCAACCGGACGTCCCGAAGTTGCTCCATAGCATACCCAAAACAAGTCTCCCTGATGATGCCTTCCGGCCCGTCAGGGAGACTTGTTTTGGAGGATGCAGCAAAAAAGTTGTAGGTTATGAAATAGGGGGCAATCTATGTGGGAATCGTATAGCCTATTGCTTATGAACAATGGAGGTTTCAGGATGGCGAAGCCCCGTGGCTTTGGTCATGAAGGCTTTGGCACTTCCGAAATTCAGGTGCATATCCAAGCGCACGGGAAGATGGTTCTTGTCGTCGGTGATATAGAACTTGACAATCTCCGTCTCCTTATTGTCCTCCATTTCCATAAAGGAAAAGACGAGGCAATTATATTTGCGTCCCAATTCGTCGAGTTCGACCACCTTCTTCCCTCGATACACGATGCTCTGTCTTGACACTTTGCGGCCTTCAGCCATCATAAAGCGTATGCGATGGCCCTTCTTCCAGTCGGTAGGGTCGAAGGAACGGGCACGCAGCATCATGCTCACCATATCGTAGGCAAGCACCGCACCATCGTACTTGGAAGTTCGCGGGGTGTGGTCGTCAGTGCGGTGATAGGTCGACACACTGCATTTGCCGTTGGCATAGGAATAGTCCACATAGTCCTGCTTATAGCGTTTTCCTTCACGCCCTACCTTGTGGAAACGCAGGGGCACGAGGTCATGACGCACATAGGTGGTCATCGTGTCGCGCAGCACGAAATAGCGGTCAGCACGCTTGTTCGTCAGCGTCCGAAGCGACACCTTATGCACATCTTTCCCCTGATAATGCCCACCGGACACCTGCCACTCTGCTGTACCGACGGTCATCCATATCGGTCCCCAGTTGAATTTCAGCACATAATCCACCCGTTCGCCATTTTGGAAAGCGGTATTCGTGAGAGGTTCCTGGCCATAAAGGCACAGTATGCTAAGGCATGAAGCAAGGAAGAGGAAGAATATTCGGTTCATCTGAACGTGAAGGATAGGTTATAAAGCGGGTTCTTTAAGGTGGGAATCAAAAGAACCCACCTGTATAATATTAATAGGACTCCTCGTTGGCCATATTCCAGGCGTTGAGGTAGCTGGCCTTGGTGATTTCTACCAGTTTGTCCCAGTTCACTTGCGCGGGCTCATCCGTCACCTGGTG
Organism: uncultured Bacteroidales bacterium; assembly: GCA_946060685.1. Classification (GTDB taxonomy): domain Bacteria; phylum Bacteroidota; class Bacteroidia; order Bacteroidales; family Bacteroidaceae; genus Alloprevotella. The sequence goes on from CAMGOT010000083.1 coordinate 7,390, forward strand.
ATAATAGGGCGTCCAGTCGGTGTGATACCAGATGAACGGTATGCCATGCGCCACGAAATTTCCCTGGTCGCTACCTCCCGTAAGATTCTCCGTAGGGCGCACGCTGGGATCCAGTTTCAGATTGTATTGCTTGATGTCGTTCTTGATCCATTCTCCGAAAGCAGGATTCTCCTGGCTGTAGATATAAGCGAAATAGGGAGGGTTGTCGGGCTGGTTGTTGCCACCCGTCATATCGAAATTCAGATAGGCCTTCACCTGCTGCATCTTGGGCCACTGACAGGTGAACCATGCGCTTCCCAGCGTGCCTTTCTCCTCGCCGTCCCAAAAGGCAAAGATCATGGTTCGCAGCGGCTTCTTGCCACTCTGCTTCACCGCCCGTGCTATCTGCAGCACGCAGCTGACACCCGATGCGTTGTCGTCGGCACCATTGTAAATCTGGTCGCCCACCTTCCACGTGTCGCGTCCCCAATGGTCGCGGTGAGCTCCGACGATGACATATTCATCCGTACGCTCTCCGGGGATGACACCGAACACATTGACCATATCCATACGCCTGTGCGGTCCCTGCTGTACGCGTGCCACAGAATCGGGATGCACATACCACGTACGCCCGGGCCTGCGGAACGATGCCTCCTGATAGGCCGAGAAAGGATGCTTGTAGTTGCCGTCCAAAGGCTCAAGGCCAGCCTCGCGAAGTTGGCTTACCACATACTCCGCAGCAATGAAACTGGTGTTATGACCCGCTTCGCGCCCCTCCAGGGCATCGGAAGCCAAAAAACCTACTATGGCTTCGGCAGATACACGATTGATGGTGGACATGCCACGCTGGCAAGCCTCGACAGCTGCCTTTTTTGCCTTGGAACCTTCGCCATTATACGAAGATGCACACAGGGAAAATCCCAAAAGGGAAATGAGTAAAAGTGACTTTTTCATGGTTGTAGAATACAATTTAGCGCAAAGTTAGGCATTTCTTGAGGAAAATAGCCGCAAGAACACAAAAAAAACCTTCAAAAGTTTGTGATTTCACATTTTTGCAGTATTTTTGCAGAGTCAAATATAGTTATTCATCATTTAATTCTTTTCTGCCTATTGACTGAACATTACGCTCTGACTTTAAAAATTGAATGTAATGAACCAACTCAGCCACGCAACGGACGAGGTGCTGGTCAGAATGTATACGAACGGATGCAATGAGGCATTTGACGTTTTGCTTGACCGCTACAAGACCCGCCTATATGACTATATTTGTTACCAACTTGGCTTACGACAAGATGCAGATGCTGACGATATCTTCCAGGAGACATTCGTCAGGGCTATTGTGACGTTGAAAAGCAACCGCTATAACCATGACGGGCATTTCCTGCCATGGCTCACACGCATTGCACACAACTTGATAGCTGACCTCTACCGCAGGGAATTGCCCTTGACGAGTACAACGAGCGAGGATGGAGATTCCGACCTCCTCAACGATGCGCAACTGGTGGAAACCTACCATGAAGCAGAACTGATCAACGAGCAGACACTCATCGATGTGAAGCGACTGATGATGCAACTTCCCGAATTGCAGCGCGAAGTGGTACAGATGCGCTTCTATGAAGGACTTTCCTTCAAGGAAATAGCAGGACGGACGGGGGTGAGTATCAACACCTCGCTGGGCCGCATGCGCTATGCCCTTAACAACATGAGGCGCATGGCAGAGAACTATGATATCTCGCTCGAACTCATTTGACACACACATATATATATAATAATATACAATTATCCTGATTATGATGCCACTTACGATATCAATGTCACAAAAAGATATGGAAGAAACCAACATCGCCACCTACGATAGGACCGTCATACAGCACTTGCAGGATGTCATCAAAAGGGTGCAGGATACGCTTATCGCCGGTGTTTGCCTCATCATATTCTCTCCCCTTATGCTGTGGTGCTATTACCGCATCAAGAAGGAAGACCAGGGACCTGCCATCTATAAGCAGGAAAGAATCGGACTGCACGGAAAGCCGTTCATGATCTACAAATTCAGAACAATGCACACCAACGCGGAGGCAATGGGACCGCAACTGATGCAAAGTCCTGACGACCCTCGCCTGACCAAGATTGGCCTCTTCCTGCGCAACCACCATCTTGACGAGCTTCCGCAACTGTGGAATGTACTCATTGGCGATATGGCATTCGTTGGCCACCGACCGGAACGAAAGTACTACATCGACAAGATTATGGAAGTCGACCCCAGATATGAGCAGTTGTATGCCATACGTCCGGGAGTGACATCTTATGCCACCCTTTACAATGGCTATACTGACAGCATGGAAAAAATGGTGCGGCGTCTGGAATACGACCTCTTCTATCTTGAGCATCACTCGTGGCTGTTCGACATCAAGATTCTTTGGAACACTTTCATCAGCATCGCGCTGGGCAAGAAATTCTAATTCGGAAAGCGGGAAGCATCTTCAATCCCCTCTTTTTGGATATACAAGGCAAACCTCAAGGCATCGTGCAATCCTTCAGCACGATGCTTTTGTTTGATAAAAAAAGGGATAAAACAGATAAAGCGGCAAGTACATTTTGCAAATGTCGGCTTGTGACACTCTTTTTTTTCATAAAAACCAAGGATTTCTTGAGCAGTCGAAAAAAACGCCGTAACTTTGCCATCGCAAACAACAAGAAAGCCAGTTTGCGGGAGGGCATCCTGCAACGACAATCTTTAGAGAGATTGGGGTATGGTGTAATTGGCAACACTACAGATTCTGGTCCTGTCTTTCCTGGTTCGAGTCCGGGTACCCCAACAAATTTTATCGGAATCTTTCAAGTAGCATTTCCGACATTATGTGGGAGGGCATCCTGCAATTAAAATCAAAATTTTAAAGATTGGGGTATGGTGTAATTGGCAACACTACAGATTCTGGTCCTGTCTTTCCTGGTTCGAGTCCGGGTACCCCAACTAA
>CAMGOT010000084.1 GCA_946060685.1 uncultured Bacteroidales bacterium
CTGCACGATAGGTAAAAAATCGCCTCAAGCTAATTTATAGAACACCCCTTAAAAGTGTCATCCTGCAATAAAGACATACGCACCGAGGTCCTGACACACCGATGAAAGGACTGGTCCTACAGCAAGAGGCCGGGAAGCATCCCGGCCTCTTGCTGTAGGACTTTTTGAAGGGGGGGGTAAGTTGAAGGGGAGCAAGTGGCAAGAATGGCTGCACGAAGAGCCGTCGCCAGCCTGAGATTGCGCAGGGCCTGCCTCTCTCCTCAGCTTCCCGAAAGCAGGCCTATGCCCCGATAATGGCAATGGCCTCCTCCATGCCCACCTTCTGCTGCTCGCCGGTGGCCATATTCTTCAGCGTGATGACACCCTCCTGCATCTCGCTCTCACCGACGAGGGCAACGAAGGGGATATTCCTGGCATTGGCATAAGCCATCTGCTTCTTCATCTTGGCGGGATCGGGATAAACCTCCGTGGCTATGCCTGCCGCCCGGGCTGTCCGGGCAAGTTTCAGGCAGTGGTCGGCTTCTGCCTTGCCGAAGTTGATGAATAGCAGAGCCACTCCCGTCTCTGTCTCTGCGGGATAGAGGTCAAGTTGCCCCAGCACATCATAGATGCGGTCAGCACCGAAACTGATGCCTACGCCACTCAGTCCTGGCAACCCGAAAATACCCGTCAGATTGTCGTAGCGTCCGCCTCCCGTGATGCTGCCCATCTCCACATCAAGAGCCTTTACCTCCACGATGCAGCCCGTATAGTAGTTTAAGCCGCGCGCCAAGGTAAGGTCGAGTTCCAATGTGCTGTTCATCTCGCCCTGCTCCACCGTCTGCAGCACGGTCTCCACCTCCTGGCATCCCAACATGCCCACTTCGCTCGCAGCCAGCACGCTGCGGATGGCTTCAAGCTTTTCGGCATTGGTGCCGGAAAGCGTGATGATGGGCTGCAGAGCCTGCACCTGCTCTTCATTCAGTCCGGCAGCGGCAAGTTCGGCATTCACGGCCTCAAGACCGATTTTATCGAGCTTGTCGATGGCCACGGTGATGTCGACAATCTTGTCGGCGGCACCGATCACCTCGGCTATGCCGGAGAGAATCTTGCGGTTGTTGAGCTTGATGGCTACGCGGATGCCAAAACGCCGGAACACTTCGTCAATGATGCAGAGGAGTTCCACCTCGTTGAGCAGGGAGTCTGAGCCTACCACGTCGGCATCGCACTGATAGAACTCTCTGTAGCGTCCGCGCTGAGGCTTGTCGGCACGCCATACGGGCTGAATCTGATAGCGCTTGAAGGGCATCTGCAGTTCTTCACGGTGCTGCACCACATAGCGTGCAAAAGGTACGGTGAGGTCGTAGCGCAAGCCTTTCTCGCAAAATTTGGCCGCAAGTTGTGGTGCCGTAGCCTCCTCATAAAGTTGGGTACTGACGGAACGGGTGAAGTCGCCGGAATTGAGAATCTTGAAGAGGAGTTTGTCGCCTTCCTCGCCGTATTTGCCCATCAGTGTGGAGAGATTCTCCATCGAGGGTGTCTCGATGGGGCGATAGCCATAAAGGCGGAACACGGCACGGATGGTGTCGAAGATATAGTTGCGGCGTGCCATTTCAAGGGGGCCGAAATCGCGGGTGCCCTTTGGTATACTGGGTTTTTGTGCCATTATTGTATAAGTACTGTTTGCAAAAGTTAATATTGTTTGACGAGGTAAATCTGCGTGGGCAAGTGGTCGGAATATCCGTTCAGCCAGGTGCCGCCAGCATGCGTGCGGAGCGGACTGCCCTTGTAGCGCCCTTCCTGCTGGAAGAGGAAATCGCGGATGAAGATGGCATGCTGATAGAACGTCAGGCCTTTCGAAAGGTCCAGTTCTGCCACTTTCTGCGGCGACTTGAGGTTGTAGGCAGGATCTACGGCATTGCCGGAGATGAGGATTTGGTCGAAGAGGTTCCAGCGGTTGTTATAGAGCAGCGTGCCTTGGCCTTGCTTGCGCAGGGTGTAGTACCAGGGATTGAAGAAATCCGTATTGCCCTTCAGCTCGCTGGCTTTGAACTTGCAGCCGATGCCCTTGGTGAGCGAGATATTGTCGGGGTCATCGTTCAGGTCACCCATGACGATGAACTTCATGTTTTCTCCATATTCCGTGGCAAGGGCATCCACGAGGCATCTCACCTGCATGGCCGCCCGCTCGCGTGCCGGACTCTCTGCCCCGCGGCTGGGCCAGTGGTTCACGATGAGGCATACGGGCTCCTCCGCCATCCTGCCGATGGCACAGAGAAAGCCTCGGGTGATATGGGTGGTGTCGCCATAGAGGGGGAGCGGCTCCACATGGTGGTCCACCATGCGGAATCCCAGATTCTCCTGGGGGGCATCAGCAGTGGGATAGATATAGGGAACATAGAGTTCACGCTCCAGGGTGAAAAAGCGCGGATTATAGAGGAAGGCACAGTCCACTCCTCGGCGGTCGTCGGTATCATGGTGTATGATGCGCAGTCCGCGGCCTGCCAGTTCCGGCTGTGCGACGAGGTCCTCAAGCACCTGCCGGTTCTCCACCTCCGACACTCCGATGACAGCGGCACCAGCCTTGATGCGGTCGGTGCAGAGCATGGCAAGGACCGACGAGAGATTCTTCAGTTTCGACTGGTACTTCAAGCCGTCCCAGGCATAGGAGCCTTCGGGCAGGAAGTCGTAGTCGTTTTTCCCTGGAGCATGGATGGTGTCGAAGAGATTCTCCAGGTTGTAGAATGCCACGCCATAGAGGGCGAGCCTCTTTTGCTGCGTGGTGCTTGCGCTGGCAGAGAGCGCGAAAAGGGCAAAAAAGAGGAAAAGAAGTCTTTTCATAAGAGGAAGTCTTTTCTGGGGAAATTTTTGAAGATTGCTGGGTATAAACCGCCGCGAAATTACGCAAAGAATACGACACACACAACATAATGGGGCGCTTTATGTCAAAAAAGGAACAGGCTTATGTCAAAAAGAACAGGCTTTTTGTCAAAATTTAATTAAAAAGGAAGGTGTGGAGAGGGGCTTTTCGTTAAAAAACTCCTATCTTTGCGCACGGAAAATCAGCAGGCAAGATGCGTAGTGGAATCACCGCGCGTAGCTGCGGCCTGGCTCTACAATATAGGTAGGGGCTATAAATTAGTTTCCAATGTAAGGCCGTGTTCCTGTTTTACTTGGATGTCTTCACGCCTCTCGCACCGTATATTTTTGATTTTCATTCAGTCACGTAGCCCGCTACGCTCCCTCATGAAACTCAAAAAAACTACGGCACGATAGCCGCGAACACATCACAAGCTAATTTATAGAACCTACCTATAATCAGAAAAGATCCTGCAGGAATCCCGGTACTCCCGCAGCATCGCCGCGGCAGATGCCAAACTGCATTCTTGCAATGAACACACACACTTATATATATATATAATCTTTTAGAATGAAAAAAGGTACGCTCTTAGTGGCATCAGTCCTTGCTGTTGCAGCACGAGCCTCAGCCCAGACTCCTGCCGACAGCCTGTCGGTGGACAATGCTGACTTTACCTTCACGGAAAGTCAGTTGGACGAGGACAATGATGCCCAACAGACGGTATCAGCCATATCGTCGAAAAAAGATCCCTACCTCAGTGAGGTGGGCTACGCCTTCAGTGCCATGAGGTTTCGAGTCAGGGCATACGACAACCTCTACAGCAGTTCCTATCTGAACGGTGTGAACATGAACGACCTGGAACTCGGACGCTTCGGCTACAGCATGATAGGCGGCATGAACGATGCCACACGCAATAAGGAAGGTGTCGGGCAGATGGACTACAACCTCTTCGGAGTGACGGGGCTGGGCGGCGGCGACAACATCAATATGCGGGCCGGACAATATGCGGCCGGCAACAAACTGACCCTCAGCGGCTGCAACCGCAATTATACCCTGCGCGGACAGTACACGCATGCCACGGGCTTCAACCGCAGGGGATGGGCCTTTGCCGGAATGGTGGGCTATCGCTGGGCCGACTACAACACGGCCTACATCGATGGCACGTTCTACAACAGTTTCAGCTATTTCCTGGCAGCAGAAAAACGCTGGGGCGACCGGCACTCGCTGAATCTCTCCACATTCGGAGCACCCACCGAAAGGGCACAGCAGGGAGCATCGACGGAGGAGGCGTATTATCTCGCCAACAGCCACTACTACAACCCCAACTGGGGCTACCAGAACGGGCAGAAACGCAATGCCAGAGTGGTACACGATTTCCAGCCTACCGCCATCCTCACCTGGGACGTGAAGCCTTCCAACACGCAACGCCTCTCCACGAGTCTGGCCTACAAGTATTCCATGTACTCTTCGAGCGCGCTGTCATGGGGCGACAATGCCTACGACCCTCGACCGGACTATTACAAGAACCTGCCGTCGAGCATCTTCAACATCTACAACGACAACAAGAACAACCACAACTTCCTCGACGCCAACCCTTATCTCCTCGACCAGTTCTACGACCTCACCGAATACTGGCAGACGGAGGCTAACCGACAAATCAACTGGGACCGCCTCTACTACGTGAACCGCCAGAACGCCTTGGACAACAATGGCGAGGCACTCTACTATGTGGAGCGCAGGCACAACGACCAGCAGGTGTGGATCCTCAATTCCACGTGGACCCAAAGCGTCAACCAGCACCACAAATATGCTGTGGGGGCTGAAGTGAACCACACCAAGGGCATGCACTACAAGACGATGGACGACCTCCTGGGAGGCAACCCCATCCTCGACATCGACAAATATGCCGCCAAGGATTATGGCCGCTACAGCACGGAGGCGCAGAACGACCTGAACAATCCCAACCGCATCATCCATCAGGGCGACCGCTTCGGATATGACTATAACATCTTCGTGAACCGTGCAAAGGCTTGGGCCAACTATCAGTATACCAGTCGCCAATGGACTTTCGTAGGACAGGGACACATCGACGGTACGGGAATCAGCCGCGAGGGCAAGATGCGCAGCGGACGCTATGCCGACAATTCCTTCGGCCACGACGGACAGGCCGACGGCCATGAGGCACGCTTTCTCGGTGGCGGACTGAAGGCGGGATTCACCTATAGCCCTAACCGCAACCACAGCATCATGCTGGCTGCCAGCCTATCCAGCAATGCACCATTGGCACGGAATGCCTTCGTGGCACCGCGAGAGCAGAACAATTTCGTGAACAACCTGACGAACGAGGACATCTTCAGTGCGGAAGCGGCCTACACCTTTACAGCAGGAAAATTTACGGGTAAGGTGGGGGGCTACTATACGCTCTTCCGCCATGGTGTGGAGCAGACGGCATTCTACAACGACCAGCAGGAACGCTTCACGTATCTCACAATGACCGATGTGGATCGCCGGCACTATGGAGTGGAGGCGGCCATCAGCTATGCGCCCGACAACCACTGGACCATCACTGCCATCGGAACATGGAACGATGCGGAATATATCAACAACCCGCAGGCGCAAATCAGCTATGATGGCCTCGATGCTGCCACGAACGAAAAGCTCAACGCTTTCACCAATCCTGTCACAGGGGCTTCCGAAGCCCTGCGGGTAGTGGCCGACGGCATGAAAGTGGGATCTACTCCGCTGGCCGCCGTCATGCTCTCCGTGAAGTACAACATCAACTATTGGTTCTTTGAGGTTCAGGGCAAGTATTTCGACCGCGGCTACCTGCAATTCAGCCAATACCGCCGCCTGTCGAGCGTGCTCAAATCCTATGCTCCTTCCAGTTTCGATGCCAACGGCAATATGGTCTACGATGTGTCGGCGGCCGAGTTGGCGGAGAACGGTGGTATTCTCTTCAATGCCGACGGTTCCTACAACACTTCCATTTCCCCCAAGCAGGAGAAATTCGACAGGGGCTTCATGCTGGATGCCAGCATTGGAAAGAGCATACGCCTCAGCCGCGGAAAAACACTGAGCATCAACCTCCAGGCACAGAATATCCTGAACAACACAAACCTGCGCACGGGAGGCTATGAGCAGAACCGCGACGACTTCTACAACACGGGCGAGGAGAAGGCTTACCAGTTCTCGAAAAACCCGAAATATTATTATGCCAACGGATTCAACTTCTTCCTCAACGTCGGTCTGAAATTCTGATAAGGCAGGACACCTATATATATATATGTAGGGCCATCATAATTCTTTCGCCATGAACAAGAAAAACATACTTGCCATACTATGCTGCCTTGCGGCAGCAGTGGGGTTCTCGGGGTGCTACAACGACTTCGACGACCCCGACACCGAAGGCTATATCGTGACGGCTACGGGCATTGCGGCTCCCAATACCACCATCTATGAGGTGAAGGAGAAATATTGTGCCAACAATGCCACTGCAGGCACGAACATCAATGCCAGCAATTTCTGGACGCTCGTGGAGAACGACGAGATTTTCGAGGGGGTCGTCGTGGCCAACGATGTCTCCGGCAATCTCTACCAGTCGGTCTTCCTGCGTGAACTCCGTCCGGAAGCATCCACGGCGGCTGCCCGCGACCAGGTGCTGATGCTGGGCATCAAGAGCAGTTGCCTCTATCCTTATTTCAAATTGGGACAACGCGTGAGAGTCAATCTGAAGGGACTCTATGTGGGTGTCTACTCCAAGGCTCCCAAGGTGGGCACGCCTTATTTCACCAGTGCGGGCAACAATCGCTTGGGGCCTATGCTTTTCGATGCCCTCCGCACTCATGTGGAACTCATCGGACATCCTGACCCCAACGCCCCGGAACTCACGCCCATCGACCTTACCGATGCCGCCGGACAGTCCTGGATCAAGACTTCCTCTAACCAGACATGGCAGAACTGCCCCATCTTTGCCACAGTAGAAGGAAAGATGAAGGAAGTGCAGGGACCTGCTGCAAAAAATCCCGAGGCGGGCACGGAGGACTCATGGGAAGGAGTGTATGAGGACATCATCACCTTCACCGACAGTGCCACGGGCACTAAGCAGTACTCTAAAATCTATGCCCCGGAATGCTTGCGAGATGCCGGATATTGTGTCGACCGTACCATCACCCTCGCCAATGGCTCGGCCGTCACCCTGCGCACAGGTACTGGCAATCGCATCTCCTTCCTCGTCATGCCTTTCGACGACAGGAAATACACGGGCATGCTCACCTACTACAGCGGATGGCAAATCGTGCTGCGCGATGTCGACGACATCTGCCCGCAAATTGACCCCACAATAGGAAAATAATATAAATATCATGAAGTCGGGAATGGGCAGTACATCCATATTCCCGCTTCTCAACCCCCATACTATTTTATGAGAACTCTTACAAAATTTCTTGCCGGCATCTTCGCCTGCGCCTTAGTGGCTTGTGAGGATGTTCCCGCTCCTTACGAGGTGTTTAGCGGCGACAACCAGACGGAGGAGGTCACCTCTCTCTACTATATCAGCACCAATCTCTACACGGGATGGGAGGTCTATGCCAGTGCGCCGGAGCAGCCCTGGAGCCAAGGCTCTTCCTACACGCAGGCCACGGGCTACCAGAACTGGGACGGTTCGGGCACAAAGAGCAACCGCGAGGTGACGGGCTATCTCATCTCACCGAAATTCAAGACGGCTGCCGCTGAGACAGGGAAAATCAAGATTGCCTTCGACTATACCCTGCGCTACACCAATAATGTCAGCTCATGGCAGGAGAACCATAGGATTATGGTGTCGAAAGACTACGACGGAAATCCCGAAAACCTCACCAACGCTTCCTGGACTACGCTCGACTGGACACCCGAGCCTTCGCCCTATTCTGACTGGACGCTCTATCCCAGCGGCGACATTCAGCTGCCGGACGAATTCGTGAATCAGGAGAGTGTCTACGTGGCTTTCTATTTCCATGCTCCGGCTTCGGCTTCCACCACTTGGGAACTGATGAACTTCGTCATCTGCGATGGAGTGGCTGAAGCCGGTGGTGGCGACGAACCGGGTGGCGGCGATGAGCCTCCCATGGGCGACATCGACTACACCAGCGCCAACCTCTACAATGGATGGAACCTCCTGGCCGTGACTGCCGGACAGCCCTGGAGTCAAGGCTCATCCTACACGCAGGCCACAGGATATCAGAATTGGGACGGTTCGGGCACGAAGAGCAATCAGGAAGTGAAGGGCTATCTCATCTCTCCCAAATTCTTCACCGGAGCATCAAAGACGGGAAAGGTGAAGATGTCGTTCGACTATACCCTGCGCTACACCAATAATGTCAGCGACTGGAAGGCGAACCACAAGATTATGGTTTCGAAGGATTACGACGGAACGTCTGAAAACTTCGACAAGGCTTCATGGACCACACTCGACTGGACTCCCGAGGCTTCGCCCTACACCGACTGGACGCTCTACCCCAGCGGCGACATCCAGTTGCCCGATGAATACGTGAATCAGGATGGGGTCTACGTGGCTTTCTATTTCTATGCGCCTGCCACGGGTTCCACCACATGGGAACTGAAGAACTTCCATATCGTCGACGGAGTGGCGGAAGCCGGTGGCGGCGATGAGCCTGGCGGCGACGAGCCTGGCGGTGGGGACGAGGATGTGGATTTGGCAAAGGCCGACCTCTGCATCAAGGCCACCGACCTCGGACTGGGAAATGCCATAGAGCTCACCAGCCTCACCGTAGAAGGCGTGACCTTCAATGGCGACAAGGGTTCCAACTCGAATCCTCCCAAATTCTATACCTCCGGCTCTGCCCTGAGAATGTATCCCGGCAACAGCATGACCGTCACGGCTGGCAAGAAGATGGCCAAAGTGGTGCTCACATGCGTGAGTGGAAGCGTGGCCAACGGAAATGTGAAAGCCGAGCCTGGCACGGTCACCGTGAGCGACCCGAAAGTTCTGATTGAACAGGTGGATGCAGAGACCGTGGTCATCACCAATGCCGACACCTCCACCGGTGCTGCCTCGCAACTCCGCTGGACAGCCATTTATTTCTTCTATGCAGAATAATCATAGACGCTGGCTTTTGCCCCTCCTCTTCCCCGTCCTCCTTGCCGGTTTCAACGCCTGCGATGATTTGAGCGAGGAAGAGGAGGAGGCGCGCGAGATTCTCGCCGACGATACCAACAGGAACACGCCTGAATGTGGGGCTACCTACGTCTACACCGAGACGAAACGCTCCAGCCAGGATTTCATGGGACTCATGGAGATGCCGCAGCTGCAGAGTGGCGACATCTTCATCGTTCACCAGTCTACGGATATGACGGGGACTCCCGTCAACTATAGCGTGGCCTATTCTCCCGCCGACCATCATAGCCGCTGGGTGGCATTTCGCTTCGATGCGGCCATGAACGAGAAGAAAGTAGCGCGCAAGGACTACAGCATACGTCCGCAGTACCCGCAGGATCCGCTCTGCCCCGCCACCGTTGCCAACGATGCTTCCTTCAGCGGCCACGACCATGGCCATCTCTGTGCCAGTGCCGACCGTCTCTGCTCACGCGTGAGCAACGACCAGACGTTCTATATGTCGAACATGTCGCCACAGCTGGGAAGCTTCAACCAAAACTACTGGACAAAATATGAAAGTTTTGTGCAGGATTTGGGCTACCGTTGTCTGCCGGCAAACAATAGTGACCGCTGGGCCGATACGCTCTATGTGGTGAAGGGGGGCACCATACATCCGCAGCAGGTGAAATCCTACATCACGGTCGACAAAAGCCTGATGCCGGTACCGAAATACTATTTCATCGCGCTCCTGAAAGTGAAGAACAATGCCTACAGTTCCATCGCCTTCTGGGTAGAGCACCGCGAATACGATGTGAAGAACATCACTTCCGTCGAGACGGAGATTATGGCGCATGCCATCACGGTCGACGATTTGGAAAAGCGCACAGGCATCGACTTCTTCTGCAACCTTCCCGGCATAGTGGAACACAGCGTAGAATCCGTGTTCCTGCCATCAGCCTGGAAGAATTGATTCCACGCTTCTACAAGAACATCTTCATATCCCCGGGCAGACTTCTGCACCGGGGATTTTCTATGGCTGAAAGGGCGGGAAAAAGTATCTTTACATACTTGGCATTTTATCTTTACATACTTGGCCAAGTATGTTGAGATACTTGGCCAAGTATGTTGACACCCTGCAGAAGAGCCATTTCACCTTGTCTTTTCCTGATTTCACCGGCTCTTCTGCAATTTAGTTGAAAAGGATTCACTTGATGAACGCATACTATTAGT
>CAMGOT010000085.1 GCA_946060685.1 uncultured Bacteroidales bacterium
TGGTAGTCCCTAGGGGAATCGAACCCCTCTTTAGAGAATGAAAATCTCTCGTCCTAACCGATAGACGAAGGGACCATCGTGCTCTTCTTCCTTTTGCAGTGCAATTGCTGCACCGTGTCAGATTTGCGAGTGCAAAGGTAGATGTTTTTTTCGAATCTCCAAGCGTATGCGCTCTAATATTTTTCGTTTTTTCGCATTTACTCCCTGTTTTTGGCATTTCGGCTTTAGAATTGTGCGGCTATTTGGTGCATCAGCAATAAAAATCCTGGTATGGCGAAAGGACTATGGCCTTTTTTTATGCAAATACGGTTTCGAGCACTTCGAGGCTTTTGGGGGTGGGCAGACCGGGGAGGTGAAGACGATAGAAACTGATGAGAACGTGGAGAATGTGCGAGCGTTGCTGTCCGGAAATATGAAGAAGGTGCATTGTGGCGAAATTCAGTCGCGCCAGTTGCCCAACGGCACGGGCATCCTCGCCTTCCAAAAAGGCACGGTGGGCGGGACGGCGGTCGGTGTATTCTGCAGAGTCCAAATCAAAATAACGCCCTGTGCCCTGCTGGCTCTCCCAATTGGGTTGGATGCCGAGGAAGCGGGTAAGACGGAAGAGAAACACAATGTGGAAATTGGCATATCCGCTCTGAGCTGTCTCCAGCCATTCAATGGCATAGTTCACATAATCGAAAAACTGTTCGCCCGAATCCCCTTCGGCCGTGGCATACGTCAGGAATTCTGCAAGGAAGATTACGATGGCCGTCTTGTCGGGCGAAGCCAGGATAGAGTCTTGACGCGAAGTGTTGCGTGCCGTTCGCGGACGATAGATGCTGGTAAGGGGGCTGGCCTCCCAACTGACCTCCAACAGTGCGAAGGGGCGGAATAGCGTATGACGCAATGAAGCACGTTGGCTATGGGTCAAGGGAATCGAGAGTGTCACCCTTCCTGCCGTTCGCGAAAGTGCGCGAACCAGCAGACGGTCGGTGCCGGAGCGTAGGGTGCTGAGAACTAAAATCTGATGCGTTTCTACCATGGTGGCAAGGGGAAAGAGAATACCCCGAACGGTTTTGAGGGAGGGTAGGGGCAGGAATATTTCATGAATACTTATTGCTCGGCCCCTTTCCAGCGTTTTTCCGCGATATACTGTTTGCATGTTTCGGGGTCAAATCCGCGCAGACGTGCATATTCCTCAGCCAAAATCTCCAGCACTTCCTTGTCGCCAGGCAGCCGGCTGAAATTTCGGCATCCCGTCTGGCAGTCCACACGCCGGAAACGAATGCGGTTGAGGTCGATGATATCCACACGAATCTCCCCGTTCTCGTTCCGTCCGCAGAGGATGTTCCCGCGGCTATAGTCCGTGTGCAGCCATCCGTTTTCGTGCATCTTGGCCGTGGTGCGTGCTATGGCGCGAAGGTAAGAGTCGCGTTCTGCCTTGGGAAGGTCAATGACATCGACATAGCTGATGGGGCATTTTGAGCGCAGGGAAGCATAGTAGCTGTGGGTGAAGAGCAGGCCGCTGCGTTGTTCCATCCATCCCACAGGTTGGGGGCTGCCGATGCCGGCCTTGCGGAGCATGATGGCATAGTCGTACGACCGTTGCGCCTTGCTCTTCCGCAGCAGGCCGTAGGCAATGCGATTGATGAGGTTCGGCACTTTGAAAGCCTTGACGATGATATCGTCGCCGCCATGATGAAATTCGCGGATTTCATTGCGGTTCATGAAAATCAGTTCCCCGTTCTTCGTCCTGAACAATTGCCGCAAAGCCTGTATGAAATGCTTCTTTTCTGCAAAGTCGGGATTCACGGCATACCGTCGTGGATGGGCAAAGAAATAGAGGGCATTAAGCATTCTCGACCATGTGCGCCAATAGCGCAAGGGGCCACCCAGTTCGCGGAAAAAGAACTCGGCATGTCTGCGGTTGAGTGTTTTCACGACATGATGGAAAAGCAGACGGTCCCTCACGCGTTTGCTGTTGGGCATCATGCGGTAGTGGTACATCACCTCCTCCGTTCGCACCACTTCCCCGCCATCCTTGAGTATGGCAATCCAGAATTCCCAGTCTTCGCGTGCGATGATTTCCTCGCAGTAGCCCCCGACACGCTCCCAGTCGGCACGCCGGTACATGGCAGATGCTGGAATCATGTTGCGCCGTGCCAGCAGCCGGCGGCTGAATTTCGGCAGTCGCCATTCACCGCTGCGCATACCGAAGAAGTCGGCACGGGGTTGTACCACCTTCACCTCTGGGTGCATGTCGAGAATGGCGGCAGCAAAGGCTATGAAGTCTGCATGAAGCAGGTCGTCGGCATCGATGGGGAGAATAAAGTCGCCGGTAGCCTTGCTGATAGCATGGTTTCGCGCACGGCACACCCCCGTGTTTTCCTGATGAATGACCCGTATGCGGGAATCGCGCCGGGCATACTCTTGGGCAATGTGCAGCGTGCGGTCCCTGGAGCCATCGTCGATGACGATAATCTCCAGGGGATGGTATGTGCTGGCGCATGCCGAGTCAAGCGTCTCGGCCAGCGTTTCTTCAGCATTATAGGCAGGGATGATGATGGATACTTTGGGAGTCATAGGTTTTGGAGGAATGCAGGGACACTCCTGTAGGAGGGGAGAGAAGAATGCGACAGACCTTAGATCTTGTCAAAGCCTTTCGTCCATTTTCGCCAATAATATAATATGGGGTTCTTGTATTTCAGTTGTTTCCAAGGGCGGCTGGCATGCGGGCGGTGCTGTACGGGCAGGTTGCAAAAAAGATAGTTGTGCAGCCCCGCATTCCGGCTTTCGTGCGATATGGTGACATCGAACCAGTTTTTTGTCTCGTCGAGCAGACCGAAGTCAAAGGCACGGAGCAAAGCCGGGGTGAGCAATGAGCAGCAGAAGGAACAATGCTTCTTGCAGTCCACGGTCTGTCCCTCCCAGCCCTTGGCATATTCATAGGGATAGTTGATGCGTCCACCTTCATCCACCGTCACACTGGCTGCTATGCCGCAGTCCGGATGATTTTGGGCACCTTCCCACAATCCTTTCAGGGTGTCGGGGCGCACGGTGACATCGCTCTCCACTATGGCAAGTCCAGCCTCTTCCTCAAGTGCCAGTTTCTGCATCCTTCTCAGTACGAAGAGATAGTTGGGCGAGGGATGGTCGGTCAATTCCGCCAAGTCCACGACCTCTACTCCCAGACGTTTTGCCTCAAGATGCAGCCGTCTGGTGTTTTCTGGCGTAGAGCGGTCGTTATAGATGATATAACGGTGGGGCATGTCCAGTTGGGAGGCCACGACAGCCTCCATGGTATCGACAGTGCTGTCGATACTGTCCTTAACAGGAGTGATGATGAATAGCTTTTCCATAGATGTAAAGGCACGGTTGAAAATCCCCAGCTCCCGTCAACTTTTTGTCTTGTTCCGATAAATTCTGCGCCGCATGGCATTTGTCAGTCTTCGGGGCATTACGGACCGCACAAGCGTATTGAAAGCCACTTCCACGACCTTAAGGGCATGTTTCAACTTCCATTCGAGTGTGGCATATCTTCCTGTAATGAGGGCACACTCACGATCCAGTTTCAGACGGTGCTGACGTGAGTTTCCTTTCGTACCGTCAAAGATGGCCACTGTGGTGTCCATCTCCCTCAACCGCTTCCCCGATGTGTAGCACCAGTGTACAAACTCAAAATCGGCACAGACAGGAAAGCGGAGGTCAAACGGATGCTCCCGCAGCAATGCCGTACGCACAGCCATGGCCTGATGGCAGAAGGCTATCTTGCGCTGGAGATAACTGAGTGGGCGCGGGCGTACGAGCACCGTGCCGAAGTCGCGCTCCAGGATGGTGCTGCCATAGAGCAGGTCGGCCTGTCTGGCCGTTTCCGGATTTACGAGTTGGCTCAGCGCCTCTTCGTGGGCAAAGCGGTCACCGGCATTCATGAAGACTATCCATTCGCCACTGGCACGCCGGACTCCCTTGTTCATCGCATCGTAGATGCCCTTGTCAGCCTCGCTGCTCCACCGCAGCGGAATGTTCCGGCTTTCGCAGGCACATTGTATGTCAAGAATAGTACGTGCTGTACCATCGGATGATTCCTTGTCTACGATGATGTATTCTATCTCTATATCCTTTTGTGCCAGTACACTCTGAGCCGTAAGCCATAGTTCACGGCTCATGTTCCAGCAAATGGTGACTATGCTTACCATGTGTCTCTATTTCTCTTCCTTTATTCCTCTTCCTTGTCCGTATGCTCCAGAATGTTGGCAGCCAGCGTATCGGCACATTGGATAAGTCCGCAGAGCGGATATTTGTCGCGTGCGGCATTGATGTTGCTCTTTGCCTCCGCGCTTTGGAATGCCAGGTCCCATGCTGCCATATGCCAGCGTATGGCCAGCATTTCCTCATCGCGCAGTTGCAATCCGGAGAGGAGCAGCACGATGACGCTCTTCTCGCCGTGGCCTATGGGGAAATTGGAGAAATCTACATCGTACGTCTCATAGTCTTCCCATCCCGTGTTGGCAGCATTCCTGCGCCGTTTGGTGACAGGCTTGTAGATTTCTGCCTTGTTCACATCGTGGAGCAGGGAGCAGAGGATGACGCTGTCCTCCCGCAACTGTTCTTTCAGGTCAGGACGCATCTTGTGCATGACGGGCAACAGTTCCAGTGCAGCACGGCATACGTTCAGACTATGCTCCACCAGTCCGCCCCGGGAACAAAGGTGAAAGCGCGTGGAGGCTGGGGCTTCGAAAAATCCCAGCTTCTCAAGATCCTCAATGACATATTCCACTCCTTCGCGTTTCGTGGAACGCAGCAGGCGGCAAAATTCTTCCTTGTTCTCTGCCACCTTGTCAATCTTCAAATTGCCTAAATCCATATTCGTAAACTGATGTTTAGGGAGAAAGTTCTTAAAAAATTACTGCAAAATTAGGAAAAAACGTTGAAACGGAAGGGGATATGCCTGTTTTTTCGTTAATTTTGCAGCGACTACTAAGAAAAACCACTTTATGCGCCATTCTATTCTTGCTTTTTCTGCCTTTATCCTCCTCCTCGTGGCATCCTGCGAGGCTCCGAACCACGTTAACCCTTTCATCGGTACAGGCGGCCATGGCCACACCCATCCTGCCGCTATGGTACCCCACGGCATGATACAGCCCGGGCCGGACACACGCATCCACGGATGGGATGCCTGTTCGGGCTACCATTATACCGACGACAGTATCAACGGTTTCGCCCATACCCGTCTGAGCGGTACCGGATGTGCCGACTTCGGCGATTTTCTCGTCATGCCCACTACTGGCACGCAGGATGTCAGATATGTAGGCGAGAAGGACGATGCCCAGCGGGTGGCATTCGCCTCGCCTTTCAGTCATGACCGCGAGGTAGCCACTCCGGGCTATTATGCCGTACATCTGGACCGCTATGACATCCTGGCCGAAATGACTGCCACTTGCCGCACTGCCCTGCACCGTTGGACATTCCCAAAGACCGACGCTGCTGGTATGATTCTCGACTTGGATTATTGCATACAGGACCAGACCACGCTCGCTATGGAAGTGGAAGTGAAGGGCGATACCATCCGTGCCTTCCGCCGCGACAACTGGTGGCAGTACGACCACCGCTTGTATTTCGAGGCCATTGCCAGCCGTCCCGTCACATCCTGCTCCGTTGTGCGCGATACGGTGACCTTGAAGCGCGAAGCGGGCAAACTCCAGCCTCGCTGCAAGCTGCTGGTACAGTTCGGTCCGTTGGAAAAGGGGGAACAGATATTGCTGAAAGCCGCCGTCAGTGCCGTCGATGCCGAAGGTGCCCATAAGAATCTTATGGCAGAGATGCCGGAGTGGGATTTCGAAGGGACCGTCGAGGCGGCAAGTAAATTATGGAGCGATGCACTCGGCTGCATTGATGTGGAAATCGACGAGCACGACGAGTGGCAGCGGAAGCATCTTGAAATTTTCTACACGGCCCTTTATCATGCCCAGCTCTCGCCATGCGTGTTCCAGGATGTGGACGGCCGTTATTTGGGAATGGATTTG
Organism: uncultured Bacteroidales bacterium; assembly: GCA_946060685.1. Lineage (GTDB taxonomy): Bacteria > Bacteroidota > Bacteroidia > Bacteroidales > Bacteroidaceae > Alloprevotella. Next base: position 6,006 of record CAMGOT010000085.1, read on the forward strand.
AAGGTGCATCAAGGCGATACCACCGACCCTTACTATACCATCTTCTCTCTGTGGGACACCCATCGTGCCCTGCATCCGCTGATTTCCATTGTCCACCCTGAGCAGAACGAGGCTTATCTCCGTTCGCTCATACGGAAAGGTGAGGATGGCGGACTGGTGCCCAAATGGGACTGTGCGAGCAACTATACAGGGTGCATGATTGGCTATCATTATGCCGCTCTTCTGGCCGATATGCTCACAAAGGGCTATCGCGACTTTGATGTGGACTTGGCCTATCGCCATGCTGTCCGTTCAGCAGAATATGACACTACTGGCATCACTCCGGCCTGCCCCTCCTGGCTGTACCCCTACGTCATGCCCAAAGCCCGGCTCTATCGCCAGACCTTGGGCTATGTGCCTGCCGATCTTGAGAACGAGAGTGTGGCGAAGGCACTGGAACTCTGCTACGACGACTGGTGCGTGGGCGAAGTGGCCAGGCTGCTGGGCGATACGGCCCGTGCTGCGAAATACGGGCAGTGGGCCAAGCTGTACACGCATTATTACGATGAGAGCGTAGGCTTTATGCGTGGACGGCTTGCCGACGGTACGTGGCGAACGCCCTTTTCCCCTGTGCGTTCCAACCATCGTCAGGACGATTATTGCGAAGGCAACGCCTATCAGTGGAGCTGGTTCGTGCCTCATGACGTGGAGGGGCTGATGGCATTGTGTGGTGGACGCGAAGCCTTTGTGAAGAAACTTGACGCTCTTTTCAGTGCCGACAGCAATCTGGAGGGCGAGAGCGTGAGCGCCGATATCAGCGGCATGATTGGACAGTATGCCCATGGCAACGAGCCTTCACACCATATCATCCATCTTTATAACGTTGCAGGACAGCCATGGCGCACGCAGGAACTAGTCGATTCCGTACTCCAGACGCTCTATACCAATGAGCCCGACGGTCTGGCGGGCAATGAGGATTGCGGACAGATGTCGGCATGGTATATTCTCAACGCTATGGGTTTCTACCAGCCGTGTCCCGGCCGTCCCGTCTACAGTATCGGCCGCCCGCTGTTCAGGAAAGTCACGATCCATCTGCCTGGTGGCCGCGACTTTATCATCCGTGCTCCCGGGTGTAGCCGCAGTGCCAAGTATGTGCATTCCATGCAGATCAACGGCATCCCTCTTTCCCAGCCCTATTTTACTCATGCCCAGCTGATGCAAGGTGGCGAACTGGTGCTTGAGATGGGGGAGAGCCGATGTGAGGAGCAAGGACATTAGTCGTGCTGCTGCTTCCTGTCTGTCCATAATGCCATTGAGAATGGTCATAAGTCGTCGCCCCCCCCGTTTGATGGATCGGTGAGGGGTTGGGGGAAAGACGAGTGAATAAACTCTGGTGGTCTCACTTTTCCCCACACAGACCAGTCCTTTTTCGTCTCCCTCGCTCTGCCCATCCGGTTTCCATCCTTGTCCGCTGAAAAATGGGACCTGCTTGGAATCTGCTAGGGACTGGGACGCCATTGTTAAATTGGACAATGCATTGCGAAATAAAAGAAGTGTTGCAAAATTAAAGAGGCGCTCTACAAATCAGTTCGAACCGATTCGTAGAGCGCCTTCATTAGGGATGCCCCGCTTATTCGTTGCCGAATTTCAGTTGGCCCTCCTCGGTGGTGACGAGAATCGGACGTTGGGCAGCCACGCTTCCTGCAAGCAGGGCACGGCTCAAGTCGTTGAGCAGCATGTTCTGCAATGCACGTTTCACCGGACGTGCGCCATAGTCGGGGTCGTAGCCCTCCTGGGCTATCAGACGTATGGCATCATCGTGAACGTGGAGTGTCACACCCTGCTCCTCCAGCCGACGGGCAATGCTGCGAAGTTGTATCTTGACAATCTTCTCTATCTCGGCCTGCTTCAGCGGGTGGAACATGAGGATGTCGTCGATACGGTTGACGAACTCTGGGCGTAGCCCCAGTTTCACCAGTTCGTCGGCCAAGTCTTCGCGCTTCTCGCCGTCTGTGATGAGATTGCTCGTCATGATGATGATGGTGTTCTTGAAGTTCACCGTGCGTCCCTTGTTGTCCGTCAGTCGTCCGTCGTCCAGCACTTGCAGCAGGATGTTGAACACATCGGGGTGAGCCTTTTCAATTTCATCGAAAAGGACCACGGAGTACGGTTTGCGCCGTACGGCCTCAGTGAGCTGTCCGCCCTCATCATAGCCCACGTAGCCCGGAGGAGCACCGATGAGTCGTGTGGCGGAGAACTTTTCCTGGTATTCGCTCATGTCGATTCGCGTCATCAGGTTCTCGTCGTCAAACAGACATTCTGCCAAGGCCTTTGCCAGTTCCGTCTTTCCTACGCCCGTGGCTCCCAGGAAGATGAAGCTTCCGATGGGGCGTTTCGGATCCTGAAGTCCGGCACGGCTGCGTCGTACGGCATCGGCCACGGCAGAGATGGCTTCTTCCTGTCCGATGACACGCTGGTGCAGTTCATCCTCCAGATGCAGCAGTTTTTCGCGTTCGCTCTGCATCATGCGTTGTACGGGAATCCCCGTCCATCGGGCCACAACATCGGCAATGTCGTCGGCCGTCACTTCCTCCTTGACCATCGCCTCTCCGTCCTGGCACCGGTGCAGTTCTTCCTCCAGCTGTGCAATGCTCTGCTCCAGTTCCTGAAGGCGGCCGTAGCGGATTTCCGCCACTCGTCCGAAGTCGCCCTCGCGTTCAGCACGCTCGGCGTCAAACTTCAGTGTTTCGATGATTTCCTTTTTCTGCTGAATCTGCTGCAGCAAGGCGCGTTCGCCCTCCCACTGCTGCTTCAACGTTCGCTCTTTCTTGCGGAGTTCTGCTATTTCCTTGTCGAGTTGTGCCAGTTTTGTGGTGTGTGCCTCGCTCTGTTCCCCATCGCCTTCAGCCTCCTTTTCCCGGCGTATGGCTTCGCGCTCGATTTCGAGTTGGCGCAGGCGTCGTGAAATCTCGTCGAGTTCCTCAGGCTGGGAGTCGCGCTCCATACGCAGTTTTGCAGCAGCCTCGTCCATGAGGTCGATGGCCTTGTCGGGCAGGAAGCGGTCGGCAATATAGCGGTGGGAAAGCGTTACGGCTGCAATCAGGGCATCGTCCTGGATGCGCACACGGTGGTGGTTCTCGTATTTTTCCTTCAGGCCTCGCAGGATGGATATGGCTTCCTCGGGGGCCGGCTCGTCCACCATGACGGTCTGGAAGCGTCGCTCCAGGGCCTTGTCCTTCTCGAAATATTTCTGATATTCCTCCAGCGTAGTGGCACCGATGCTTCTCAGTTCTCCACGTGCGAGTGCAGGTTTCAGGATATTGGCGGCATCCATGGCACCGTCGCTTTTTCCGGCTCCTACCAAAGTGTGGATTTCGTCGATGAAGAGAATGATACCGCCCTGTGCCTCAGTCACTTCCCGTACCACGCTTTTCAGGCGGTCCTCAAATTGTCCCTTATACATGGCACCTGCCACGAGTGCTCCCATATCCAGCGAGAACACCCTTTTTTCGCGTAGATTGTCGGGCACGTCGCCCCTGACGATGCGCTGTGCCAGTCCCTCCACGATGGCAGTTTTTCCCGTACCCGGCTCACCGATAAGGATAGGATTGTTTTTCGTGCGACGCGATAGAATCTGCAGTACCCGCCGTATCTCCTCGTCGCGGCCGATGACAGGGTCGAGCCGTCCTTCGCGGGCTTCGGCCACAAGGTCGATGGCAAACTGCTTGAGGGCCGAATCCTCGTCGTTTCTCTGTGTTGTTCTGTTCGTGTTGTTCATGTTGCAGTTGTTTTGTTTTGCCCTTATGTCAGCAAAGCATTTGCCAATAGTCTTTTTCCCATGTGTTCCCTGCCATCCATAGGGCAAAACGGCACACTCCGCGACATTTTGGCACATGCCCTCCCCTCGTGTTCGGATGCTGCTGTATGGCAAGCATTCATGCCGGCTACAGGTTGCCATAATGGCTGTCATTTCTTATCCGGCGTGCGCATGCCTGGAAAGGAATGTCTTCTTTCGGCCATAGGCAGTCATAGAGGCCAGATACACATATATATAATATATAAAGTAATATAACAG
>CAMGOT010000086.1 GCA_946060685.1 uncultured Bacteroidales bacterium
ATGGGTGATGTGATTGGCGACCTCAACAAGCGTCGTGGACAGGTAGAGGGCATGGAGAACAGCCGTAGCGGTGCCCGCATCGTAAAGGCTATGGTTCCCCTGTCGGAGATGTTCGGTTATGTTACCGCTTTGCGTACCATCACCTCCGGTCGTGCCACCAGTTCTATGCAGTATGACCATCATGCTCCTCTCTCCAGCAGCATCGCACGTACGGTGCTTGAGGAGGTAAAGGGACGTGTTGACCTTATCAAATAAGCAATAATTTTGCATCATCCGCCCCGTTAGCGAATGACTCTTAACGGGGCGGCTTTTTTATTTTCCTATATATTTAATTATCACACAATGAGTCAGAAAATTCGTATTAAGCTGAAGAGCTATGATCACAGTCTCGTCGAAAAGTCGGCAGAGAAGATTGTGAAGACCGTGAAGGCTACCGGTGCCATCGTAAGTGGTCCTGTACCCCTCCCCACCCGCAAGCGCATCATCACCGTCAACCGTTCCACCTTCGTTAACAAGAAGGCTCGCGAGCAGTTCGAGGTTTCCACTTTCAAGCGCCTTGTGGATATCTACAGCAGCAACTCCAAGACTATCGATGCCCTCATGAAGCTTGAGCTTCCTTGCGGTGTCGAGGTTGAGATTAAGGTGTAGTTTATGTTTGACGTGTCAGGAGCGAATCCTGCGGTCAAATGTCTATATAAGCCGGAAGTTTTGCTTCCGGCTTTTTTTATGCTTGGTCTTGCCTGTCCTGGGAAAAAATGCAGGAAAAGACAGTATGCTTTTGCAGCAGGTGTCCATTGATTCAGTATGCCTTTTGCCAAATTGTCTACTGTTTCAGTTAATGAAAGAAAAAAGTGTCGGTGAAATCAGGAAAAGACAAAAAGACAACGCAAAAAAGGGCATTTTAGGGCTGTCAACATAAATGGCCAAGTATCTAAACATACTTGGCGATTTATGTTTAGATACTTGGCCATTTATGTTGACATACTTTTTCAGGGGTGTTTTATGCCTTGTATGTACTGCACTGCCGTGTGTCTTTATGCCTCCATATATGAACCATGCTGACGCACATATTGCAGTAGATGCGAGAAGATGATGTTCGTGGACAGCAAGTCGGGATTGCCTACGAGGATAAGATGAGTGCGGGCGCGCGTCATGGCAACATTAAGTTTGCGGTCTATCGCTGTTCCCGCTTCCTCAAAGACATTGCTGGTGAGAAATTCCATCTGATAGTTGTAGCGGACGGTGAATCCAAAGATGATATGGTCGCGCTGACTGCCCTGATAGCGTTCCACAGTGTCGATGGTCACATCACGCATCACATTCTCCATCCCCTTTTCCCTGCATGCTTTTGCCAGAGCAGAACGGATGGCGGCAATCTGATTGCGGTAAGGTACGATAATGCCCAGGGTGGTGGTGGGAGCAAACATCTGCGGTGCATGCTCATATACGGCCATTGCCTGCCGCGCTATGACGGCTGCTTCTGCAAGATTCACCTTCGGCGAGGTGGCACGCATGTCAGAGGCATCAGGGCGCACGGCAATAAATCGCAGGCGGCTGTCGCCAGGTGCCGTAGGTTCCAACTGATGAGGGAGAGGCACCACATGGAGTTTTCCCGCGTAGAAGTACTGGCTGGGAAACTCCGCGATGCCGGCGTGCATGCGGCCTTGCCGTGTCAGCATAAAGGTGACGGAGGGGTCATTGCCATATCGCTTTAGAAAACGCTCAAAGAGCGAGCAGCGACAGTCGGAAAGCCCGATGGAGAGTAGCGAGGGCTCTTCCACAGCAGAACAGGATGCTGGTTGCTGCACTACGGCCGGAAGTTGCTTGTGGTCACCGATCATCACAATCTTGCGGATGGCAGGCTGCCCTTCGTGCATCATCGACAGCAATCCCAGCAGATGAGGCTCCAGTATTTGCGATGCCTCATCAATGATGGCCAGTGAAAAGGACATGAGGGAAAACAGGCTGTATTTCCGCGACAGGGAAGTTGTGGTGCCTGCTACGATGCGCGTGGTGCGGAGCATTGTCCGTGCCTGGGAAAGCGTTTTCTGCTGCAGACGGTTTTCCAGCAGATAAGGATGATAGGCGGCTTCGCAACTATCAGCACTGCCGATTCGCAGGAAGTCAATCTGCATCTCCAAAAGTTTTGAGCAGATTTCATCCACTGCCCGGTTGGTATAGGAGAGCAGCAGGATGCGCGATGCCGGTTCCAGCAATTCCTCCCTTAAAGTATTGAGCATACCATAGGAGGTCTTTCCCGTTCCCGGCGGACCGATGATGAGAAATAGGTCGCGTGCCTGTTTCACCCTCAGCGCCATCTCATTGAAAGTCCCATAGTCGCTTTTCAACTGCAGGGTAGCGTCGCTTTTGGGTGTACGCTCCATCAGGATAAGGTCCCGACGCTCCTTCGGAGCCTTCAGAAAGGCATGAAGGGCAGCATAAAGCGCATGGAATGCCGACTCATACAAGTCGTGCTCCACGGCCCAAGGACGCCAGGCATCATGTTGGAACACCCGCGCATCACCCTGTGCCGCTGCCAAGCGTATCTTGATGCCTGTGGGAGCAATCTCTGTCAGTATGCCGCGGAACACGTGGGTGTTGCGGCAGTCAGGCGAGGTGCCTGCATCGTAGGGATATAGGATGACGATGTCTCCCCGACGGAAATTGGTGGTGTCGGCTTCCTTCTCTGTGGGAATGCCGTTTTCGGTGAACTGTAGTTCTATGGTGTCAACAGACATTCCCGAAGGTGGAACCCTGATTTGCAGTTCGTCGTAGATTTCTCCGCTGTCCCTTTTTTCTGCAGTTGAGGCATACCATTTGGAGGCAAAGCAGTTGGTCAGTGAGGTATTGTCGCCCACTTTCGCTATACGATGCTCGTGGGCTACGAAGCGGAGCATACGGAAGAAATAGTCGCGTTCCAGCGGTGAGGCTCCTTGCACAGGACTGAGCATTTCCTGCAGCTGCGGACGTGTGTAGAGATTCCAAAGCGTGCCTCCGGCACCACGCTGATTGAGTTTTTCCGGACTGAGGCGTTCCAGGATGCGTGCTCCTCCATGGCAATAGTAATGCTCATACCACACGATGCCATTGCGCACGCGGATAGCCTCATGCAGCAGTTCCGTGGCCTGCCCAAGGCCGAGCAGAGGCTGGGCATATCGGGAATATAGCAGGAAGGTGCGCAAATCATGCTTGTTGGCGGCATAACGTTCGGGGAAGTTATAACGCAGGATAGCACGATAGAGCAGTATCTGCACATAATGCTGTTCCTTCTGAAAGGGCTGTTCTGGATGGTGCGGGAAAGGGGTATAGGCACCTTTTCCGCTTTTTTGTTCGATGAGTACACGGTGGTCAAGTTGCAGGAAGTCCATACGTCCCTGAATACCCAGCATTTCTGATATGAACGAAGGCTCCAGCATGACCTGTGAGGGAGAATAGCTGCCCACGTGTTCCACCAGTCCCTTGTGTAGTGCCGTCCGGATATTCGCTGCCTGACGCAAGCTGTCCTGACGCAGTTGCTCCACATCAAGCCCCCCCTGCGATTCCAGGGCCAGGACATCGAGCATGTTGTCGCGGATAAAGGCTTCGAAAATCTGGTCGGGATGCTGCCTGCTACCGTGTACCTCATTGTCCAGCATCTGTCCGGCAAGATTTCCCAGCAGAATATCCTTTGAGCTACGAAACGGTTCCAGCTTTTTCAGCAAGGCGAGGAAGGGGGAGTGGGAATAACTCTCAAAACAGCGGCAGATGGTGGTCACATCAACCAGATAGTCAGGGTCGATAATCATGAACTCAGCCTCAAGATGCCCGTCGGTCCACGCAGGACGCACGAGATTGATTTGCAGTTCAGGCATGAGCAGTTTCTTCAGGTACGTCCAGTCGGCATCCTTTGTTTTCATTGCCACCCGTGCCTTGCCGTTCTCCAGTTCGTCGCAGCGCACATCAATAAAGTCATCGTCCCATCGTTCCGCCACCACCCGCAGTACCTTCCCCAGCACCATTTTCTGCGTGTGGGGCGCATAAGGTTCTACGGGCAGGATGCTGACGAGCGCAAGGGGCACCTCAGCCTGATAGACACGGGCTATGAAGCGTGCCACAGCCCTCACATCCGAGAGCCTGCACTGTGCCTCATCGGTTTCCTGGGCAGAAGGATGCTGTATGTGCCTTCTCGCCATATTGATGTCGCGGCGAAGCGAAGGTTCCGCTCCATGCTCCTTACACAGGAAGTCAATCTTGGCATGAAGTCCTCCCAGTGTCAGTCCATTGAAGCGGGTCTTCTGTTCTGCTGCCCTTCTTAAAGTCTGTCCCAGCAGCAGATAGAAATCTGCATGGTCTCCCGGGCATTGAGCCTTCGCCATTGCAGCCAACTGCTGCAGTTCTCCGAAGAAGGTGCCTGCATTGTCGGGGGTGAAAGTGGTCGATGGTGGTATCGCAGGTTGATGCGCTGTTTCTTGTTTGGTCATGGTCTCCATGTCTTTTTTCGGGGAAAGGTACGAAAAAGTTTTCAAAATTTCTTCACCGAGACAATGTTTCTGGTCCTTACAATATACGGAAAACTGAATTTCCTGTCCATGGCCCGTCACGGAGTTCCTTCGAGAGCCATTGCTGACAGAATTTCAAGGAATATAGGGACAAGTGAGCAGGACGTTCACCTAAATTTGGGTATAAGCAATTCGGTCATCAGGCGGGCAGGTTGGGGGAGGACTGCCTTTGTCTGCAGAGAAAATAGTGGAAAGGATTTCTCAAAGAGTAAACAGTCATCATATTTGCCAACCCGAACAGCGGATGCCCACTCATGAACGCTCGTTTCCGAACCTGATTGAACTCCCAGAACTTAAATTGGAACTCCACTTGAAAAAGTCAGAAATCACGAATTCAGGCCTTATAACTAATTGATATTCGGCACCGAATTTGGCGATAAATACTTTCCTAAGTGGACTCAATCTTTGAACACCTACATATTTGCCTGCTTTTCATTCAGAACTGCAGGTGATTGCCAGCACTTTTTTTGTATGATCCGTGACTGCTGCACGCTGGTCGATGGTTTCTCCCACTAACCATAGTATGCCCTTTTCGTCGCATACGACGAGTGCCGCCATTTTCTCTATCCTCGACCGATGCCTGTCCGTCAGATAATCGCTGACCAGTCGTGTGCCCCTCATGCCGAAAGGCCTGAAGCGGTCGCCGCTGCGTACGGAACGAATGTACAGTTCTCCCACAATGGCTCCGGTATCCATCACGCCGACATTTTTCTGATGAAAATCCACCGTTGCAGGCCATGGCATGCGCGATACCCTGATGGTGCGGCCTGCACAGCACTGGCTGCCAATATGCAGGGGCATATCGTCGATGGCCGGTGGGCAGGGTTCGCATAGCATCTCTTTGCCATGGCGGGTCAGGATGTAGCCTCCTGCCATGGCAAATGCTCCGTTGCGCCCCTGTTCAATTTGCCGTATCTGCGTACTGCTGAAACCATGGGACATCCATTCCCGGTAGCGTTCTGCCTGTTCCGGGTTAGCCTGCCGCAATGCCGTCTCCGCCTTGTAGAGCAGCTGCATGGTGCGCTGCAGGGTGTCGTCGATGGAGGGATTCATCTGTCGCAACAGTGGCAGCACCTCATGCCGGATGCGGTTTCGCCGGTAGTGGATGTCGGTGTTGGTACTGTCGTTGACATAGCTTTCGCCCCAATCTTCCAGGAGGTGCAGAATCTCGCTTCGTTTTGTTTCCAGCAGCGGGCGCACGATGCCGCATTCGTTCACCACACGCATTCCTGTCAGCCCGTGCAGTCCGGCTCCACGTATGAGATTGAGCAGGAGGGTTTCCACGTTGTCGTCGGCATGATGTGCCACGCAGATATGAGGCTGGTGTCCTTCCGCTTCTGCTGTGTGCCGTGCCACTTCGGCGAACCATGCGTATCGCAGTCGTCGTGCTGCCATCTCTATGCTTTCCCCCGTCAGTCGTGCCTCGGCAGCAGTATCAAAATGCTTCACTTCAAGTCCGATGCCATGCCGGTTGCAGAAATGGCGCACGAAATGCTCATCGCGGTCACTTTCCTCACCTCTCAGGTGAAAATTGCAATGCAAGGCCTTCACGCTGAATCCCATGGCCTGCAGGGCGAGCACCAGTGCCGTGGAGTCGGCTCCTCCGCTCAGTCCACACAGCATCAAGCCCTTCTCTGCAGTTATGCCGTACTGCCTGAGAAGGGCCTGTATGCGTGTCAGTATTCGCTGTTTTTCTTTCTTCATAAAGAAATAGGCTGATAACAGTAGTATCAATACGAGACGGTGCAGTGCATTCCCATCGCTCTCACCCGCTCTGCAATGCGGTCCAATTCTTCCCGTGGTGCTTTCAGCAGTCCGCCGACGGGTGTCTCACGGTCGATGGTATAGACCATCACCCCACTTGGGCGGATACGCCCCAGGGCCTCAAGCCATGGACCGACATAGGCTTCCGAGGTGTTGTCCACATCATAGGTCTCCACCTCATTGTGTCCGCTCCACTGCAGGGTGAGCGTGCCGTTCATGAAAAGGGTCTGGATGATGACGTGGCCGTTGAAACGGCACAAATCCTCAATCACGCGCTTCACATTGTAGTGGGGAGAAGGACGGTCGACCATACGGATGTACTCCTCGTCCACCGTGTCGAGTTTCTGGATGTTGTTGTCCACCTTCATGAGAGCGTCGCGGATTTCCTGCCGATGCACCATGGTGGCATTGCTCAGCACACTGACTTTGGCTTCCGGGAAATAGGCAGTTCTGAGGCGAAGCACATCATCGATGATGCCGGGGAATTGCGGATGTAGGGTCGGTTCGCCGTTGCCGGAGAATGTGATGGTGTGGAGCGGCAGTCCTTCTTCGCGGCGCTGGGCAAGAACTCGTTCCAGAGCTTCTGCTACCAGCGTCCTCGACGGTCGTGGGGTGCATGGGGTACGCTCGCCGTTCAGGCCGCATTCGCAGTAGATGCAATCGAAACTGCATAGTTTGCCGTCGCCAGGCATCAGGTTTACCCCTAACGACACGCCTAAACGCCGGCTATGCACGGGGCCGAAGATGGGTGAACCATGAAGAGAAGTGGAGGATGTCATTTTCTTCTGAGGGGGAGTAAAACCATTTCTATTGGAAATACATGAACAGTTTTTTCAGGCTTCCTTCATCGCGCCAGCTCCACCAGCGGTCTTCCATGAGGTTCTTGAAGGCCGTCTTGAGTTCTGGCTTCACATATTTCTTGACGTTCTTCTGGGTGGCAGGCACGAATTTTCCGTCCTTCATGCGGAAATACCATTTGTCCTTCAGCGGATAACCTTGGTTCTGCTGCTGTTCCGCTCCACTGAGGTCGATGAAGGTGTCCGTACCATATCCCCCCATGTCAATATCCAGGAAAGGCATGTCCGTTCCTCCCTGCGTCAGTTCATGATATTTTTCCATGTCAATCGTGGTGACACAGAGCAATGTCATGCCATCCTGCTCTGCCACCACACGTCCCATGGCCACAGTGTCGACCTTCATATAGCGCACGGAATCGAATTCTACGCCAAAGATATTCTGCACATAGGTCTGCCGAACCTTGTTGTCCTTTTCGTCCAGGAAGCATAGGGCGGCATTCTTGTACATGATGTTGCACTTGGCACGTGTCACTCGTCCGAAACTTTGTCGCACTTTTGCCATGGTAAACTCCGGGAACACCAGTTGGGAGTTGCTGCGTCTCTCCTCCTGTTGTTGCTGTGCAAAGGTGGTAAGCCCATAACATAAGGCCAATACACCTGCTAAAATACGAATTCTCATCTTTATATTCTTTCTCTATTTTTTTGAACAATGATATGCAAGTTTAGAGCACCTCCCCCGACAGGATTTTTCTGTAGCAGTTCCGGCACAAGGGCTCGTATTCCTGATGTTCGCCCAGAAGCACCTGCTTGTCGCCTCCCACGATTCTATGGCTGATATAGGCCAAGTCTCCGCATCGAACACAGATGGCATGTACTTTCGTGACGTCTTCGGCTATGGCACAAAGCGCAGGCATGGGGCCGAAAGGGTTTCCCTTGAAATCCATGTCCAGTCCTGCCACGATGATACGCTTGCCTGTATCTGCCAGTTCGTTGCAGACTGCCACAATGCCGGAGTCGAAGAATTGTGCCTCGTCAATCCCCACCACATCCGCTTCTGAAGCCAGGAGCAGAATGGCCTGGCTGTTTTCTACGGGAGTCGACACGATGGTTCCTCCATCATGGCTCACCACATCGGCCTCGCTATAGCGGGTGTCGATGGCCGGTTTGAAGATTTCTACCCGTTGGCGGGCTATCCGGGCACGGTTGATGCGGCGTATCAGTTCCTCGGTCTTGCCGGAGAACATGCTGCCACACACCACTTCGATTCTTCCTCTATGAGGAAATGTTTCGTTATAGGGCATAGGTTTTCTTTCTGTTTTTTTAGGAAAGACTCGCTGACAGACACCCGCCCTCCACTCCCCGCTGTGCTGCAGCGTCATGGGGATAGGTCAGGTGTGGAGGGTTTCAAACATCAGCGAAAGCACAGTCAGCATCGTAAATATCAGCATGTTCCGGCTGGTCTTTCCCAGGATGAGGTTGAGTTCGCGTCCGCCCCCGATACGCTTCATGGCGCGCCATGTGCTGCAGTGGAACAGTACATATACCACCACCAGCCTGCTGACGAGATAGTGTCCGTGCAGTCCCAGCATGGAAACGCAGAGCCATGCCATGACACCTTGCCAGAGATAGAAATGCTCTCCAAAGTGTTTTCCGTAGCGGGCTATCAGTGTCAGTTTTCCTGCTGCACGGTCGGTGTCGCGGTCGCGGTAGTTGTTCAGCACAAGCAGCGTGTCCACCACCAATGCCACGCCTGTGGCAAGGCACAGCACTTCCCAGTCCAGCCGTCCCGTCAGTACGATATAGGTGCCACACGTAGGGATATAGCCGAAGAAAAGATAAACGAGCAGGTCGCCCAGTCCGTGATAGCTTCCGAATGTGGTATAGAAGAAAGCGCCGCTGATGACGCAGACGATGACGGAGGCAAAGAGGGCTATGGTTTGCCCTACGCTGATTTGTGCGGTCAGTATGCCGAAGGCTTCGGAGTGGAGGAAACCGATGATAATGCCTATACCTGCCAGCAAGGCGGCACCACACACCACAGCTATTCCCCGACGCATGGCCGGAGGGGTGATCCATCCTTGTGCACAGGCGCGTTCAGGACCCAGACGGTCGGTACCGTCCGTGCCACGAAGATAGTCGTAGAGGTCGTTGATCAGATTGGAGGCAATCTGCATCATACTGGCAAAGACAGCACACAGCACTGCCATGCGCCATGAGAAACTGCCATGCCGAAAGGCAAGGGCAGTGGCGCAGAACACAGATACCAATGCCCCGGAAAGTGTCTTCGGGCGGCAGGCAAGATACCATGCTGTAAGGGAATTTTGCTGTATCATAAGGGGGGGGGGAGAGTCGTGCGGGAGCAGGTGTCGTCGTAGTGCCGCTCTCTGCATGTGCCTTAGGGGTTTCTATGAAGGGGGGGAGGATGAAGTGTCGGGGCACTGTGCTTCCGATGCTGACGCACAGCATCTGCCTGAATGACAATGTTTCACAAGGATGTTTGCTGAAACACGCTGGCAGGCATCCCGTGAAATCCGTGTCAATCTGACAAATCTGGCTACAAACATACGGAAAAAAAGCCAACAAGCACATGGAATTTCCGGAAAACTGCATTTTATGCCGGTCGCGGGTCGTTTTTTGTCGCGACGGCAAGCAATATGGGGGCTTGCACCATCGCTTGCACCATCGTTGCGGGATGGCAGTCATGGCCTCTTGTACCGCAGGCCCGGACGGGCCGAAACCATTTTTTTCCTGCTGTTACGATGCTGCAGGTCTCTTCCGCATCCCGTGGCTGATGTATACGGAACAAGCCGCAGCCTTGCAAGGGATGGATTCCCTTGCCTGTGCTGCGGCTTGATGTCCTTTTTCTTTGTCAGATGTAGCCTCCAACATCTATTGGGAGGCTTGTTAAAATTCTGTTAT
>CAMGOT010000087.1 GCA_946060685.1 uncultured Bacteroidales bacterium
CCAAGCAGACACCCTTTGAAAAAAAGATTATATACTAATTTATAGAACACCCCTTACTGATTTATAGAACACCCCTAAAGAAAATGAAGGTCGTATTTTTAGACATCGATGGTGTGCTGCAGCCACACGCAAACAAGAACCGTTTCCAGCACATCAATGAGATAGACGCTATCGTCGGAGATCTTAACGAAAAGTTTCCACAATATGCTGACTGGCAGCAGTTTACCGAGAAAGCCGGACAATATGACATCACAGCCGTGATGTACGACTGGGACCAGGGCGCCGTGGACAGGCTGCGCCATGTTCTCGACACCACGGGCGCGAAAATCGTCCTCTCCACCGACTGGAGATACAAGGACACGCCCATGATGAAGGCCCTGTTTGCTCTCCACGGGCTTGACAAGTATCTCGTGGGTTCCACCTATTTCATCAAGGACTATAATGTCGGTTATGGAGATGATGACTACAAGGAGCGTTATGAACGCGTGGAGAAAAACCGTGCGGCCTACCGTCAGTTCAAGGCATACATGCAGAAATGCTTTGACGAGGCCTATCCTCCCAAGGAAGATGAGGAATATAGCTGGAAGCTCATTCAAGTCGATGAGCGTGCGATAGAAATCCGGGAGTATCTCGACCGCCACCCGGAGGTGACATCCTATATCACCATCGACGACCGCGACCTTTCGTACGGGCTTGACGGTCATGCAGTCGTGACGCGCCGCGATGTGTTCCTTCCGGAGAATGAAGCCGAAGCCCTTTCTATCCTTATGAAGGCCGACGGCCCGTACCCCTTGCCCGAGCAATGCCGGACTCCTGTGCTTGACCAATGGCGTACCGACTGGCTGGCCGACTTCGAACGCCAGGAAGCGGACTGTTATCCGAAGGCTTGACGTGCGCTTGCCGGTGGGACGTCCGGCTGCGTGCGCATGTACGCACGCCGGGAAACCATGCCGGGAAACGGAGAGAAAGAGGGGGCATGTCTTTTCCCGAAAGGACATGCCTCCCCCTCCCTCCATTCGCAGGAAGAATGTGAAATAATAATTAAAGTTGCTGGAAATGAGGGTCAGAATAGGGTAGGGGGCGAAAAAAAAGCGTGAAACTTCGTGTTCCACGGAATTTTTATTAAATTTGCCGCGCAATACTGTAGCATGAATGCAGGAGAATTTGGTGCGTGTCGTCAAAAAAAACACGCGCGCTCCGACAGTTCGCTTTGAGAGTTTGCTGTGCGGGCATGGATGGGGGTGCAAGTGTTGTGAGCTTGCCCGGAGACTTCCACGAGCGGCTTCTCTCCTGTCTGTCGGGAGATGTCATTCTGCCGGTAGCCATGTCATGCTATGGCAAGCCCCAGAGGTGCCCCCCCCTTGGCACTTTGCGGGTATAGCCGTCAACAATCATACAAATTCATAGAACCATACACCTTATGGGAAAGACCATTGCCATCGCTAACCAAAAGGGCGGAGTGGGAAAAACCACTACTGCCATGAACCTTGCCGCATCGCTCGCCATCCTGGGACAGAAGGTGCTGCTCGTAGACTGCGACCCTCAGGCCAATGCCTCAAGCGGCATCGGCGTAGACCCGGGTAAGGTGGACTGTTCCGTCTATGAGACCATGGTGGGACTGAAGGATATCCGCGAGGCGGTCTACACCACCGACATCGACAATCTGGATGTCGTGCCTTCGACGGTCAACCTTTCCGGCGCGGATTTGGAGCTGATGGAGTTTGAGGAGAGGGAGTACGTCACGCGCAAGATGCTTTCGACCATCAAGGCCGATTATGACTATATCCTGATTGACTGCTCGCCATCGCTGGGACTCATCACGGTGAATGCGCTGACCGCTGCCGATTCGGTGATTATCCCCGTACAATGCGAATACTTCGCCCTTGAAGGCATCAGCCAGTTGCTGAACACGATACGCAAAATCAAGCAGAAGCTGAATCCCGGGCTGGAGATTGAGGGCTTCCTGCTGACGATGTACGACCGCCGCCTGCGTCTGGCCAATCAGATTTACGACGAAGTGAAGCGGCATTTCCAGGAACTGGTGTTCAAGACCGTCATCCAGCGTAACGTGAAGCTTTCCGAGGCCCCCTCGCACGGACTGCCTGCCATTCTCTATGATGAGGAGAGTATCGGTTCCATCAACCACGTGGCATTGGCTCGCGAGATTATCGCCAAGAACAGCAGTAAGGCAAAACAATAATTTCTTTTTCTGACGCTTCCATCCCCCCTCCCTTTAAGAATATAATGGCAACACACAAGAAATACGCGTTAGGACGCGGACTCGATGCGCTCATCTCCACCGATGAGGTACACACCAGCGGTTCGTCAAGCATCAGCGAGGTGCCCATCGGGAAAATCAAGGCCAATCCCAATCAGCCCCGCAGGGAATTCGATGCTGAGGCTTTGGAGGAACTGGCAGAGAGCATCCGGCAGATAGGCATTATCCAGCCCATCACGCTCCGGAAGATGGAGGACGACACCTATCAGATCATAGCCGGCGAGCGCAGATGGCGGGCCTGCCAGATGGCGGGAGTTGACTCCATTCCTGCCTATGTGCGTACGGCCGATGATGAGAAGATGATGCAGATGGCGCTGGTGGAGAATATCCAGCGCGAGGATCTGAATGCCATAGAGATAGCCCTGGCCTACCAGAATCTGCTGGAGCAGTACGACCTGACTCAGGATGCGCTTTCGGAGAAAGTGGGCAAGAAGCGGGCTACGATAGCCAATTATCTCCGCCTTCTCAAACTCCCCGCCCAGGTGCAGATGGCCATTCAGAAGCGAGAGATGGACCAGGGGCATGCCCGTGCGTTGCTCGGACTGCAGCAGCCTTCCATGCAGGTGAAACTCTTCAGCGAGATACAGCAGAAAGGCTATTCCGTGAGGCAGGTGGAGGAGATGGTGAAGGCCATCAACGCGGGAGAGACCGTCACGAGCGGCAGCAAGCGCTTCAAGGACCGTAAGAAGAGTCTGCCCGAAGAATATATCCCCCTGCGTGACCGTCTGGCCGAATTTTTCCAGACCAAGGTGCAGATGACCTGCTCCAGCGAGGGCAAGGGAAGCATCAGCATCACCTTCGGCTCCGAGGAGGAACTGGAGCGCATCGTCGCCCTTCTCGACAAGTTGCGCTAAGCGGTATCCAGGCAAAGCCTTCCACTCCGCCTCCCCTCCTCCCCCCATCAAAAAAAACAGACAGAAGACGAGACACTTGACAACATATTTCCGTATGCTGGTGCTGCACATCGCCCTGATGGCAGCGCCTTATAGCGTATGGGGCAGTAGGGCGATGCCCGACACCATCGTTCTGGCACAGGCCTCCGACAGCCTGGGCGATACCGTCATCCTGCCTCCCGACAGTTTGGCTGCATCCGCCCCCTCCGTACAGTCAGCGGCAGCCGATACTGCAGCGGCAGCCGTCGGGCAGGAGAATGCCGTTGTCGTCCCCGACACCACTCTCGTGGCTCCCATACCTCTCAGCCGGACTGATGCGAGGATGCTGAGGGCAAAGCGGGAAAACAAGATATTCCGCCCCGACCCCAACCGGGCAGCATGGCTGGCACTCGTGTTTCCCGGCGGCGGACAAATCTATAATCGCAAATACTGGAAATTGCCCGTATTCTATGGGGGATTCTTGGGATGCTTCTATGCCTTCACGTGGAACCAGCAAATGTACATGGACTATTCGCAGGCCTATCTCGACATCATGGACGACAATCCCAATACGAACAGTTATCTGGACATGTTCCCCCCCAGCTATGACATCGACAACAATGTGGAGCGGTTCAAGACGGTGTTCAAGAACCGCAAGGACCGTTTCCGCCGCTGGCGCGACCTTTCGGCATTCTGCTTTGTGGGAGTATACCTGCTTTCCGTGATTGATGCCTATGTGGATGCCCAGCTTTCGGCATTCGACATTTCCGACGACCTCTCGCTCCATCTTGCCCCTACTACGATAGAGACTCCCGGCATGCACTCCACCGGCTATGGCCTGGGGGCCACCATCACGTTCTGAGGCATAGAGCCTGCCCTCGCCCCCTCCCTCCTCCTCGGAATCAAGGGCAGCACAGTATGGCATGTTTCCGCCATCTCCGATTTGTTAACGACAATAATATCCAGTCAATATATCCCATGAAGAAAATATTTTATATGGCCCTCGCCCTTTCGGTAGCCACCGCAGGCTTCGGCACAGCCGCACATCTGGAGCTGCCCCTTCAGCAGGCGGAATGGGTGGCGGCCTCCGACACGCTGAACCCTCAGGGCGATGATGAAGAATATGATGCCGACGACGAAGAAACGACATTCGATGCCGACGATGAATTCGGCGAGATACCCGAAGAGGACGAGGATGCCGATGCCGAAACAGCCTCGGCCGATGATGATGAAGTTGCCGGAACGCCTTCTGCGGAGTCGGACACCATTCCCTCCGGCATAGAGCTCACGGAAGGGATGATGGTGGATGTCGACACCCTGATGCGCGAATGGAACGGAAAGTATCTGAGCATCGACAGCACGAAGGTGACGGCCGAAATGCCCGATGTGGATGCCGCAGAATATGAGCGTCGGCTGAAACGCCTGCCCTGCATCATCGAGATGCCCTATAATGAAGTGGTGAGGAAATACATCGACCTCTATACCGGTCGTCTGAGTCGCTCCGTGAGCTATATGCTCGGGGCGCAGAATTTCTATACCCCCATCTTCGAGGAGGCCCTGGAGATGGAAGGCTGTCCGTTGGAACTGAAATATCTGCCCGTCATCGAAAGTGCCCTCGACCCTCAGGCCACGAGCCGCGTGGGGGCTGCCGGACTTTGGCAGTTCATGGTGCCTACAGGCAAGAACTATGGCCTGCAGGTGAACAGCCTGGTCGACGAGCGGCGCGACCCTCTGAAGTCCAGCCATGCCGCAGCGGCTTATCTCAAGCACCTCTACAGCCAGTTCGGCGACTGGACGCTGGCCCTGGCAGCCTACAACTGCGGACCGACCAACGTGAGCAAGGCGATACAGCGGGCGGGGGGAGACACCAAGGACTATTGGCAAATCTATCCCTATCTGCCCCGGGAGACGCGGGGCTATGTGCCGGCTTTCATCGCCGCCAACTATGTGATGAACAACTATTGCCTCCATGGCATAGCCCCCATGCAGGCCAAAATGCCGATGGAGACCGATACCATTATGGTCAGCCGTGACCTGCATCTCGAACAGGTGGCCGATCTGTGCGATGTGGAGGTCGAGGCCTTGAAAGCCCTCAATCCGCAATATCGCCACGGCGTCGTGCCTGGCTACTGGGCACCCTGCACGCTCCGTCTGCCGGCAAATGCCGTAAACCGCTTCATAGAATGGGGCGACAGCATCTATGCCTACCGTTCGGCCGAACTCCTGCCCCGGCGTTCCACCGTGGCCGTAAACGACCAGTACAACCCCGTCGTGCGCTCCGGCAACGGAGGGACGACGGCAAAACGACAGAGTTCAGCAAGAAAAAGTTCGTCGAGGGCGAGAAGCGTGACCGTCAGGAAGGGCGACACGCTGGGAGCCATTGCCAGAAGAAACGGCACGACTGTGGCAAAACTCAAGCGCCTGAACGGATTGAAAAATTCCAATATCCGGGCAGGAAAGAAAATCCGCGTGAGATAATCCTTGGCAGGAACCATTCCCAAAATCTCAGAAGTCCTCTCCAGAAAGATGAACAACCTACAAGAGCAACGCGAGGAGCAGATGATTCAAGCGGCATTCAATCGCTTGAAAGAATGCTATCTGGCTTCAAGACACCGGAGGAAGATAGAACTCATCACCCGGGCTTTCAATTTTGCGAAGGCTGCCCACAAAGGCATCCGGCGCCGGAGCGGCGAGCCTTATATCATGCACCCCCTCGCCGTGGCGCAAATATGCTGCGAGGAGATAGGACTGGGCAGCACCACTATTTGTGCGGCACTCCTCCACGATGTGGTGGAGGACACGGAATATACGCGGGCCGACATAGCCAACATCTTCGGCGATAAAGTGGCAAACATCGTGGAGGGAGTGACGAAGGTGGGGAGCGGAATCTTTGCCGACCGCGGCAGTTCCCAGGCCGAGACCTTCAAGAAGATACTCCTCACCATGAGCGATGATATCCGCGTGATACTTGTGAAGATTGCCGACCGCCTGCACAATATGCGCACCCTCGCCTCCATGCCCCAGAACAAGCAGATGAAAATCGTGGGCGAGACGCTCTTCATCTATGCCCCTCTGGCCGACCGTCTCGGACTCAACCGCATCAAGACCGAACTGGAGAACCTCTCCTTCAAGTACGAGCATCCCGAGGAGTACAAGATGGTGCTCGACAAGCTGCATGAATCCAGAATGGAGCGCGATGACGACATTCGCGACTTTACGCCGGCCATCTGCAAGGCACTCGACGACATGGGAGTCGAATACACCATCAAGGCCCGCATCAAGAGCCCCTTCTCCATCTGGCAGAAAATGGTGCGCAAGAAGGTGCCCTTCGAGGAGGTGTTCGACATTCTTGCCGTCAGAATCATTTTCCATCCCAAGGATCGCAGGCAGGAGATTTCCGAGGCCTATGCCATTTATGCCGCACTCACGCAAATCTATACCCCACACCCCACGCGCTTCCGCGACTGGCTGGCGGTTCCCAAGGCCAATGGCTATCAGGCTCTCCACAACACTTTCATGTCCAAACAGGGAAAGTGGATTGAGGTGCAGATTCGCAGCGACCGCATGGACGATATTGCCGAGCAGGGATTTGCTGCACATTGGAAGTACAAGGACCAGGGCGCAAGTTATGACGAGAATGAACTGGACTCCTGGATCAACAGCATCAAGCAGATTCTCGACGATCCCCAGCCCGACACGCTCGACCTCCTCGACACCATCAAGCTCAATCTCTTCGTCTCGGAAATCAACGTCTTTTCGCCCAAGGGCGACATCGTCACGCTCCCGCAGGGAGCCAGCGTGCTCGACTTTGCCTTTGCCATCCACTCCTTTGTGGGAAGCCATTGCATGAGTGCCAAGGTGAACCATCATCTTGTACCCTTGTCGCAACGCCTGCAGAGCGGAGACCAGGTGCAGATCATCACAGGCAACGAGAACAATATCCACCCCGACTGGCTGGGATATGTCACGACGGCAAAGGCGAAGGGCAAGATTGCCGCTTTCCTGCGAAAGGCCGACCGCGACAAGCAGCATGAGGGCGAGCAGATGGTGGCGGATTTCCTCAAGGCCAACGACTATGAGCCCAACACCTCCCATATCAACAAGCTCTACACGTTCCATCATTTCTCGCGCCCCGACGAGCTCTATCTGGCCGTGGGAAAGGGAAAGGTGGTGCTGGGCGAGGCCGACGTCAATTTCCTGAAAGGCAAGAAGGAGAAGGTCAGGAGCAAGGGCTGGCGCAGATATGTGCCTTTCATGAAGCCCAAGGTGCAGGAAGTACAGCGCATGGAGGGCGATGTGCAGGATTTCGTGAAGGGCATCAACCGCTCGCACACTCTCCTGCTCGACGAGAAGACGCTGGAGAAATGTACGCTCTGCCCCAACTGCCGCCCGATTCCCGGCGACGAGGTGCTGGCTTACATCAACCAGCAGCAAGAACTGGAAATCCATCGCCGCGACTGCAATCTGGCGTTGAAGTACAAGACGAGCTTCGGGCAGAACATCGTGGCGGTCGACTGGGACATGCACCGCCGCGTGGCCTTCGACTCCTATATATATTTAGAAGGACGCGACGCAAAGGGCGTGCTGCAGAGCATCTCAAATGTCCTCACCACCTTCCAGTATCTCGACCTCAGGGCCATCGAGCTCCACACCAAGGACGGCATCTTCCAGGGCGAAATCTGCGTGAGCGTCTTTGATGTCCACGACATCCAGATGGTCTGCACGCAGTTGCAGCAGATAGAGCAGGTGATTCGTGCCGTCAGGAAAGATTTCTATCAGTAGTGAAGGGGGCATAGGCGGGGGCTGCACATTCCTGCCTGTAAACAAAAGAATGCAAAATTTTCAGTCTGGAGGGCAGTACGTTTTCTTGCCGGCTGCCCTCCGGATTGCTTGTCATCGGCTTTCCGTGGTATGGAAGGCCGATGTCGTTTTTTTTGGGGGGGTGTCGGCACGGAATGATGCCTGTTTTGCAGCAGAAAACCACGCAAAACGCATGAAAACGACGGTGAAAATCCCCTTTTTTGTACTCTAAAAGCATAAAAATGTAGGTTTTTGTGCAGATTTTTTGATATTTGTAGATAGCAAACAAAACTTTTTTGTAATTTTGCTGCGGATTATCCCCACTCTTCCCCATGTGATGTGGCTGAAGAGTGCCGTTTCACCCTTCAAGGCGCATATCCCTACAGCCTTTTTCCGACAGAGCCAAAGCCACTCTTTTTGACTGAGTCAGGACAAGAAAATGTGGAATGAAATCCCATGGAAAGCATTTCCGCGGAACAAGAGTCCACGTCGTACATCACTCCCAAGTCAATAAAAACCATAAATACAATACCCTATGGATACATTTGGAGGCGACAACAGTCACACCACTTTTCAAACCAACAAAGCCAGTATCATGGAGTCGTTCTTCCAGTCGCACTCCTATCAGATCGAGCACGTCAGCGTTCCTGTGCGCCGTGCTCTGATGGACAATATCGACTGGAGCTACAGGCTCATTGGTATCCGAGGCCCGCGCGGCGTCGGAAGAACTTCTTTCCTGTTGCAGTACGCCAAGGAGAATTTCCAGGCGCGCCTGCGCCAGTGTCTCTACATCAACATGAACTCGTTCTATTTCCAAGGACGCAAGCTTGTTGATTTCGCAGGAGACTTCGTAAAGTCCGGCGGACAGATTCTCCTTGTTGACCAAGCCTTCAAAATCCCCAGTTGGAGAGAACAGCTCATCGAGTGCTATGAGAAATACCCCTATCTGCGCATCGTCTACACCACCACGTCCGTCAGAGGGGGAGAAAACGACCATACGGAGCTCAACACCATCTCGCGCCAGTACTGGCTGCATGGATTCTCCTTCCGGGAGTACATCAACCTGCAGACAGGCGAGAATTTCAGGGCCTACACCCTCAAGGAGCTCCTGGAGGACCATAAGAACATCGCCAAGCAGATTCGGCAGAAGGTGAATCCGATGGATCATTTCAACAACTATATCCATCATGGCTACTACCCCTTCTTCCTCGAAGGCCGCAACTTCACGGAGGCTCTCCTCAAGGCGATGAACATGATGATTGAGGTCGACATCCTCTTCATCAAGCAAATCGAACTGAAGTATCTGGAGAAGATCAAGAAGCTCCTCTATCTTCTTGCCATCAGCGAATCGCCCGCTCCCAATGTGAGCCGTCTGGCCGAGGAAATCGGTACCTCGCGTGCCACCGTGATGAACTATCTGAAATATCTCGAAGAGGCGCGTCTCATCAATCTCATCTATAAGGAGGGCGAGCAGTTCCCCAAGAAGCCCGCTGCCGTTCTGCTCCACAACACCAATCTCATCTACTCCATCTATTGCCCCTACGTGAACGAACAGCAGACGATGGAGACCTTCTTCGTCAATTCCCTCTGGCGCCATCATGCCGTCAACAAGGGCAAGCGCGAGGGAACCTACCGCGTGAACAGCAATGTCGACATCTGTGTCTGCGACCGCTACAAGCGCGTGAAGGCTGATGCCGGTACCGTCATCGCACGCTATAACATGGATCTCGGGCGTGCCGAGAACGAGATTCCCCTCTGGCTCTTCGGCTTCCTCTTCTGATGAAGATAGGGGGAAGGAGCCGCAACTCCCGGCAGAGGCCGGAAAGGCCGGCATCTCCGGAAAATCCGGAAAATCCGGCCCCCACACACAATCGAACACTATAGATAAAGATAAAGTAAATTTCAAAAAAAACTATGGCAAAGAAATTTATCACCTGTGATGGCAATCAGGCTGCTGCCCATATCGCGTATATGTTCAGCGAGGTAGCCGCCATCTATCCCATCACTCCCTCATCTACCATGGCAGAATATGTAGATGAATGGGCGGCTCAGGGCCGTAAGAA
>CAMGOT010000088.1 GCA_946060685.1 uncultured Bacteroidales bacterium
GGACCATTTGCTTCCCTTCTTATCCGCAGCCGCCCCGAAGGCTTTATAGACAACAACAGGGACAACCGCTTCCTGACCGGGGAACTCAAAAAGTTTTCTACGTTGATTTTCATCTTCTTCCCTCACGACTCGGCATAGCATTCAAGCAAGCTTGAATGCTATGCTCTCGCTGCTCCGTACGTTGATTTTCATCTTCTTCCCTCACGACTCGGCATAGCATTCAAGCAAACTTGAATGCTATGCTCTCGCTGCTCCGTACGTTGTCGTTTTTTCAGAGGTTGCACGAAACGCACAGCTTTCGGACATGTCAACCCTAAAATAATTGTCAAGGTTACGACAAAAAAATATTCGCCAAACGCAAAAGTTTGCCTAACTTTGCAGGCCAAAACTACAAACCTGCAAACTCGACCATGAACATACGCCTTTTCTCCCTCCTCCTCATCCTGCTTCTCGCCATTCCCTCCTGCACCTTCCGCAGGAGCAATCCCCGTCTGATGGAGATAGAGTGCAAGCTCGACAGTTTTCCCGAAGAAATGTGGCAGCAGCTGAACACGCCCGAGGTGATGGGCAGCCTCTCCTCCCGGGCAGAGCGGATGTACTGTGCCCTGCTCCGTGCCGAGGCGATGAACAAGACCATGCGGTATATGGACACCCTGCATTTCGACGAGGTGAACGACTATTTCCAGCGCTACGGCGATGCCAACTATCGCATGCGCTCGCTCTATATTAAAGGCTGCATCTACCGCGACAAGGGCGATGCCCCGATGGCCATACAGTACTATCGCGATGCCGTGAACAGTGCCGACACAGCCTCTGCCGACTGCGATTTCCTCACCCTCTCCCGTATCTACGGACAGATAGCATTGCTCTATGATCAGCAGAGGCTACCGAGGAAGACGTTGGAGGCATTGCGTATGGCCGCGCATTATTGCGACCGTACAACGGATACAGTCTCCTCCATACAGTATCGGCAGTTTAGAGCCCGGTCTTATTATATGCTACACGAGAAGGACTCAGCCTTATATTATGAGACACAGGCCATAGAGGATTTCAAAAAACTCGGGCTGAGAAATTATATTGCAGGATCACAGTGTTGCTTTATTTTGCCCAGTATAGAAAAAGGAGATTATGCCAGGGCCAAGGAATTGATTGACGAGTATATCGCCCATTCCGAACTGTTTGATGCCGAGGGGCACATCAATCCCTATTGCACAGAATTTCTTTCCTATTTGGGCATCTATTATTGCGCCATTGGGAAGCCGGATTCTGCCATATACTATTACCGCCAGCGACTTGGTTATACCCGCGACATCAGGAATATTGCGATGGGCTACGAGGGATTGCTGGATGCCTACGAGATGAAGCATCAGCCGGACTCCATGGTCAAGTATGCCCGTCTTTATGCTGCAGCCAACGATTCTTCCAACAAGGCACATGCAGCGGACGAAGTTGTCCGCATGGAAGCCACCTACAACTATGCCGAACACCATCGCATTGCCGCCGAAAAGACGCAGGAGGCTGAGCGGATGTGGCGGATGCTCCTCGGTTCCTTGTCGTTCCTGGTCCTGTTTGTCTGTATAATCTTGGCCGTAAGTCTCTACCAGAAGCGACGCTACCGGAGGCTTAAGGCTGAAAGGCAGGCGGCGGAAGAGCAAGAGGCAAAGGCATGGGAGGAATACAGGCGGATGAAGGACAAACTGGAAACGATGGAGCAGGAACTCTATGAATTCAGGAACGAATCCGAAACCTTTGTCCACAACAGGGAAGAGCAGTTGCGGCGTGAGCGGGAAGCCGCAAAAAACGCCTACGAGGAAATGAAAGCGAATGCGGACGGCATGGAGGAAAAACTGCGGAATATGCTCGCGGACAAGGAGACGTTCATCGAGGAAAAAGAAAGGGAAATCCATAGTCTGCGCGGCATTATAGAAAATTTCCAGAAGGAATACGGCATTTTCGACCAGTTCAATCTCTGGCATGCTGACGGGAAGGAACTCGCACAACAGCTGCGGCAGATAGTCGCTCAGTACCGTAAAATCTCCGACGACGAATGGCTGCAGGTGATGATAACGCTGAAAGGGCAGAACCCGGATTTCCATGCCTTCATCATGCGCCATAAAGAAAGGCTCACCAGGCAGGAACTCATGGTGCTCGTCTTCTCCTGCCTTGGACTCGTCCCCTCAGAGATAAGGGTGCTGATGGACCTTACGCCACAGCGTACCACCAATATCCGTGCCAACATCAACAAGAAACTTTTCAATGTCAAGAGTTCCCAAAGTATGGTAAGAAATGTCATTGAAGCCTATAAAATGAAGGAGGTGTAAAAAGTGTAAAACGCCCCTAATCCTCTATAAAAGAAAAGATTACATGTTTTTCGCCTGTAGGAAGGTGTAAAAAGTGTAATCTTTTTTTTTGGCCTTTTCGACAATGCCATTTAATTTTGCAGCACCAGAAAATCCAATAATCATGAAAACATCCCGACAACTTTTGCTTTGCCTGCTGGCATTGCCCACAACTGTGTATGCCGACGATCTTGTTCCCTGCCCTCAAGATTCCGTGAACAATGCTTCTGCCATCTCATCCCCCGTTATCATCACTTTGTATCCACATACGGGAACAGACAACAGATACGATTCTCCCTATCCCCCCTTTAAAAGGACTCCCCCCACAGGGCTCCAGATAGAGCAGTACGGACATCTTTTAGTCATACCGACAATGGGTGTGGACTGTTCAGTTGAACTTCTGGATGCCGATACCGGTGCCTCTGTCTATCAAGTCATGCTGCCTGCCGGTTCCCCGGACTGTCCTGTTCCATCAGAATTGCAGGGAGTTTTCACGCTGCAATTGACCATGGACGACCGCATCTACCAAGGAGAAATACTGCTACCTTGATTCCCAGCGCATGACAATCCTGCCTTTTGAATTTTGCGAATCTCGGATATGTTCTCGCGCTTGTCGCACAACGCCCGATTTCATCAACAATTCACAAAAAGTAACACTTCTGTCACGCTGTCACCGCACTTTTGCGGCAAAACCTAATTTTACTATGATTATATACTAGTTTCAATAATGAATTTGTTTCTGTACATACTCCCACATAGATTGATTATTCCTTTCACCGTTGCTTATGGTTTAAAGCACATACATGGAGTATACATCAAATAGCCTGCTCGCCTTGCATGGCATGCTAAATCTGAGCGTGAGGGTGACAGAAAAAATGTCGTCAGTATATGCGTTTGTCCTTCCATACTTTTCCATTTGAGAGTGCCACTTTAGCAAGAGAGAGAGCACGTGATTAAATGATTCGTACGGATGTTCTCTGTAAAGGTCGCCCTGTACTCGGAAATTATCCTGTCATGTAAAATATAACATTCCTACATTTATAATTCCAACATTTATAAAAAGTATTTACAATGCAACACATCACTTATCGGTTAGGTGTATGTATGGCCATGATGTTAATGGCAAACATACAAACTTCCTATGCCCAAAACACAGAACCCCCCAACTTTTTTCCTGTCGAAAATCTGTCCGAACTCACAGACGGAAGTTTCAATGTCAAGCAGTTTGAGGTGAAGGCGGAAACAACCCGGGATCATTATGTACGATTTTGGCTACGTCCGGCAAAACATGCCGACAACCAGTATACTACATTTTACGTGTATCTGAACAACCATTATGCAGGTACGATTACCCCCGACCACGGCAACTGGCAGGAAGCTTACATGGACGATTCCGAGACCCTTAGACTGTCCAAGGGCTCCAATACAATATCCATTGCTACATTGGCTCCTGAAATGCCTGACGTGGAAAGCGTTAAAGTTGCCCAAAATGCAGCGGGTTCACAGTTTGCGGCTGACAGTTATGAGGATTACCTTGAAGAGGCTGTAACCGGAAGCACCTACGACATACCGGAGGAAGGAATCTCCACATTTTCCAGTTCGCCTGCCGGCATGGCCTTTTATCCCCGGATACCCTTGAATTATTCGTTCTATTCCACCTATAGCTTTACGGAAGGCCAGCAGGTTTACATTTTCTCCGACAGCCAGGCTGAACATTGCATAGATGTGATGTTTTATGGCACGAGTCCCATCGGTGAACCCTCATTGACGAGTGTGGCAAACAACACCGAAAACACCAATCCCGCCTCGGAAACAGGTTCCAGCACAATCGGGACGCCCGACAAACTGGGATATTACATAAAATATGCCTCGTCCGAAGAAATGCAGGGGCTCAACTGGCAGGGAATCTCAGAAAAGGCGGCCAATTCCAGCAAACAACTGGCCTCAGTGATATTCACGGCTCCGAAGACAGGCATCTATCTTGTCAGGCTTCGCAGCAAGGAGAATGGCATTCTTAGTGTTGCCAACCTGAATGTAAACGGAATGTATTTCTACGAGAACACTCCTGTTTTCTATGCGTGTGTCTCCTGTGAAATACCGGCAGACGGTAACCGCTACGCAACGATGACAAGTTGTGCAACCCCGGGAACAGACGACCCCATTCTTTACATTCAGGGTGCGGGAGCGGACAGACTGGTGGGAGTAAACGATGACGGACCGAGCGACAAACTGACCCAGTACAATCTGTCAAACAGAGATGCCTATATCTCCCAACGGTACTTCGTGAAGACGGAGAGAATCAGCGTGAGCAACTACAACAGTCTGAATCCTGTATCTGAATGTACGATTCTGGCACGAGTCTATGATTCTGAAGGTGCTTCTTCCAATGCCTTGCAGGCAAGAAGTCTGGAGAACCTGACCAGTGGCATATCGAACTGCACAAAGACGATGGTGGATGTTCAATCGGATGTCCGCTTAGGTTCTTCGCTGGCCATATCTGCCGATGCCGAAGTGAGAAGCATCGCTGTCTACAATCTGACAGGTTCACGCATAGGTGCTGTCAGATGCAGCGGCGAGACTGTTTCGGTACCCTTGTCCTCCGTGAACATCGCGCAGAAAGGTGTCTATCTTCTTCATGTAGAAACTGCAGGAGGAACCGTAGAGCGCAAAATTCTGGTAAGATAAAAAAGTGTAGGGCGTCAGTCGTTTCTCCAAAAGGAAACGACTGGCTCATCATCAAGCATAATTGTAATTAAAATTCAAAAAAATGAAAAAGACAACCGTATTACTTGTTTTCCTGTCCTCTGTCCTCTGCTGTCCGGCAGACACATTGCCGGATGCCGCCCCCGTCTCTTCAGCAGCATCAGTAGCCGGGCATGAGTATGTGAACTTGGGTCTGCCCAGCGGCACACTCTGGGCAACGTGCAATGTAGGCGCGTCATCATGTTCCGAAACCGGACATTTCTATTCATGGGGTGAAATCCAGCCGAAAGCAAACACTTGCTGTTGGGAGAACTACGCTTTCTGGTTAGGCTACCATGAGGATGACACCTGCGGGGGGTGGCAGGATGTCGAAAGCATAGGCGAGGACATCTGCGGCACGGAGTATGATGTCGTGGCCCGGGAATGGGGACAAGGCTGGAGAACGCCCACCGAAGAGGAGTGCCGGGAACTGCTCAGATATTGCGTGAGCCTGCAGACGGAAGAAAACGGTGTACCCGGCATAAGAATCGTAGGCCGCAACGAACAAAGCATTTTCCTGCCGGCAGGAGGTGTCATGTCTGACACCGGCATATACGAATCGGGGACAATGGGGGCATACTGGACCGGCGTGGAAAAGCCCACTATACTTTATACGGGAATCACCATCCCTACGAGCATTTATGCTGCCTATATGGGACTGGACCTGCGCAACATGATTTCATGCCAGCTCAGCGATGCCCCCAAATGCGACGGAAAGAACATACGCCCGGTCATTAGCCGCAAGGATATGGTGGCAGGAATCGCCCCGTTGACAGTCGGCCAGAACGATGTCAGGGTTTACTGCGAGAACCGTCATCTCCATATCACAGACAATGCCTTCTGCGGCCGCGTCTCCCTCTTCAATTATGCAGGCAGCATGGTGTTCGCCGCGGAAGTGTCCGGAAACGGCTGCGAACTTCCGCCCATGGATGAAGGGGTATACATCGTGACACTCTCAAAAGAAGGCAAGACTGTCAATGCACAGAAAATCACTGTAAAATAAAGTGTTTCCTATAAAGCCCGCTGATTTATTCAGGAGTGCCATATTAGCAGTTTTACCAGTGCCGGCACGGTATTTCCATAGGATATTGGCCTAAACCCGCTGAACCCACTGATGCAAAACCGACCGCAAAAGCCAAACTATGGAGAAGCGGGCAGAACCACCGAATTTATCCAGACTATCCCAAGGCGCGAAGACAAGCCGTAACGGTGACCTGGCGAAGAGAAAAAAAGCCCCCAAAAACGCATTGTCCGGGGCATCGCCTTGCGGAAGGTCTACATTGAACAATTCTATGTGAATGGGAAAAATAGGCGAAAAATCAATTCCTGCTCATTTAAAACGCACCTAAACAAATTTGCCGCCATGAAAAAAATAAAATGCTTCATGCTTGCCCTTTTCTGCGCATGCACCCATATGTCCGCACATGACAACTTTTATTACTATAAAGGGAGTCAAATTACCATAAACGTTGACAATTCGAAAGTTGCGGTAATTGCCCGAAATATGGAGGACACCTCGGTCGCACAGGCCGAAGGATGGGTGTTGGAACAAAATATAGGCGATTCCTCCTACACAGTAAGCGTATACAGTGTTCCCGCTTCTACTATTCCGGAATCCTGTACGAATGATGTAGTTCCTTGCTATAAGACAGCTGACGGAACGGAGATTGTTCCCAACGGCTATATCAACGTCAAGTTAAAGAATGCTTCCGACTATAGCCTGCTGGAAAGTACAGCCATACAGAACTAGTGCGAGATTGTTGGCCAAAACGAATTCATGCCACTATGGTATACGCTAAGGATTTTGGAACATGGCTGCTGCAATCCCGTAGATGTTGCCAACAGGATTTATGAGACAGGCAGTTTCTCTGCATCATTTCCCAGTTTTTCAATGGATGCGATGGAGATATCATACGATCCCGAGGTATATCTACAATGGGGATTGTACAATTCCCAGTATGAAGGATATGACATATCTCTCAGCCAAGCATGGAATTATGCTACCGGACGCGGTATAAAAATAGCAATAATAGACCAGGGCATTGACTTTACCCACCAGGATTTGGCGGCAAACGTTTATTCCCTGAGCTATGACACAGAAACAGGTACTTCGCCAAGCCAAGTGTACGGAAATCATGGCACCCACTGCGCAGGCATAGCGGCAGCCGTCAGGAACAACGGTATCCAAATTGCCGGGGTTGCACCGGATGCAAAACTGATGTCTGTCAGCAACATGCTTGACGGTGTAAACACAGAAAAGGAACTGGCAGACGGCATAAACTGGGCATGGTCCAACGGAGCGGACGTGATATCATGTTCCTGGCGTTGCACTCAAAATGAAATGATGGACAATGCCATAGATTCTGCCGTGAAAAAAGGACGGGAAGGCAAGGGATGCATCTTTGTAAAGTCAGCCGGCAATACAAGCGGTGCCATTTCCTATCCTGGAGATTATGGTCCTCAAGTTCTGGCAGTTGCCAATATGAAAAATAACGGAACATTGCATTACAGTTCATCTTATGGGGAAAACATGTTTGTTACGGCTCCCGGAACCGGTATTTTGTCGACAATACCCGGGAATCAGACCGGCTACATGACAGGAACCTCCATGGCATGCCCGCATGTTGCAGGAGTTGCCGCTTTGATTCTAGAACGCAATCCTCGCCTGACTGCCGTCAAGGTAAGGGAAATCATGGCAAGGAATGCCAAGAAGATTGGGTCATACAGTTATTCCACGAACAAAGTGTACGGTTCATGGAACGAACATTATGGATATGGTCTGGTTGACGCTTACAATTCTGTTGTCAATACCCCCCGAAACTAAAATAGGGTGTGACGTGTACGGGAGAATTTGAGTTTCCCGTACACGTCAGGATTATTTTGTCGGCATTGCGCCAGCGTGTTCTTCCGTAATAAAAGAGAGAGGATTGCTGGCTGCATAAAATAAGTAAAGGGATGTTCTATAAATTAGCTTGAGACAATTTTCGAACTATCGCACAGTAAATTCCTATCCTTTAAACGCGCACATAGCGGGCTATGTAAGTATTTGAAAGACAAAAAGATACAAGCGAGAGGTTGAAAAGTGGCCAAGCATAATAGCACTTCCTAAACGAATAAAAAACTAATTTATAGAACATCCCTAAAGTATTCCAATCAAAAAAGAAGAACTATGAAACGGAATTTGAAGACTTCGATGCTCTCGCTCCTGTTGTGGGCGGTATCATCAACCCTTTCGGCCGAAGGGCTTGTTCCCTCAGGCTGCTCCATTGGCGACAAGCCTGTGTATGCCCCGATTTCCACCATCGGGATTTTCTTCGACGAAGGCGTGCGCGTGTTGACAGTTGGCGAGGTCTGCATCAGGAAAGATGGAGTGACGGTTGCACGGGGCACGCTGGAAACTTCCGACTATACGGATGGGGAATCCGTACGGAAAACGGTCAGCATTTCGTTCGGAGATGCCCTCATCCTCCCCAAGGGCGGGAATTACACGCTCGTTGTGCCGGAGGGCTGTATCTGCGCAGAGGAGAATGAGAGCCGTACCAACAGGGAACTGATGGTGGATTTCGTCGTCCCGGCTTACATAAGTGCAGCCACTCCGTCAGTCAGTCAGGATGCCGTGGTGTCGGAGGAAAGCAGGATAGGATTCTATTTCGATACGGAGATAGCAGCCGTTGACGGTGCGGCTCTGACTTTGCTGCGGGAAGGAATTCCCGTCGGCACTTATCCCTGCAAGGCAAGCTGGGACTGGGATTTGGGGTATGCCGGGGTGGATTTCGGGGAGAGGATGAAGTTTGAGAATGGCGTGCGCTATTCCCTGATGCTGCCTGAAGGCTCGGTAAGCTCGCTCCATCGCCCGGACATACAGAACCGTGAGGAAACCCTCAGTTTCACAGGAGGCTGCCGGGAGTCTGCCGCTACACTGGACTATGTATGGTGCAGCCTTTTTGACAGCCATCCTGACGGCACGCTCGGTGAGGTGACGTTCCATTACACGCAGCCTGTCGTGCTCGCGGAGAATGCCGTGATACAACTGTGCGAGACGGCTACGGACAATACAGTGAAGGAAGTGGTGCCGAAACTGGAGGAGACCTCCGGCAAATGGCTGCTGACGGCAGACTTCGGAAAATTCCCCCTTCTTCCGGCCGTGGGCTATAGCATCGTCATTCCCGAAGGGACTTTAATGGCGCAGGAAGGAGGCAAGGTGCTGACGAACCGGCGCAGCATGATTCCCGTAGCGGATTCATCAGGCATATCCCTGCAGGAAACGAGTGGTTGCAGCATCACTTGTTCAGACGGAGTGCTGCGCGTGGAGGGCGTAGTCCCGGGCACCCCTGTCAGCATCTATACTCATGAGGGCCGTCTGCTACACTCCGTAAAGGCAGGCTCGTCGACAGAGACTTTCCACATGGGGCAGGCCCAATGCTGCATTGTTTGCATCGGTCATAAAGCCGTCACCGTAGCCTTGTAGACCTTTATACTGTCAGAATTAAGGGGTGTTCTATAAAGTAACTTGGCGATGAAGCAGCGAGAGCAGAAGCTAAACTTGTTTGGATGATGACGAGTCGCGCCAGAGCAAGGTGAAGCCAAACTGATTTATAGAACACCCCTTTACCTTTTGACGACAACGGGGACAACATAAGACAACTTTCTGATTGATGGGAGAAGTTGTGTACACGCTGCCCTGTTGTCGTTTTTTTTGTCAGAAGTTGCACGCAACGTCCTGCACGGGCGAAATAATTTCATATTATGTCATAATATATATATAGAAATATGTCACCCCCTTCGGGACGGGGGATGGTGTTGTTGACCCGATTAGGATAGGGTTGACACCCTATCCTAATCTA
>CAMGOT010000089.1 GCA_946060685.1 uncultured Bacteroidales bacterium
TTATACCCCACTCTGAGAATATATCTATGGTGGTAATTTTTAGAACCACCCTTTAACTTTTCCGTCCGATGTCCAAGCAAGACAACGTCAGGCTTTGGAGCAGCGAGCGGAGAGAACGAATGTATCCCGGCTCTTTCTCTCTCTCCCGAGTCGTGGCAGAGGAAGACGATCGCCAAAGAGGAAGAAAAGTCAACACACGCGAAATTCTTATGCTTACAAGAACTGTTATTGCCCTGCTCATTCTGTTTATGCCGCTCCTTACCTCCTGCCTCTCCGATGATGCCGGCAGCCAGCAACGCATAGCGGAAATGAGTTATGATGACCTTCAATCGTATCTGGAAGATGTGTACCAGCCAGTTGACAGCCTGTCGTACGCCATGGCACGATATGTCCTGCTCTCGCGGCAGGAAAAGGATTTGGGTGAAGTGCTGAAAGTGCTGGAAAACGTGAAAAGGAAAAGCCGGCAGGCTGGCCACGAAGAAATCGTCGGCACCGACGTTGATCTCGGAAAGGCATTGGCATGCGTGGACAGGATGAACGACAGCACTGTCATCGGCATCATCGCGAATGCCCGGAAAGGCATAGAAAACCATGTAGGAGGCCAGACCGTCATGCGCAGATATGTAGAGGCTGCATTCGCCAGCCTGCTCACCTTCACCGACGAGGGCTATGAACTGACCATCGACCTTTGCCGCAATGCCATCGCTTTTGCTGCCAACGACCAGAATGTGGCAGTACCGCCCGAAATCTACAACTTCATGGGGCAGGCTGCCTACAACAGCGGTGAGGTGGTGGAGGCAATGGCCACACTGACGAAAGCCCTCTATCTGGCCCACGAAACGGGCAACGGCATCCAGGAGGCAAGGGCCTATGCCGCACTCGCCCGAGGCGTGAGGAATGAAAGTCTTTTCCTGCAGGAGCAGATGATGGTGGAAAAGGCTTTTGCCCTGGTGAGCAACTCTCCGGCTGGCGAAGCCAAGAGTTTCATCTGCAGGTCCATGGGATGGGCTTGTGAGGACCGGCAGGATCCTGACTCCGCGCTGTTCTATCTCAGGATGGCGAAGAGTATCTGCGACACCATGCACTTTGTATCGCTGGCCGAGGAAATCCTCGTGCAGGACATCAGGCGCATCGAGGAGGCTGGATGCCGGCAGCAAGACTCCACCATGCTCACACGGGCACAATGCCTGCAGGAATATACCCAGACGCTCATCGACATGGAGAAGAAGAAAATCATGGAGGATATGCTGGTGCCGGAAATCTCGCGGACGAAGCATACGATGTACGTCACGATGGGCGTATGCCTGATTCTCGTCGTCTTCGGCCTGGTATGCCTGCTGATTTACCGCAGGAACCAGATGTTGCGGTATGCCGAGAAGGAGGCTTGCCTGAGGGGCATGGCTTCACACTTGCACAATGTGACCACCCAATACAACGACACCTCACACCAGCTTGAGGAGGTGCGAAACCAGTTGAGCGAAACGGAACAGAGCCGCCAGCAACTCTCACTACAGATTTCCGACATGGAGAGTCGGATCAGCGATACGGAAAACCAGCTGCGTTCCACGAAACGGAAACTCACCAACAGGGAGAACTCCCTGACACAGTTGCGGCAGGCACACAAGGAGCAGCAGTCGCGCCTTGATGCCATTGAGACACGATTCACGCACAAGGATTTCAACATCGAGGATGTTATTCAAAATCCGAGGAAGTTCGTCCGCGATTTCCTGACTACCCATCCTAACTTCGAGAAGGGGCTGAAAGGCATTTCCCCTTCCATCTCTTCGCGCGACACGCTGCTCTGCATCCTCATCGTGCTCGATGTGGACAAGGAGGACATCGCGCAGGTGTTCAAGATTCGGGCAGAGAGCCTCAACGTTTCGCGCCACCGCCTGAGAAGCAGGCTGAAGCTTGCGCGCGAGGAAAATCTATACACTACCCTGCTCAGTCTGCTCTGATTGGCAAGGTTTTGACGGGCTTTTATCGAAAACACACCACGATTCCCTTGCCCTTTCGGGAAAAAGCATTACTTTTGCATCGTCGTCTACGCCCACGACAGCATCTGGGGGTGTTCCCGCCCCCCATCTCACTCCGACTCAAAACATCATTGACCATATGGGGCTTAAAGAACTGAGCTTAGAGCTTAGAGAACCTAGCTTAGAGAGTCCCCAAGGCTCAGGGCAACTAACTCCTGCGTCTAATCAAAACTCTCTAAGCTCTAAGCTAAATTCTCTAAACTCTAAGCTTCCATTATCCCCCCTAAAAACAAACGACTGACATTCATGAAAAGGCATATCCTCTCCCTGCTCATGCCCTTGTGCGGCATTCTCGGTGCACATGCCCAGCAAGACCTTGTGGACTGCGTCATCGTGGAACTCAACAATGGCGAGAGCCTCTCGCTGGCATTGCGCCATACGCCCAAAGCTACCTTTGAGAACAATCTTGTGGTGATGACGGCCGGCGATTTCAAGGCTGCCTACGACAAGGCGCTCCTCAACCGCTTCTACTTCAAGAAGGATGTGGACGGCATTCATGCCATTGCCGATGCGGAGAACGTCTGCAAAGGAAGCATCTACGACACCCACGGACGCAAAGTGGCTGACTTCGAGGGAACAATCGACTCTGCCACATTGCAGAAAGGGGTCTACATCGTGAAGACCACCAGCGGAAAGAGCTTTAAGGTGATGCAACAATAAGCATCGTCCTGTGCAGCATAAGCACACACCGCTTCACCCCTCCCCTCTGTACTGTACAGGTCAAGACAATTTGCAGCGCATCCATGACAAGGGCTGGACACAGGAAAGCAACATCCTGTGTCCAGCCCTCGATTTTAATATCCGGTTTCAGGTGGTGGTGGTGGGAAGGGAAGGTCAGTCACGGTGGAAAATGTCGCGCGTGTACACCTTGTCCATCACATCGTCGAGCACCACATCATAGCGGTTGGCAATGATGGCCTGACTCTGCTCCTTGAAAGCGGCAAGGTCGTTCACCACAAGGCTGCCGAAGAAGGTGGTACCATCCTCAAGCGTCGGCTCATAGATGATGATGTCGGCTCCCTTTGCCTTGATGCGCTTCATTACTCCCTGAATGGCACTCTGGCGGAAATTGTCGGAGTTGGATTTCATGGTCAGCCTGTACACTCCAATCACGCATTTGCGCTCGGCAGAACGGTCGTAGCGATTCGTACCGCTATAACTGTAATAGCCTGCACGCTCCAGCACCTGGTCGGCAATGAAGTCCTTGCGCGTGCGATTGCTCTCCACGATGGCAGTCATCATCTGCTGGGGCACATCGGCATAGTTCGCCAGCAGCTGCTTGGTGTCCTTCGGCAGGCAGTAGCCGCCATAGCCGAAGGAAGGATTGTTATAGTGCGTTCCGATGCGGGGATCGAGCCCCACGCCCTGGATGATGGCCTGAGTGTCGAGGCCCTTCACCTCGGCATACGTGTCAAGCTCGTTGAAATAGCTCACGCGAAGGGCGAGATAGGTGTTGGCAAAGAGTTTCACCGCCTCGGCCTCCTTCATGCCCATGAAGAGCACGGGAATGCCCTTGTCGGGGAGTTGCGCCACGGCTTCTTCAGCCATTCCCACACACGCCTGTCCGCACACGGCACCCTCCACGAGCAGAGCCGCAAACTCCTCGGCCGATTGCCGCAGATGATTACCGGCAATCTGCTGGATGGCAAGATCCTCGTCACGATAGGCATTGGCATGCAGCATCTTCGGTACGCCCACAATAATGCGCGAGGGATGGAGATTGTCATAGAGGGCCTTGCTCTCACGCAAGAACTCGGGCGAAAAGAGCAGGTGGAACTTGGGCTTGTGATGGAGCGTGACGGGAGTGAGCTGGTGTTCACGGCAGTAGGCTTCATGGCGGGCTATCACCTGCATCCACTGCTGCGAATAGCGCACATAGAGCGAGCGGCAATATCCCACGGGAATCGTACTCTTGATCACCATCGTAGCCTCGGGGTTCACCTGAAGCACAAGGTCTATCACCTCTTCCACATGGGAGGTGTCGAAGAAGTTGCGCTGCGGGTCGTAGTTCGTGGGGGCTGCAATGACCACTATCTCGGCATCGCGATAGGCTGCCGCCCCATCGAGAGTGGCTGTAAGGCGCAGGGGACGCTCGGCAAGATACTTCTCGATATATTCGTCCTGAATGGGCGACTGACGACGATTGATGAGATCCACCTTCTCGGGAACCACGTCCACACATGTCACATCATTGTGCTGGGCAAGGAGCGTAGCGATGGAAAGCCCCACGTAGCCCGTTCCGGCTACTGCTATTTTACGGTCCATATTCTCAATATATTGTATATGTTTTTTTAACGGTTTTTCTCTGTCTATGAAAGGATGTGCCGAGGCTTCAGGATGATGCCGGCACACTATCCCCCATTCCCCTCACACACGACAAAATGGCCGAAGCATTTCGCCGGCTGCCGTTGTGCGGAAGTGCGTGCAGAAAGCCGGCTGCCGTTGTATTTCCCCATTGCTTGTACGGGCAAAGGTAGCAAGAAAATCCTGAAATGCTGCTACCATAGGGCAAAAAAGCAGCACAAAACGCATCATTCCCCCATATTTTTCCATATTTGCATCATAATCATCGGGGATTCCTGCACGGAAGAAAATCCGCTCCACGGCCGACTGGCCGTCCCCCCCTCTGCAAGAGGGAAAAGAGCCGAAAGCTCTCAGGAAATGGAGTTTTCCACCGTTTTCTTTGGAGAAACGGCAGGAAATATGTATTTTTGCTGGCGGGAACACCTGGTTCCACCAGTGGGCTCTTCGTCCTGACACGCATAGAAGGCAAAGCCCGACTATCCGGGCAGGAACACCTTGGATTTCCCTCCCCCCACACACATATATTACACTCCAATCATTCATCAGCAAATCATCCCTTAGCATGGCACATTTCAAAAACATTTTCTTCGACCTTGGAGGTGTGATTTTCAACCTCAACACCCGTGCCGCATTCCGGGCCTTCAAGGATTTAGGAATGCCTATCCCCGAGAATATCATTGCCGACAATACCCCACTCAACGGGATGCCGGAGGGACAGGCCATCATGAAACTCATACACCGGATGGACCTTGGCGAGATACGTGCCAGGGAATTTATCAGTATCGTGCTTGAACAATGCCGCCCCGGCACCACCGAGGAGGATATCCTGAAGGCCTACAACGGCATGATCAATGTGCCTGCAGGACGCCTGGAACTCCTCTGCCGCCTGCGGTCGAAATATCGCGTGTTCCTGCTGAGCAATATCGGCGACCTGCACTGGCAGGCTGCTCAGGATATGGCACGCGACCTGGGGTATCCTATGGAAAAATGTTTCGACCATTGCTTCTGCTCCTTCGAGCTTGGAGTGGCAAAACCTGACCCTGCCATCTTCGAGCGCGCCATCAGCATGAGCGGAGTGAATCCTGCCGAAACGCTCTATATCGACGATTTCGACGGCAATATCGAGGCGGGAAAGGCTGCAGGACTTCTGGCCTACAAAATCGACGGCAACACGCTGGAACAGCACATACCTGTTCTCTTCCCTGATTTCTGCTGAAGCGATAGGGGAGAAGAGGGGGGCTGCTACGGCAGGAAGCGGCATGCCGCAAGTTCTGCAAAATCTTTACACCTGTATAGTTTTCCGCTCCGTTTTCGATCATTTTATCGACACCTGTAGCATTTTTATGCGAAAAACACGACAAAAGTAAACCATCGCACTATCGTTTCTTTTCAAAATGTCAAGTCCGCTTGCACTCTGTCGGCCGTTTGTTTGCTTTTTACACTTTTTTTGAAGAAAATCAGCGCGCCACGTGTGATTTTTCGGTGATTTGTCTTTACCTTTGCACCCGTTTTTTCAAAGAGACAACATTCACCCCATCACATCCTCCCTCTATGCGCTCCCCCAAAGACAAACAGCCGCTTTGCTTCTCTTTCAAGAGTCTGCATTCAAGCTCCATCATTCAAGCTCCATCCACTGAAAGGTAGGTCCTGCTCAATGTTCCCCGGCATGGCAGAGCCTACCTTTCAGCCTTTTTGGAAAACGCCTGAAACGGACGCCCTGAGGAAGGACATCATCCCCCACCACCCCACACATCATTCACCTGACAACATGGAACCTCTCAAACACGAATGCGGCATTGCCATGGTGCGGCTGCTCAAACCACTCAGCCACTATAAGGAGAAGTACGGCACGGACAAATATGCCCTCAGCAAACTCTATCTGATGATGGAGAAACAGCACAACCGCGGCCAGGAAGGCGCGGGAATGGCTTGCGTGCGGCTGAACGGAAAACCCGGACACGAATATATGTATCGCGAGAAGGCTGAAGGCAAGGATGCCATCACCAAGGTCTTTGCCAGTGTCTACAGGCAGATGGCGGGCTGCTCGGCCGACGGGCCGGCCGAAATCACTACCACCGATGACACTCCGGGCGAACTCCCACCGTTCGCAGGCGAACTCTATATGGGCCACCTCAGATATTCCACCACAGGCCGTGGCGGGCTGAAATATGTGCATCCCTTCCTGCGCCGGAACAACTGGAAAGCGAAAAACCTGTGTCTGTGCGGGAATTTCAACATGACGAACATTGCCGAAGTGTTCGGACATCTTACTGCCCAAGGACAAAGCCCACGCGTCTACAGCGATTCCTACATCATGCTGGAAATCATGGGCCATCGTCTGGACCGCGAAGTGGAACGCCTCTTTGCCGAGGCTCAGCAGAAGGGACTCTCCGGCACAGCAATCACCGAATACATCGACAGCCATGTCGACATCAGCAATGTCCTGCGCACTTCCATGCCCCTCTTCGATGGCGGCTATGTGGTGTGCGGACTCACGGGTAGCGGGGAGTTCTTTGCCATGCGCGACCCCCACGGCATACGCCCTGCTTTCTTCTATGCCAACGAGGAGATTGTCGCCTGTGCCAGCGAGCGGCCTGTGCTGCAGACTACCTTCGACCTCGCCACAGAAGCCGTACGCGAACTGCTGCCCGGACAGGCCATCATCGTCAGGGCATCGGGCGAGATGGTGCTGCAGCAAATCATCGAGCCGCAGGCCTTCCTGCCATGCTCCTTCGAGCGCATCTATTTCAGCCGGGGCAACGATATCGACATCTACCATGAGCGGAAGGCGCTGGGACACCAGCTTGTACCGAAAATCCTGGAGGCTGTGGAGGGCGACACCGCACACACCGTGTTCTCCTACATCCCCAACACGGCCGAAGTGGCCTACTACGGACTCCTGGAAGGCGTGGGGGAAAGGGCACCGAGGGTGAGGGCCGAGAAGGTGGTGTCGAAGGACATCAAGCTCCGCACATTCATCGCCGAAAGTGGCGTGCGCAACGACCTTGCCGCCCAT
Source organism: uncultured Bacteroidales bacterium (assembly GCA_946060685.1). GTDB lineage: Bacteria > Bacteroidota > Bacteroidia > Bacteroidales > Bacteroidaceae > Alloprevotella. The sequence continues at coordinate 7,357 of CAMGOT010000089.1, forward strand.
GTCTACGACATCACCGCGGGCTCCATCGTGCCCTACGAGGACAATCTTGTGGTCATCGACGACAGTATCGTACGGGGAACCACCCTGCGCGAAAGCATCATCAAGATTCTGGACCGCCTGCACCCGCGAAGAATGGTCATCGTCAGTTCGGCACCGCAAATCAGATATCCCGACTTCTATGGTATCGACATGAGCCGCATCGATGATTTCATCGCCTTCCAGGCGTGTATTGCCCTGCTCCACGACACTCACCAGGAAGTCTTGCTCGCCGAGGTCGCCCACCAATGCCGCATGTTGCTGAAGCATGAAGCCCACCCTACGGAAAATCCCGTGAGAAGACTCTACCAGCCCTTCACAGCCGACGAACTTTCGGCAAAGATGGCCGAACTGCTACGGCCTGCCGGAGTGGAAACACCCATCACACTGGTATTCCAGAGCATCAGCGGACTCCACAAGGCCATTCCACACCATCCCGGCGACTGGTACTTCACGGGCCACTACCCCACCCCTGGCGGCCTGCGCCTGCTGCTGCAGTCGTATGTGGATTTCTATGAGCGCCACTACTGCTGACCATTCATCATCCCGAGCATGAACAATGCTGATTGAACACCCTTTTTTTTTCCTCTCATCCACCACAGCAAAAAAAAATAATTCACTCTTTCATTATGTCACCAAAATATATCTTCGTCACGGGCGGAGTGGTCTCTTCGCTGGGAAAAGGCATCATCTCGTCGTCCATCGGAAAACTCCTTCAGGCCCGCGGCTACCGCATCACCATCCAGAAGTTCGACCCCTACATCAACATCGACCCCGGCACGCTCAACCCTTATGAACACGGGGAATGCTATGTCACCGACGACGGCATGGAGACCGACCTCGACCTTGGACACTACGAACGGTTCACGGGCATACACACCACCCGCAACAATTCCGTCACCACTGGACGCATCTACAAGGCTGTCATCGACCGCGAGCGCCGTGGCGACTATCTGGGAAAGACCATACAGGTAGTGCCGCATATCACCGACGAAATCAAGCGTCGCATACGGCTCTCGGCGGCAAATGGCGAATACGATTTCATCATCACCGAAATCGGAGGCACCATCGGCGACATCGAGAGCGCACCTTTTATGGAGGCCATACGCCAGATGCGCTGGGAACTGGGCAAGGATGCCTGTAATGTCCACCTCACCTACGTGCCCTACCTCAAGGCGGCCGACGAACTGAAGACGAAGCCCACGCAGCATTCCGTCAAGGAGATGCAGGGGATGGGCATCCAGCCCGACGTGCTCATCCTGCGCACGGAAAAGCACCTCGACGAGGGCATTCTGCACAAGGTGGCCAACTTCTGCAATGTGGCGCCCGACTGTGTGGTGCAGAGCGAGGATTTGCCCAGTATCTACGAGGTACCGGTGAACATGCAGCAGCAGGGACTCGATGCTGCCATATTGCGTCGGCTCAACCTTCCCGTTGGCGAAACGCCAGCCCTCGGGCCCTGGAGAAACTTCCTCGAACGCATGCACCATGCCTCGCAGGAGATTCACATCGGACTCGTGGGAAAGTACGACCTCCAGGATGCCTACAAGAGCATCCGCGAAGCACTCACACAGGCGGGCATCTACAACGACCGCAAGGTGTGCCTGCATTTCGTCAACAGCGAGCATCTTTGCGAGGAGAACATCGAGGAGCAACTCGGCACAATGGCCGGAGTGGTCATCTGTCCCGGCTTTGGCCAGCGCGGAATCGAAGGCAAGATTCTGGCTGCACGCTACACCCGCACTCACGACATCCCCACCTTCGGCATCTGTCTCGGCATGCAGATGATGGTCATCGAGTTTGCCCGCAATGTCCTTGGCCTGGCCGATGCCAACAGTGCCGAGATGGACAGCCATACGTCCAACAATGTCATCGACCTCATGGAGGAACAGAAGAACGTGACGGCCATGGGTGGCACCATGCGCCTCGGAGCCTACGATTGCGATTTGCTCCCCGGCAGCCACGTCCGTGCCATTTACGATGTCGACCGCATCCGTGAGCGCCACCGCCACCGCTATGAGTTCAACAATCGCTTCACCGATGCCTATGAAGCGGCTGGAATGCGCTGTGTGGGCAGAAATCCTGAGTCGAACCTTGTGGAGATTGTGGAGATTCCAGAACTCCGCTGGTACATCGGCGCACAGTTCCATCCTGAATATTCCAGTACCGTTCTGCACCCGCATCCCCTCTTCCTCGATTTCATCCGTGAGGCCATGCTCTCACAGCCCCAAGCATCATCATGCTTGACTTCGGGGGAGCTTGCTTGAAAACGGAGCACCCTATGATCAGAAGTATGTGGAGAAGGAAGGAATATATGGAAACATGTCGCTCCTTCAGAGCTTTATGGATGTCTCCAGAGCTTTTCCGGACTTCTCCACAGCTGGTACATGCCGGTAGGTCAGAGCTTCGCGGGAAGATGCGGAGGATGCCGTTCTGAATGAGTCTTTTGAGGAGGGTGAATAATCAATTCATAAGATAACGTGAGTTCGATGAATTGCGTTTGAGACAATCTATGTGAGATAACGGCATT
>CAMGOT010000090.1 GCA_946060685.1 uncultured Bacteroidales bacterium
CGACTGGCTCAGGGCAGGCTCCTGATGGTGAAAACACTGCTCCTGATGGTGAAAATTTTGTTTCTTATGCAAAGATACAAAAAATCTATGACACTGACAATCAAATCGTTAAGTTTGTTTGAACTAATTTGCGACTATCCCTAAATAGCCTGTAAGGCGGATGCACGGTTCTGGCTGGAAGCCAGTATTTGAGTAACCGTGGAGAAATGCGTCAGCATTTGCCTACGGATGACAGCGGCTCCACCAACCTCAGGCAGGAAGCCAGTACCACATTATAGCAGTAGAGTCGTAGAAGGTACTGCCTTCCAGGCAGAGCGTGTGGGGGAGAGCGTGGCGTAGTCCGGAGACTACGTCCTCGGTTGCTCAAAGTATAGGCTGCCAGCCTAACCCGTCCACATACTCCTCAACCGTACTGGTCTAAATCTTTTTTCGTGTACGGGTCAAAAAAATCCGTGGCCTCCGTGTGTGCTGTGGAAGTTTTATACACAAATCACACGGAAGACACGGAAGATAAGAAATATTGATAAAGGTGAGTTCTATAAATTCTTAAGGTGTGTTTTATAAATTCCTACCTTTAGTTATTATTACTTCCTCGTTACTTTTTCATAACGATGAGGGAATAGCACTCATCGTAGCAGTCGGCGATGCGTTTCTTGAGTTCTTCTACATCTTCAGCCGTGGTCTTCTGGCCCGTGACACTCTCATAGGCGATGCAATAGAAGTGTGCAAGGGTTTCGATGCTGCCTTCCGTGTCGAGCATGAGTGTAAGGCGGTCGCCGAACTGGCTGATGTAGAAGTTGACCTGGTAAGGATGGCTTTCCGTACCGGCTGTATAGCTCAGCGTATGCACCTGATAGTTCTCATAGAAGGGATGCGAGGTGATGGTGTAGGGAAATTCGCGGTTGTAGACATTTCCCATGTCGTCCTGCTGCTCCACAAACATTTTGGTGTCAGAGAACGTTGTCTTTTTGAAAATCAGCTGGAGAGCTCTTTCTATTTGCGATGACAGCTTGACCAGGTTGAGTTCCTTGTTGCCGCCATACTGCAGATGCTCAGGAATGATGATGGAGGTTTTGCCATCCTTGAATCTCAGTTTGGTATAGAGGTTGTGGTAATTGTAGGTGGTACCATTGAGTTCGGGCTTGTTGGTCAGGCCATCGCTGTGATTGTAAGTTAGGGTTTTGCCTTCATAGGTCACTACCAGTTCGGTGTCGCTCTTACGTACGAACGTCAGGGTCTGTGAAGTTTCCTTGTTGGTGAGGATGAGGTTTGACCCATCAACGGTGAAGGTTCCGTTAATCTGGGTTACCCCCGTTCTAGTACACGCGAAGTGATAGAATTGTCCCTTCTCGGTGAACTTCCAGATATTGCCAGCTTCTGCGCCACCATCAGTGTTGCAAACCCAAGTGCCGTCAGTCAGCCATTTCATGTTGGTGACATTCTGCTCGTTGTTCGTGTCTTCATCGTCAGAGCATGCCACAAAGCCTGCGCTCAGCACCATCGTGCAGCAGAGGAAAAACAGGTTCTTGATAAATTTGTTCATCATAAAAAGTAAGGTAAAATGAAATTGAGTTGTTATAGAATAATGTCTACGAATGTGGAAAATCAGTCTGGGATCCTGTACGGTTTGACAGGCTGCAGTGTGAATATGCCGCTTTTCTGGGGCAAATATACGACAATTTTCTAATGTATACAAATAAAGTCATCCTTTCTGTGGCTTTTATTCCCATTTGGGTAACTGTTTACCCACCCTACAGAACATGGAGATAGCAGTTTGCAAGAAGAGGAGGCTTGTGGTCGTCCGGCATTCAGCCCTTAATATGAATGGTGCTGGTTAGAGAGCGGGCTGGGAGGGGACGTGCGAATGATGAATACTCCTATATATAATATACGCGCGCGCGAGGAAGTCGTAAGGTAGGCAGCCATGTTTAGGGAAGCAAATGGTCCGAGAAATCTGGACGAGAAATCAGTAAGCGGATTTTGAACGCACGAATGATGAATACTCCTATATATAATATACGCGCGCGCGAGGAAATCGTGTGGAAAGCAATCAAATTTGTAAACGGGCAGGTGTTTGAAATTAGCCGGTTCACGTCCCGCATCTATTTTTTTGCTTTCCTTACCAGGCTGCTGAGTACCTCTCTTTTTCGGTGCGTGCCCCTACAATAGAATCATCTACTTCGCCCCATCCATCCATGAGGCGCAGGAGAGAGTCGTAGGCTTTGCTCTTCATATAAATTTTATGTTTTCCAAACATTTCAAAACAAAAGGCGAAGCGCAGGTTTTGGGAAGTAATATCGGAGGAAAGCAGGTGATAATGAAAGTATTATCGTATTTTTGCGTGCGGCAATTGTGCTGGAGTTGAAAAGAACCCCGTTGTAACAGGCAGAAAAGATGCTAACGTATACTCAGCGCGTGAAAAAAAGCGTAACGAATATGCGTGACAAAAATACGTAACGAAAACTAAACGAACATGAAAGGATTGTACGATGCTGCAAATGAGCATGATGCATGCGGCGTGGGAATGGTGCTGAACATACATGGCAACAAAAGCCATGAGTTGGTGGAGAACGCATTGACCGTACTGGAGAATATGCGCCACCGTGGAGCTGAAGGAGCCGACAACAAGACCGGCGACGGTGCCGGCATCATGCTGCAGATTCCACACGAGTTTATCCTGCTGCAAGGTATTCCCGTGCCCGAGAAAGGAAAATACGGTACGGGACTGGTGTTCCTGCCCAAGGACGAGGCGGCACAACAGTGCGTGCTGGAGGTGATGATCGAAGAGATAGAGCGCGAAGGGCTCTCGCTGATGCACCTGCGTACGGTGCCTACTCATCCCGACTGCCTGGGAAAGGCAGCACTTGATGTGGAGCCTGCCATACGACAGGTGTTCGTCACGGGAGTGACCGATGATCGTCTGGACACCTTCGAGCGCACGCTCTATCTCGTCAGAAAGCGGATAGAGCATCGTGTGGCGGAGATGATGGCATCCGGACAGGAAGCATCGCCGCTGGCAGATTTCTACATCTGCTCCCTTTCCAGCAAGACCATCGTCTATAAGGGCATGCTCAGCAGTATGCAGCTGAGACTCTATTTCCCCGACCTTACGAACAACTATCTGACCAGCGGCCTGGCACTCGTTCATAGCCGCTTCAGTACGAACACCTTCCCCACGTGGAGTCTGGCACAGCCCTTCCGGCTGCTCTGCCACAACGGTGAGATCAATACCATCCGGGGCAATCGCGGCTGGATGCAGGCACGTGAATCCGTGCTTTCCTGCGAAGCGCTGGGCGATGTGAGAGCCCTCTCGCCCATCGTGCAGCCCGGTATGAGCGACTCTGCCTCGCTCGACAATGTGTTTGAGTTTCTCGTGATGAGCGGCCTGTCGCTTCCCCATGCCATGGCAGTGATGGTGCCGGAGAGTTTCAACGACAAAAACCCCATATCCGAGGATCTCAAAGCCTTCTACGAGTACCACTCCATCCTGATGGAACCATGGGACGGCCCCGCTGCCCTGCTGTTCTCCGACGGCCGTTATGCCGGCGGACTGCTGGACCGCAACGGACTGCGGCCGGCACGCTATGTCATCACGAAGAGCGGCATGATGGTGGTGGCATCGGAAGTGGGAGTGATGGATATCGACCCACAGGATGTGGCAGAAAAAGGACGCCTGCAACCTGGCAAAATCCTTATGGTGGACACCGTAGAGGGAAAGATATACTATGATGGCGAAATCAAGGAACGTCTGGCAGCGCAGTACCCCTACCGCCAGTGGCTCAGCACCAACCGCATACAGCTGGAGAAGATACAGACGGGGCGCAAGGTGGAGAATGCCGTGGGGAATCTGCTACAGAAGGAACTGGAGTTCGGCTTCGGCGCAGAGGATATAGCCGACACCATTATTCCCATGTCGGTGACGGGCCAGGAACCCACTGCCTCCATGGGCAACGACACTCCTCTTGCCGTGCTTTCCGACCAGCCGCAAGTGTTCTTCAACTATTTCCGTCAGCAGTTTGCACAGGTGACGAATCCTGCCATCGACTCCATACGCGAGAATCTCGTGATGAGTCTGACGGAATACATCGGCAGGGTGGGAACAGGCATCCTTACTCCCGATGCCACCAACTGCAAGATGGTGCGTCTGCCACACCCCATCCTGACGAACGCCCAACTGGACATCCTCTGCAACATACGCTATAAAGGCTTCAACACCATCAAGCTGCCTATCCTTTTCCAGCGCGATAAAGGGGAAGAGGGTCTGCGCGAAGCACTGGAAAACCTCTGCCGGCAGGCTGCCGGAAGTGTGGACGAAGGCTACAACTATATCATCCTCTCTGACCGTGATACCGACGAGCACCGGGTGGCCATTCCCTCGCTGCTCGCCGTCAGTGCCGTACACCATCATCTGATTCGCATCGGAAAGCGCGTGCAGACCGCACTGATCGTGGAGAGCGGCGAAATCCGCGAGGTGATGCATGCCGCACTGTTGCTGGGATATGGTGCCTCCGCCCTCTGCCCCTATATGACCTATGCCATTCTCGATGATCTGGTGAAGCAAGGCAAGATTCAGGAGAACTATCCCACGGCAGAGGCCAACTATATCAAGGCCGTAGGGAAAGGCCTCTTCAAGATTATGGCCAAGATGGGCATCTCCACCATCCGCTCCTACCGCGGTGCGAAGATTTTCGAGAGTATCGGACTTTCGGAGTCGCTCCTGAAGGCCTATTTCGGTACGGGTGCCTCCACCATCGGCGGCATCGGTCTTGCCACCGTGGCACGCGATGCCATCGCCTTCCATGACCGTGCCTTCAGCCCGAAGCGTGCCGACACCTTCCTGCCCGACCACGGACAGTTCCATTATCGCAAGGACGGCATACGCCATGCCTGGAATCCCGAGACCATCGTCACCCTGCAGCGTGCTACCCGTACGGGCGACTATGCCCTGTACAAGCACTATTCCAGCCTGGCCGACGGCAAGGATGCCCCCATCTTCATCCGCGACTTCCTGGACTTCAGGCGCAATCCCATCAGCATCGACCGCGTAGAACCCGTGGAGAGCATTGTGCGTCATTTCGTCACGGGAGCCATGTCGTTCGGAGCCCTCTCCAAAGAAGCGCATGAGGCCATAGCACTGGCCATGAACAAGATTGGCGGACGCAGCAACACGGGTGAGGGAGGCGAGGACAGTGAGCGATTCACCAGCCAGGTGGACGGCATATCCCTGTCGAGCAAGACGAAGCAGGTGGCGAGCGGACGCTTTGGAGTCACCACGGAATATCTCGTCAACGCTGAGGAGATACAGATCAAGGTGGCACAGGGTGCCAAGCCCGGTGAGGGCGGACAGTTGCCGGGATTCAAGGTCAATGATGTCATTGCCAAAACCCGCCATTCCATCCCCGGCATCAGCCTGATTTCCCCACCGCCACATCATGACATCTATTCCATCGAAGACTTGGCACAGCTGATTTTCGATTTGAAGAACGTGAATCCGCAGGCCATCATCAGCGTAAAACTCGTGGCGGAGAGTGGTGTGGGCACCATTGCTGCCGGAGTGGCAAAGGCCAAGGCCGACCTCATCGTCATCTCCGGAGCAGAAGGTGGAACGGGTGCCAGTCCGGCATCCAGCATGCGCTTTGCCGGCATCTCGCCCGAAATCGGAATCTCGGAAGCGCAGCAGACACTCGTGCGCAACGGTCTGCGGCGGCAGGTGCGCCTGCAGGTGGACGGACAACTCAAGACGGGGCGCGACGTCATCCTCATGGCACTGCTCGGAGCTGAAGAATTCAGTTTCGGTACTGCCGCACTTATCGTGCTGGGATGTATGATGATGCGCAAGTGCAACCTGAACACCTGTCCGATGGGAGTAGCGACTCAGGATGCCCGTCTGCGCGGACATTTCCGTGGGCACTATGAGCATCTGGTGAACTATTTCACCTTTATGGCGCAGGAGGTGCGCGAGTATCTGGCAGAAATGGGTTTCGAGCGTCTGGACGACATCGTGGGGCATACCGAACTTGTCGTACGCCGCCAGGATGCCAGCCTGAGGCTGCCCAAGTTCGACACCCTCGATTTCAGCCGCCTCCTTTATCAGGAAGGCAGCGAAGGACTGCATCATGAAAAAAATCAGGCGCATGAGTTGGACGATGTGCTCGACCAGCGTATGGTACGGGCTGTAGAACAGCGCGGCGAGGGAAGTTCAGAAGTGTATCTGGACTATAATATCCGCAATACCGACCGTGCGGTGGGAGCCATGCTGAGCGGCTATCTGGAACAGCAGCATCTGAACGACCTCTCGCTGAAGGTGAAGTTCAAGGGTTCGGCGGGCCAGAGTTTCGGAGCCTTCCTGGTGAAGGGCGTGGAATTTCGTCTGGAGGGTGAGGCCAACGACTATTTTGCCAAGGGTCTCTCCGGCGGCCGCGTGTCCATCCTGCCGCCTTCGCGCAGCGACTTCGATGCCGGTTCCAATATCATCGCCGGCAATACCGGACTGTATGGCGCCACTTCCGGCGAACTTTATATCAACGGTAAGGTGGGCGAGCGTTTTGCCGTACGCAATTCCGGTGCCATTGCCGTGGTGGAAGGTGCCGGCGACCATTGCTGCGAGTATATGACAGGCGGAAGAGTGGTGGTGCTGGGCGACACGGGACGCAATTTTGCCGCAGGAATGAGCGGCGGTGTGGCCTATGTGTGGGACAGGCATCAGAATTTCGACTATTTCTGCAATATGGATATGGTGGAAATCAATCTGGTGGAAGAGAGCAGCAGCAAGAAAGAACTGCACGAACTCATCCTCCAGCATTATCTCCGCACTGGCTCAAAGGTGGCACGCATGCTCCTTGACGACTGGAACCGCTATGTGGGCGAGTTCATCCAGGTGGTGCCCTTCGAGTATAAGCGAGTGCTCCAGGAGGAGCAGTACAACAAGCTGCGGCAGAAGATTGCTGACATGCAGCGCGAGTTCTGACCATTAAATATTGATTACCTTTTTACCGTCGGCACCAGCCTGAGTATCTCCAGGATGGTGCCGGCCAACGACAGTATATCCATGGGAAATCCAAAAGCATTCCTCACGGTGCCGCGCAAGGAGGCGGGGTACCGTCCCATCAACGATAGAATATACGATTTTGGCGAGGTGGAGCAGACGCTGAACAGCAGCGACCGCCGCCAGCAGGCATCGCGGTGTATGGACTGCGGTGTGCCTTTCTGCCATTGGGCATGCCCGCTGGGCAACAAGCCTCCGGAGTGGAATGATGCCCTGTACCGTGGCGATTGGGAGATGGCCTACCGCCTGCTCAATGCCACCAATCCTTTCCCGGAGTTTACGGGACGCATCTGTCCGGCACTCTGCGAAAAGGCGTGCATCCTGAATCTCACGGAGCATGAGCCTACCACCAACCGGGAAGATGAGGTGGCGATAGCGGAGCATGCCTTCAAGGAGAATTATGTGCGTGCGCAGCAGACAGAGCGCAACGGACATAGCGTGGCGGTCATCGGTGCCGGACCTGCCGGACTGGCAGCGGCCAACGAACTGAACCATCGCGGGTATAGCGTCACCGTCTATGAAGCCAACGAAAGTGCTGGCGGACTGTTGCGCTATGGTATTCCAAACTTCAAGCTGAACAAGAGCGTCATCGACCGCCGCATTGCACTGCTGGAGGAGGAGGGCATACGTTTTGTGTATGGTGAGCATATCAGCACCGATGCACTTCCCGAGGGCTTTGAGGCATACGTTCTGGCAACGGGAACGCCCGATGCACGCGACCTGAAGATTCCTGGCCGCGAGCTCAAGGGCATTCATCTGGCACTGGAGATGCTGGCACAGCAGAACCGCGTGCTGGCAGGCATGGAGTTTGCCAAGGAAGACCTGGTGAATGCACGGGGAAAGGATGTACTCGTCATCGGTGGTGGCGACACGGGTAGCGACTGTATCGGTACGGCCCACAGACAGGGTTGCCGCAGCGTGACTCAGATAGAGATTATGCCACGTCCCGTAGACGGACCGGAAGACCCGCAGAATCCTTGGCCCAACTGGCCCAGAACACTCAAGACGACATCCAGCCATGAGGAGGGATGCGTGCGGCGGTGGAATATCAACACCCTGGAGTTTCTGGGTGAAGATGGCAAACTGACGGGGGTGAGGGTGCAGGAGATAGCGTGGCAGCCTAATCCCGACGGAGGACGTCCGTTGATGGTGGAGAAGGGTGAACCTGAAATCATCAAGGCGGATATGGTATTGCTGGCGATGGGCTTTCTCAAGCCGCAGCATCCGGAGTTGCCGTCGAATGTGTTCGTGGCTGGCGATGCCGCATCCGGTGCCAGCCTCGTGGTCAGAGCCTTGGCGAGTGGTATAAAAGTCGCAGAGGCAGTGGATGCTTTCCTCAGTAGATAAGGGGATACAGAAAAAAGCCCTCCTCCTTGGCAGCACCGGTATAGTACAAGCCATTTCGTGGTACTATGCCATGATGCGTCAAGAAGGAGGGCTTTGTATGGCAGCCCCTTTTGTGGCGACTGAAATCTGGGTGGAAAAAAGGTTATTCTGCAGGATAGCTTGTCTCGTCGTCGCTGAAGGCATGTTCGTGGTCTTCATTACCATTGTCGGTATCGGTTGCCGGCGTGTCCTTCCCGTCGTGTTGTTGTGGACCGGGTAGGGCAGCAAAGGCGGCGAATTGTGCCGCACGTGCCGACATCGACATCCGGGGATGGAATTTCGGCTCATAGTGTGGCAAGTTGATGATAGCTTCGTAGTCTTGACTCATAGTTGTAGGAATTATAGATGGGGGAACTCTGATTGTCTACGGAACACATGGAGGACACAGAATATTTTTTGTCCGGATTTGTTTCCCTTGTCTTCTGCCGTGGATGCTGCGGAAAGAAGTGAACGAAAAATCTGAATGAAAAGCAACTTCGGCCTGTACGGTTGCACGAGATGCCCTGGGGCAGGACGAAAACAAAAGTGAGTCTCGCCGAATTTCGACGGGACTCACTTGTCAGGGTGCCTAGTCGGATTCGAACCGACGACATTCAGAACCACAATCTGACGCTCTAACCAACTGAACTATAGGCACCATGTTGGCAGGCTTTGTTTCCAAAAGCACTGCAAAGGTACGTCGATTATTTGGATTGTACAAGGAAAGAATCGCTTTTTTTTGCTGTTTTTTCGTACTATCCCCAAAAAGTGGTATCTTTGCAGCGCAAAATATGCAGAACTATACCTTTTGATGGGGATAATCCCCCGAAAATTCTTACGTTAATAATATATCCCCCTACAAAATGAGAAATGTCATGGCCATGATGGCCTTTGTGTTTTGTCTGAGTTGCCAGGCACAGGCTCCACGCCTGTTTCACATCTCGCGAAGTCTGAACAAGAACATCGTCTGCTACGATGCCCGGGTCAGCAAAGGCAAGTTGGACCTGAAAAATCCCATCCACGTCTATTGGCACAACAATGAAGACCGTCCGGGTGTAGAGGAGGAACTCAATGCCCTGCAGCGGAAGCTGGCCTACGGCTACAAGGTGAAGTCGGCAGGCAACAATGAGGCTTGCGTTACCCTTACAGCCTACAACAAGCGCGTGCTCCGCGTATGTCAGCGCAATGGCAAATGGGTGGTACTCGTCGGTATCAATGGCCAGGAGTGTCGTCTGCAGGAGTTGTATGTCAAGACCAAAGGCCCGATGAGCGTGGAATATGTAGAACTGCGCGGCGTGGCTGTTGCCAATGGCAAGCACGAGACGGAGCGCATAAAACCCTGAAGGGATGTTCTATAAATTAGTTTTTTATTCATTTAGGAAGTGTTATTATGCT
>CAMGOT010000091.1 GCA_946060685.1 uncultured Bacteroidales bacterium
TTCCTATTCTTCAAACACTTACATAGCCCGCTATGTGCGCGTTTAAAGGATAGGAATCTACTGTGCGATAGGAAAGAAAATTGTCTCAACCGACGACAAACCGAGTGCCATAAAACTTGTTTTAATGGCCGAGGTGCGAAGGAGGAAGGTTTACCAAGCTAATTTATAGAACATCCCTGAATTTATTCCAGATAGGTGTAGCCATAGAGTCCGGCGCGATAATTGCTGATGAATTCCTTGCCCTCCTCAATGGTGATTTTTCCTTCTTTCACAGCACCGGAGACCCACGTCTCCAGACGGCGCACCATGTGTTTCGGGTCGTATTGCACATACTCCAGCACATCGGCCACGGTCTCTCCATCGATGGTCTTGTCGATACTGTAGGAATCGCCGTCAATGGAGATATGCACGGCATTCGTGTCGCCAAAGAGATTGTGCATGTTGCCCAGAATTTCCTGATAGGCTCCTACGAGAAACACTCCGATATAGTAATGCTCTCCGTTGCGCAGTTCGTGCAGCGGGATATAGTTGGTCTGGTGGTCGTGGTTCACGTAAGCACCGATTTTACCGTCGGAGTCGCATGAAATGTCCTGGAGCGTGGCACTGCGTGTGGGGCGTTCGTCCAGCCACTGGATGGGCATGATGGGGAAAAGCTGGTCGAGCGCCCAATGGTCTGGCAGACTTTGGAAGATGCTGAAATTGCAGAAATATTTCTCCGCCATCGTCTTGTCCAGCTTCCTGAGTTCGTCCGGGCAATGCTTCTGATGGTGTACCAGTTCGCTGATTTCATGGCTGATGCTCCAGTAGAGCGATTCAATCTGTGCTCTGGTCCTGAGGTCGAGCAGACCGTGGCGGAAGAGGTCGAGCGCCTCTTCGCGAATGTCCTGTGCATCGTGCCAGTCCTCCAGCATGGAGCGTGTGGAGAGTTTGTCCCAGATGTTATTCAGTTCGTGTACCAGTTTGTGGTCGTGTTCCGTGGGAACGAAATCCTCCGGCATGTGTGGCACGCTCACCGTCTCCACCACCTCAAGAATCAGCACAGAGTGGTGGGCCGTCAATGAACGTCCACCCTCGGTGATGATATTGGGATGAGGAATGCCGTTCGTGTTTGCCGCATCGGAGAGGGTGTACACAATGTCGTTGACATACTCCTGCACGCTATAGTTGACCGACGATTCTGAGTTGCTGCTCCGTGTGCCGTCGTAGTCCACTCCCAGACCGCCACCGCAGTCCACGAATTCAATGTTGAATCCCATCTTCCGGAGTTGCACATAGTACTGTGCCATCTCGCGGAGGGCGATGCTGACAGTCCGGATTTTCGTAATCTGGCTACCGATGTGAAAATGGATGAGTTTGAAGCAGTCGTGCAGTCCCAACTCGTCGAGCAGATTCAGAGCCTGTAGCAATTCCGTACTGTTCAGTCCGAATTTTGAGGCGTCGCCGCCGCTCTCCTCCCATTTTCCAGTGCCTCGGCTTGCCAGTTTGATGCGTATGCCAAGATTCGGGCGCACTCCCAGTTTGTCGGCTGTACGCGCTATGATGTCCAGTTCCGGAAGCTTTTCGATGACGAGGAAGACACGCTTGCCCATCTTCTGTGCCAGCAGTGCCAGTTCAATGAAATTCTGGTCCTTATGGCCATTGCAGACGATGATGCTGTCGGAATCCATATTGGTGGCAAGCACGGCATGCAGTTCTGGCTTGGAACCGCATTCCAGTCCGAGATTATACTTCTTGCCGTGCGAGATGATTTCCTCCACCACGGGGCGCATCTGGTTAACCTTGATGGGATAGACGATGAAGTGCTCGCCTTTATAGTCATATTCGCGTTCGGCTTTGGCAAAGCATGCCGCAGTCTTCTCAATTCTGTTGTTGAGGATGTCGGGAAATCTCAGCAGCACGGGAGCCACGATGTCGGCATTGTTGAGGTCCTCCATCACATCAGTCAGATCTATCTGCACATCGTCCTTTCTGGGCCGCACGTAGGCATGCCCCCGGTCATTGATGCCAAAATAGTTGACACCCCATCCTTTGATGTTGTACAGTTCTTCAGAGTCTTCGATTCTCCACTTTCTCATTGGCTTTTCTGTAAGGTTGGTTTCTCGGTGGTAAGTTGGGCGTTTATGTGTGCCACGACATCGCTGATTTTCTGATGGGTGTCCAGGATGCTGATGTCAATGGTATGTTTGGCCTGGGCATAGTATGGCTCGCGTTCTGCCAGTTGTGTCCTGACGTAGGCATCCAGTTCTGCTTCGCTTTTTCCTGCGAGCAGGGGACGGTTGCCGCGTGCCATTTGCAGGTGTGCGAGGATGGTCTCTGGCGTAGCTTTGAGATACACCGTCTCGGTGGTTTGCCGGAGGAAGTCCATATTGTCGCCCCATGTAGGCGTGCCACCTCCGCAACTGAGCACGATATCCTCAAATTCTGCCACTTCGTGCAGCATTCTCTGCTCCATATCGCGGAATTTCCCTTCGCCCTCTTCGGCAAAGATATCGGTGATTTTGCGTCGGAAGCGGTGTTCGATGTACCAGTCCAAATCGTAGAACCCTATGCCAAGATGTCTGGCCAGGGCCTTTCCGATAGTGGTCTTTCCCACACACATATATCCTATTAAGGCGATGCACTTCATGATGGTTGAATGGCTGTTTTCGGGTTTTTCACGCCTTTGTGGCCGTTTTTTTTGCGGTAGTGGTGGTGCGGCGAGCCTTTCCCTTCCGTGTCGAGGTCTTGGACTTCTCGCTCTCGATGATGGCCTTGCACTCTTCGAGCGTCAGGTCGGCCGCATGTTCCGCCTGCTGTTTTGGAATATGATAGTTTGTGCCGTTGTACACCAGATAGGGGCCGAAGCGTCCGTCGCGAATTTCCAGACCGGGTTCTTCCTTGAACGTCTTCAGATGGCTCTTGCGCTCCGTCTCGCGTGCCTGCTCTATGATTTCGACGGCACGTTCCAGGGTGATACAATAAGGGTCGTCGGACTTGCCGAGGGAGGTGTATTTGTTCTGAAATTTGACATACGGTCCATAGTTTCCCATGCCCACACGCACCTCCTCGCCTTCATATTCTCCCAGGATGCGTGGCAGCCGGAACAGGCACAGTGCTTCTTCGAGTGTGATGGAGGCGATGGACTGCGATTTTGTGAGTTTGGCAAACCGGGGTTTCTCCGTGTCGTTATCCTCCGTGCCGCCTATCTGCACCATCGGTCCGAAGCGTCCTATCTTCACGCTCACCGTCTTTCCGCTTTCGGGGTCGATTCCCAGTTCCCGCTCGCCCACTTTGTGGTCCGTGCGCTCAGCGATGACCGCCTCTACCGAGGGGTTGAAATCAGCATAGAAATTGCGTATCAGGTCGCCCCATTCCTCATTGCCTTCTGCAATATTGTCGAATTCCTGCTCCACGTTTGCCGTGAAGTTATAGTCCATGATGATGGGGAAATTCTTCATCAGGAAATCCGTGACGATATTTCCCACATCGGTAGGCACCAGTCTGCCACGGTTGGCCCCCGTATTCTCCTCGCGGCAGCTCTTGCTGATGCTATCGTCCTTCAGCATAAGCACGTTGTAGCTGCGCTTGGTACCGTCGTTCTCCCCCCGGCGCACATATTCGCGCTGCTGTATGGTGGAAATCGTAGGGGCATAGGTGGAGGGGCGTCCAATACCCAGTTCCTCGAGTTTTCGCACAAGTGCCGCCTCATTGTATCGCATAGGAGGCTGTGAGAAACGTTCGGTGGCGGCCATTTCCCTGCTCTTCAAGGCCTGTCCCTCCGTCATGGGTGGAAGCAGGCGTCCTTCCTCGCTTTCCTCACCTTCCTGAGCCGTTTCACGGTATACACGCAGGAAGCCGTCGAACGACACAATCTCGCCCGATGCCACAAATTCATGCTCCATGCCATCGATAGCAATGGTCATCGTGGTCTTTTCCAATTCGGCATCCGCCATCTGGCAGGCAATGGTGCGTTTCCAGATGAGGTCGTAGAGCCGACGCTCCTGTACGGTGCCCTCGATGGTGTTCTGCCTCAGGTCGGTGGGACGAATCGCCTCGTGCGCTTCCTGTGCCCCTTTGCTATGGGTGTGATAGTTGCGGCGTTTGTGGTATGGCTTGCCTGCCATCTCCTCTATCACGGGGCCGCAGGTGTTGAGGCAGAGGTTCGAAAGATTGGTCGAGTCTGTACGCATGTAGGTGATGAGTCCCGCCTCATAGAGTCCCTGAGCCACGCGCATGGTCAGCGAAACGGGGAATCCCAGTTTGTGTGCAGCCTCCTGCTGAAGGGTGGAAGTGGTGAAGGGGGGTGCCGGATAGCGCTTCGTGGGGCGTTTCTGAATGCTCTTGACGCAGAATGTCGCGTTCCGGCACTGCTCCAGGAAGCTCCGTGCCTCCTCTTCTGTCTTGAAGGTGGTGTTCAGATTGGCCTTGATAGTGGTGCTCTGGTCGTCGGTATGGTCCGTGCAGAAAATGGCTGACACGCGATAGGCACTCTCGCTCTGGAAATCCAGAATCTCTCGCTCGCGCTCTACGATGAGGCGTACGGCCACACTTTGTACGCGGCCGGCGGAGAGATTGGGCTGCACCTTGCGCCACAGCACAGGACTGAGTTTGAAGCCTACCAGACGATCCAGCACGCGCCGTGCCTGCTGGGCGTTGACGAGATTGAGGTCGATGGTGCGCGGATGCTCGATGGCAGCGAGAATGGCAGGTTTCGTGATTTCGTGGAAAACTATGCGGCGTGCTGTGGCAGGGTCAAGATGGAGCACCTCTGCCAGGTGCCAACTGATGGCTTCTCCCTCGCGGTCTTCATCGGAAGCCAGCCATACGGCATCCGCTTTCTTTGCCTCTGTGCGGAGGCTCTCTACCACGTGGCGCTTGTCGCTTGGAATCTCATATTCTGGAGTGAAGGTCTTGAGGTCGATGCCGAAATTCTTCTTCTTCAGGTCTCTGATGTGACCAAAACTCGACATGACTTTGTAGTCCTTGCCGAGAAATCGTTCTATCGTTTTCGCCTTGGCAGGGCTCTCCACAATCACTAAGTTCTTTTGCATGATGTTTGAATCGGGGATGTTTTCTTTTGCATTGCCAGTTGCCTCACATAGGGTAGCGTAAGGATGGCTTGGAAATGTTTTAGCAGGGCTGTCGTGCTCCCGCTGCCTTTTGGCTGTTCCGCAGTCAGCATAAAGTCTTGCGCAAATCGCGCCATGCGCAGCGGATCTATGCGCAGCGGATCTATGTGAAATGGCTCAGCGTGAGGTCATTCTATGCGAATTATGTGGCGGCAAAATTACGCCCTTTTATGTGAACCTGCAAATTTTTTCGATTAAAAATGCGCCCTTGTTTCTTCTGCTTACTCCTCTTATATATTATTATATAAGAAAAAAAGGCATGCAAGGTGTCGGCATGGCCAAAAGTGCAAGTGTTGCCGGATGATGCAAGCAGACTGACAGAATTTATCAACGTATGCTAAGGGCATCGTCCTCGGCAGCCTCCATCATCTCGCGCTCGCCGGGCCCTTTGTCGTTGATGCCCACAAGGTGCAGAATACCATGGATGACAACGCGATGAAACTCCTCGTCGGGATTCTTTTTCAGCTCCAAGGCATTCGATGCTACAGTGTCGAGACTGATGTAAATGTCCCCCGAAAGGATGCCATGGGCGCAATAGTCGAAAGTGATGATGTCGGTATAATAGTCGTGATTGAGATATTTGCGGTTGACTTCGAGAATTTCTTCGTCGGAGCAGAACACATAGTTGATGTTTCCCACTCGTTTGCCATAACGTTTTGCCACTCGCTCTATCCAGGCAGTGGTGACTATGGCATTGATTTCCGGCATTACCGTGCCGTATGAGTTGTAAGTGATCATGTCAGTTGTTTTGAGAGTGTCTTGTCATGGGATACCATTCAAACCGGTACAGCCGGTCACTGTGGAGAGAACTGGCACATTACCCACCCATGCAGGCCGAAAAAATCAAGACTACAACCGGGGGGCACAGAATCCCTTTTTCAGAGAAGATATACTTACTTTGCCAAAGAAGATATACTTACTTTGTCCATGAAGTATATCTTCTTTGAAAAAACAGTAGTATGCATACATCTTCGCCACTATACGACTTCCTCACAGGCCACCATCTCCACACCGCGATATACCACATATACTTTGTGGAGGGTGGTGCGGGCGATATAGTCGTTGACGTTCAATGTCTCGGCATAGCGGCATACCTGTGCCTCTGCCTGCTTCACGGCAGCCCTGACTTCCGCCTCCGTGGCCTGGCCTTTCAGGTATTTCAGTTCAATGACGTACGAATGCTCCATATCCGTGAAGATTTCATGGAGCGGGCGGAGGAAGATGTCGGCATAGCCGTTCTAGTTGTCCAGTTCGGAAATGGGGCGGTAGTAGCGGCATTGGCTCGTCAGAGCCAGCGTGTAGCCATGCACGAAAGCTTCACCCTTCTGGCGGTCGCGCTGCGAGGCATAGGTGTAGATGCTGTCGGCAATGTACTGGAAGAAGGGCTTGAAGTTGCCACGGTACGCCATGAACCTCTCCTTGTTCCTAATATCATAACTGTCATACGACAGATTGTTCTCCTTGTAGGTGTCGAGGAGATAGGAGAAGATCTGATCACGCACCACCTCGTTCGGTATGACAAATCTTGTGTCTCCCATGAAAGTTCCTCCTATAGTCACCATGCCAAAGTAATAGAGCAGACTGACAAAATTGTTGTAGTCGGCAATACTCTCTGCGGGGAATCCCTCCTTCAGTTCTCCCGTCACAAAGCCCTGCGACACAAGCGTTTGGATAATGGAGGCATCGTGCGCAAACTCCTTGTCCTTGCGGATGAGCATACGCAGTTTGTTGTAGTCCACGCGGATGTTCTCGTCGAGCATCTGCTTGGGAATTCTGCACTTATTATCTATATACTTATACAAGAAGGAAAGCACCATGTTGGAATTGTACATGGTAATCTCACCGTATGCTTCTTCTGCAAAACAATAATTGTCGTAATGTGGCTTCATCACCTCTATGAGTTCATCGACGGAATGGTGGAACTCATAGTGCTGCGCATAGTAGGCCAGCATTTCCCGCACTTCCTGCTCGGTGAAGCCTACCATCTCATTGAACCTATAGGCAAGGGAATAGTTGGTGCCGATATTGAAGCCGCTTGTGAGGTCGTCGAGCGTCACGGGACTGACACCGGTGACAAACACACGGTCGATGCTTGAATCGGTGCCGGCCTTGATGGTATCAAAGAAGGTGCGCAGATAGCCTGTGCCGTGCGTCTCGCCCTTGTATTCTTCAAGCCGTGCGGCATCGGAGAGAATGTGGTTGGTGAAGTGGTCGTACTCGTCGATGAAGAGATAGATTTTCAAGCCAGCCCTATCGCACACGGCACACAGATAGTCCAACTGTTCCACACAGCCGTTCTTGTTGCCCATCTCGTTCTTGACGCCATCGGGCAAAAGGTGGGCGTAAGCATCGCAGAATGCGCTGAAGCGAGTATTGCAATGCGCATCCAGAGCACTGCGGTAATTGCCCAATTCGGCATTGATGACGGCAAAATTAAGGTAGATGATGAGATACTGGTTGCGGTTGGGCGTGGGGTGCTGCCCGATATAGAGGTCGCCGTAGAGCCGGTTGAACCGGTCGGCGGCATTGACATCATAGTAGTGTCGGAGCATCGATATGGTGAGGCTCTTGCCGAATCGGCGGGGACGGACGACGAAGAAGTACTTGTTGGCATCTTCCACTTTCTCTATGAACCTTGTCTTGTCGACATAATAGCAGTTGTTCTCGCGTATGGCCACAAAATTCATCATTCCGTAGGGTATGCGCTTTGGTGCCGCCTTTTTAGCTCTATCGTCCATAAACTTGGTGCTTTATGAAATAAATGCAGAATGAGGAATATTCCCTTGGCAATGAAATCAAGCCGAACGGCCACTTCCTCATTCTTTATTCCAATTTCCTGATTGCTGATTTTTAGAGTATCCTTAGAACAAATATCCCTGGCCGGGCTCGCGATGGCTGATGATGCTGCGTCCCAGATGCTCGTAGGCCAGTTCCGTCACTTCGCGGCCGCGGGGTGTGCGTCGGATGAAGCCCTCCTTGATAAGGAAAGGCTCATATACCTCCTCCACAGTTCCGGCATCCTCGCCAATGGCAGTGGCTATTGTAGTGATGCCCACGGGGCCACCTTTGAACTTGTCGATGATGGTCGTCAGGATTTTGTTGTCGATTTCGTCCAGACCATATTTGTCAATGTTCAGTGCCTCCAAGCTGTAGCGTGCAATTCCGGTGTCAATGTCGCCACTGCCCTTCACTTGTGCAAAGTCTCGCACCCTTCGCAGGAGGGCATTGGCGATTCGCGGTGTTCCACGGCTTCTTCCCGCAATCTCCGCAGCAGCCTTGGGGTCTATCCTGACACCGAGAATCTTTGCAGAGCGTGTCACGATACTCGTCAGTGTATCAGCATCATAATATTCCAGATGCAGGTTGATGCCGAAGCGTGCGCGGAGCGGAGCCGTCAGCAGTCCGCTACGGGTAGTGGCGCCTACAAGGGTGAAAGGGTTAAGGTCAATCTGGATGCTTCGTGCTGCCGGCCCTTTGTCGATCATGATGTCGATGCGGTAGTCTTCCATGGCAGAGTAGAGGTATTCCTCCACCACCGGACTGAGTCGGTGTATTTCGTCGATGAAAAGCACATCGTTCGTTTCAAGCGATGTCAGCAGTCCCGCAAGATCTCCAGGCTTGTCGAGCACGGGTCCGCTGGTCAGTTTGAACCCTACTCCCAGTTCGTTGGCAATGATGTTGGAGAGGGTGGTTTTTCCCAGTCCGGGAGGTCCGTGTAGCAGTGTGTGGTCCAGTGGTTCCCCTCTGCGTCGTGCCGCTTCCACGAACACCTGTAGATTTTCCACCACTTTCTTCTGGCCGGTGAAGTCATCGAACGACAGTGGCCGCAAGGCGTTCTCAAAATCGCGGTCTGACTTTCCTGGCGTTTTCTGTGTGCTTCTGATGTCGAAAGTGTCTTCCATATCTCGTTTTTCCGATGCAGTATTGTTGCTTTGCTAAGATGTGGTGCAAAGGTATACAAAAAAACGGAATCCGACAAGTGTCAGACTCCGTTATTTCTTTTTATTGTTTAAGAAGGAGGACATGCCTCTATGCAAGGAGGTACATCCCATCTTCTGTTCCTGCCTGGAAATTATGCAAGGCTGTTGATGTGGAGCATGAGGCTGCTCTTGATGTTTGCGGCCTTGTTCTTGTGGATCGTGTTGTTCTTAGCGAGCTTGTCGAGCATCTTCTGTACTTTGGGAAGCATCTCTACTGCGGTAGCCTTGTCGGTGGTAGCGCGGAGCTTGCGTACGGCGTTACGCATGGTCTTGGCATAATAACGGTTGTGGAGACGACGAGCGGCAGTCTGACGGATGCGCTTTACAGATGACTTGTGGTTTGCCATTTTTTTGTTCTAAAAAATAATGTCCCGTTGAGGGAGGATTGTACGATATGAAGATATTGGGGTGGGGTGTCAATGCCAGAGGTCAGCAAGGAGGAAAATGGGCGTCATCCCGACGCTGCGCGCCAACCGTTCTGCTTGTCGCCCGCGTGTGCAACGCGTGTGTATATAAAGAATAAAAGAGAAAAACCAGTGTGCTGTGCGAAGGCCCACTAAATTTTTCACCTTTAATCCTTACTGCCCTCATCTGCCTGGCTGTCATTTCAGCCGCTGATGCGTGCGAGCGTTGCAATGATACTCTTTGACGAGTATTTGTGGTAGTCCCTAGGGGAATCGAACCCCTCTTTAGAGAATGAAAATCTCTCGTCCT
>CAMGOT010000092.1 GCA_946060685.1 uncultured Bacteroidales bacterium
TATATATAATATTATAAGCCACGGGCATGCCTTTGGGAGATGAGGAGGACGGTCTTTCTCTGGAGTTGTCTTAGGAATCGTTTTCTCGTGAATTGTTTTCTCAAGAAACATATCGGTTTCCTTCCTTCTCGTTTCCCTTCCTCCACTCCCGCGAGGCAGCCATTCCAAAATTTTACTGACCGTTATGGGAAGAGCATTTGAGTATCGTAAGGCCGCAAAACTCAAGCGTTGGGGCCACATGGCAAAGACTTTCACACGATTGGGCAAGCAGATCGCCATTGCCGTAAAGGCCGGCGGTCCCGACCCTGACACGAATCCCTCGCTGCGTAGCGTTATCGTGGTGTGCAAGCGCGAGAACATGCCGAAGGACAATATCGAACGTGCCATCAAGAATGCACTTGGAAAGGATCAAAGCGAATACAAGACGATGACCTATGAGGGCTACGGTCCGCATGGCATCGCAATCTTCGTCGACACCCTGACCGACAATCCTACACGTACCGTAGGCGATGTGCGTTCCGTGTTCAATAAGTTCAGCGGAAACCTGGGCACCATGGGTAGCCTGGCCTTCCTCTTCGACCACAAATGTGTGTTCACCTTCAAGAAACCGGCCGACCTCGACATGGAGGAGTTTATCCTCAATGTCATCGACCTCGGCGTGGAGGATGAGTACGATGAAGATACCGAGGAAGGTACCCTCACCATCTATGGCGACCCCAAGAGCTATGCTGAAATACAGAAATACCTTGAGGGTGAAGGATTTGAGGAAGTCGGTGGTGAATTCACCTATATCCCCAACGATCTGAAAGAAGTGACCCACGAGCAGCGTGAGACCATCGACAAGATGGTAGAGCGTCTGGAGGAGTTCGACGATGTCCAGACCGTCTATACCAACATGAAGCCCGCTGAGGACTAATATTTTTTTAGGGGTGTGTCGCGACAAGCGTTGTGCTGACACACCCTTTCTTTTTTTATCCGTTTCCTTCCAGATTTATGCGCGTACTACTTCTTGGCGACTATTCAAACGTACATGCCACGCTGGCACGCGGACTTCGCGAGCATGGCGTGGAGGTGCTGGTGGCATCCGATGGCGATGGGTGGAAAAACTATCCTCGCGACATCGACCTCCTGCGTCCAGGGCTGGGCAGGATGGAAAGTCTCCGATGGATGCTTCAGGTACTGCGAAAATTCCACAACTTCCGCGGCTATGATGTGGTGCAGGTCATCAATCCTGTGTTCCTGCCTTTGCGCGGAGAGCATCTGTGGCATTTTTATCGTTTTCTGCGTCGTCATAACCGTAGCGTGTTCATGGGAGCGTTCGGTATGGACCATTATTGGGTAAAGGCAGGCCTCGACTGCCAGACCTTCCGCTATTCTGATTTCAATTTCGGAAGCCAGCTCCGTAAAAGCGATGAAAATGCAGCCTTTATCCGCGATTGGCTCCATGGTCCGAAAGGACTGCTCAATCAGCGTGTGGCCA
This sequence comes from uncultured Bacteroidales bacterium, assembly GCA_946060685.1. Classification (GTDB taxonomy): domain Bacteria; phylum Bacteroidota; class Bacteroidia; order Bacteroidales; family Bacteroidaceae; genus Alloprevotella. The sequence continues at coordinate 1,481 of CAMGOT010000092.1, forward strand.
GTGATTGCGATGGAATCATCGCCGGACTCTATGAGTATTGGGCCAGCTATCAAGCTCATTGTGCGGCAGCCAAGGGCAAGATGGCCTATATTCCTTTCCCCATCGTCGTCCCCAAGGCATGTCCGATGCGGAAAGCAGGTCCCCTGCGTTTTTTCATCGGCATCCAGCGCAGCCGTTCTGCTTACAAGGGTACCGACATCATGCTTCGGGCTCTACAGCGCATAGAGCAGCACTATGCCCAGGAGGTGGAAGTGCTGAAGGTAGAGAACGTGCCCTTTGACGAGTACGTACGTCTGATGGATTCCTCCGACATCATTCTCGACCAGCTCTATTCCTACACCCCCGCCATGAATGCGCTGCAGGCCATGGCGCAGGGGCTCGTCGTGGTGGGAGGGGCTGAGCCGGAATACTATGAACTTTCCGGGCGTGTGGACGGAGCACCCTGCACCCTGCATCCTATCGTGAATGTTCTTCCCGATGAAGAAAGCGTATATCGCGGGCTGGAATATCTCGTATTGTATTGTCATGAAATCGACCGCATGCGCCAGGACAGCTGGAAATTTGTGAAGCACTATCACGACCACGTTAAGGTTGCAGGGCTATACCTGGAGTTCTGGAAGAAGTGCTATCGGCAGAAATACGGTAAAGAACTGTGAATGCACGGAAGGTGTAAGACCATTGGCATGAACAAGAACAGACAAGGCATAAATGCTTATGAATGAACAAGATATACGTCGGCTGGAGAACCGAGTGGCGAAGCGTTTCAATCGCGCCTGCGCCGACTTCCAGCTGCTGACTGATGGTGATCGTGTGTTGGCAGCCCTTTCAGGGGGCAAGGATTCGCTGCTCATGCTAAGGCTGCTGGCCCGGCGCGCAAGGCTCTACCGCCCCAGGATTCTAGTGGAGGCCGCGCACGTCATCATGGACAATATCCCCTACGAGACCGACCGCACCTATCTTTCCTCCTTTTGCAAACAGGAGGGGGTGAGGCTTCATTTGCTCCATGCCGCCTTCGACGCATCGACCGACCGCAGAAAAACCCGCTGTTTCCTCTGTTCCTGGTATCGCAGAAAGCGGCTGTTCGGCTTTGCCCAAGAGCAGGGTTTCACCAAGGTGGCATTAGGGCATCATCAGGATGATATCCTCACTACGCTACTCATGAATTTGACCTACGAGGGAGCTTTCGACACCATGCCCCCACGCTTGGCCATGCAGCATTATGCCCTGACGCTCATCCGTCCGTTGTGCCTTGTACATGAGGATGAAATCCGATGTCTTGCCCGCGAGTACGGCTTTGTGGGGCAGAAGGTGGCGTGTCCGTATGAAGAAGTTACGCGCAGGAGCGATGTCAACGGCGTGTTCCACCAGTTGGAGAACCTTAACCCTGAGACACGTTATAGCATGTGGCGAGCGTTGGAGAAATCGCATCCTGCATTCTGTCGGTGTTCTGGCGAAGGTGCGGAAATGCCGGAAGACTAATCCCGCTTCCCCGGTAAAAAGGAAATACGAAAGGTTTCTGTCATCTAAAGGGGGCGGATGGGGGGAGGATTGTGCCGCTGTGCATACGTTATTGGTGCCTGCTTTTCCTGATTCCATGTACCGAGACATCAAAAAACGGAGGATGACGATGCGGTTTTAGCGTTTTTCATCTCGAAATCCCCGCTTTTTCTGCGTTTTTTTGTATTTTTGCAAAGCTTTATCTTTGCAAGACATCAAGACATAGAGTGTGGTAAAAAGTTTCTGCCTCACGTCATGCTATGTCCAGCCTATATTCCATGATATGAACGAACCGAAGAAACCCCTTCTTGCCTTGACGCTGGAGGAACTGACGCAAGTGGCTCAGAATCTGGGTCTGCCGCGTTTTGTGGGAAAGCAGCTTGCCGACTGGATATATCGTCGTAAGGTGGCTGCCATCGACGAGATGACCAACATTTCCAAAGCAGCGCGCGAGCGGCTGAAAGCAGGCTATACCATCGGAGCTTCTGCACCTGTAGAGGCCATGCGCAGCATCGACGGCACCATAAAATATCTCTTCCGTACTGCCGATGAACATTTCATTGAGACGGTGTATATCCCCGATTTTGGAAATGGAGGAAATGCTGATGCCCCTCGGCGCGCTACACTCTGCGTGTCGAGTCAGGTGGGATGCAAGATGGGCTGTGCTTTTTGCATGACAGGTCGTCAAGGTTTTGCGGCCCAGCTCACGCCTGCTGATATTCTGAATCAGATTTGGTCGGTCCCCGAGCGTGACTTCCTTACCAACATCGTGTTTATGGGTCAGGGCGAGCCCTTCGACAATCTTGATGCCGTGTTGCGTGCCACGGAAATCCTCACGGCCCCCTATGCGTATGCCTGGAGTCCAAAGCGCATCACGGTGAGCAGCGTTGGACTGGCCAAAGGCCTCCTGCGCTTCCTCGACGAAAGCCGCTGCAACCTTGCCGTTTCGCTGCATCACCCCATTCCTGCGGGACGTGCGGGAATGATGCCTGCTGAGCGGGCTTTCGGCATTCAAGAGGTGGTGAACGTGCTGAAGCAATATGATTTCTGCCGACGTACGACCGACGATTACGAAGAGGGGACAAAACAGCGCCGGCTGACCTTCGAGTATATCCTCTTCGGCGGCCTCAACGACGGTCGGGAGCATGCCGACGCTTTGCTCCGACTACTTTCCCCGTTGGACTGCAGGGTCAATCTGATACGTTTCCACACCATCCCCGACACCCCGTACCATGCTACCGACGAAGCGGCTTTGCAATGGTTCTGCGATTATCTCAACGACCATGGACTGACCACTACCATACGAGCCTCGCGAGGCCAGGACATCTATGCAGCCTGCGGACTCCTATCCACTAAGAAACAAGAAGAATCGAGAAAATGACTATGGATAATAATTTGAAGATAGCCATCACGCAGGGTGATACCAACGGCGTGGGGCTGGAGCTCATCCTGAAAAGTTTTTCCAACGACGAGATGTTCGAGCTTTGCACCCCCGTTGTCTATGCCAACGAGAAGGTGCTCCTCCACCATCGCAAGGCTTTGGGGCTAGGGCATGTGCAGTATAGCATTGTGAAGAGTCCCGAGCAGGCGGTGGAGGGGCGTCTCAATCTTGTCCCTGTCTATGCCGACGGATTGGAGGTGAATGTCACCTTCGGCAAGTGTGATCCTCTGGCAGGACAGCAGGCACTTGCCGCCATGGAGATGGCGCTGAAGGATGCTGCAGCGGGTAAGGTCGATGCCGTGGTAGCATGCCCCATCCATCTGCCTTCCATGCCCGAAGATCTTTTCCCCTTCACCGGCCTGTGCGACTATCTGTCCTCTCGACTTGATGCCCGCGGCCTGACGATGCTTAGCAATCCCTATATGCGCGTGGCCCTTGCCACTAATCATGTCCCCCTGTCAGAAGTGGCTTCTGCCCTTACCTCCGATCTCCTGGAGGAGCGTATACGCCAGACCTATCAGGCCATGGAGCGTGATTTCCTGTGTAGTGCCCCTCGTGTGGCCGTGCTTGGACTGAATCCCCATGCTGGAGCGGCGGGCATTCTCGGCAGCGAGGAAACCGACATCCTGACTCCTGTTATCGGAAAACTTGCCGATGAGTCCAACATCCGTGTGTTCGGCCCCTATGCTGCCGATGGCTTCTTCGGAACAGCCATGTACAGGCATTTCGACAGCGTGCTGGCCTTGTATCACGACCAGGGGACTGCTCCCTTCAAGTCGGTGTCGATGAATGAAGGGATTGAGTATGTGGCTGGCCTTAAAGTAGTGTGTACAGCCCCATCCCATGGCCCCGCCCTCGACCGTGCCGGCAAGGGCGATGCAGACGAGCATTCCTTCCTCCATGCAATCTATGCCGCCATGGATGTGTGTCGCCATCGCCGTATCTACGATGAAGCCCACGCCAACCCCCTCCCTCCTTATGTCGTGCAGCACGAGCGCACAGGTGTGGAGCGCAGGCGTTTTCCTTTTGAGGCACAGTAATCCCCATCTTCTCTCATTTTGCAAATTCTTTTTCCATTTCCTTCCTCTGGAAGAAAAAGGCTTTGCTCCCCTCCTTGGCAGGCTTTACTGCCTTCACGATGTTCCACCGTTTATTCCAGATACTCAGATTTTATGAAATTCGCGATTATAGCTGCCGGCGAGGGCAGTCGTCTTGCTCAGGAAGGCGTGAGCGATCCCAAACCCTTGGTGCGCCTTCATGGCGAGCCCATTGTGGAAAGACTCATGCGTATTTTCCATCAGAACGGTGCCGAGGAAATCGTCATCATCGTCAATCAGATACATCCGTCCACCCAGGATTTCGTGCGTTTGCTGAAGGATCGTCATCCCGATTGGCACATTACCTTAGAGGTGCAGACCACCCCCTCCTCCATGCACAGTTTCGCCGTTCTCTCGCCTCATCTTAAAGATGCACCTTTCTGTCTTACTACGGTCGACACCATTTTCCGTGAGGATGATTTCACCGCCTACATACAGGCCTTCCGGCAGTCGCTCCAAGCTGGCTATGACGGGTGTATGGCCGTTACCGATTTCGTCGATGACGAAAAACCGCTTTATGTAGGTACAGACAATTCGATGAATATCAACGGTTTCTATGATGACTTTCAGCCCCATTTGAAATACATCTCCGGCGGTATATATTCACTCACTCCTCGAGCTCTTTGTACTCTGGAGCAATGTATGCTGGAAGGCAAGAGCCGGATGCGGAATTTCCAGCGTGCCCTAATTGCCGACGGGCTGCGCCTCAAGGCATATTGTTTCCCCAAGATTCTTGATGTCGACCATGCCAGCGATATTGCCAAGGCCGAGGATTTCCTGTCCTGCCGTTAAACCCTCCATATCTCCTGCCATCATTTTATTCTACACAATACCCCAATGATTTATCTGATATCTCGTTCTGCGGTTTTCTCCCCTAATGCCGTCCAGCGCGACGACGCCATTTTTCGGGCCGTGCAACGGAAGATGGTGGAGAATGGCGAGGAAGTGACCGCCTGTTCTGAGGACGATCTGATTGACGATCCCACCTTTCTGCTCGAAGCCGACACCTATGGTGTCCCGGTCATCGTTTCGATGGGAAGGGACGTGCGCACGTTGCGCATTCTCGAGGAATGCGAGTCGATGGGCTTCATCGTATTCAACTCTCCTTCGGCGCTTCTTGAAAATTCCCGCCTGCAAATCGATAGTGTGATGGATGGCGTGGGACTGGGCATGAAATCCATGGGCACCACTCTTGATGCAGCCCTCGTGGAGCGCGAAATTGGTTTTCCGCTTTGGATAAAGACTGCAGATGCTGCCACTCAAACCGCCGATGATGTACAGTACATCAACAACATCGAGGAGTTGCAGCGTGCCATACGCCATTTTGCCGACCGTGGTCTGCGGGAGTGGATGTTCTGCGAGCATGTGGAAGGCGATTTGATCAAGTTTTACGGTGTGGAAGGCACGGATTTCTTTTTCTGGGCATATCCTAACCATAAGTCAGGGTATTCCAAGTTCGGAAAGGAGGCTCATAACGGCAAGCCCCAGGGGTTCGCTTTTTCCGTGGCTGAGTTAAAGGAAAGCATGGACGAGGCTGCTGCTGAACTTGGAATGCCCATCTATGGTGGCGATGCCGTGGTGCGGTCCGACGGTACAATTGTGGTGGTCGATTTCAATGATTTTCCATCTTTTTCCGCATGTTGCCGCGAGGCCGCCGAAGCCATTGTTGCTCGTGTACTGTCGTAGGTTGTCCTGCCAGCGGGCAGCATTCTGCACTGTCCATCTGAGCGACACCTCAATCCAAACACCCCTATATTTCTGCTTGTAAAAAAACAGCGATTTTCAAAAAAATGTCAGATAAAGTTTCTACTCTCAATGGCAAGTCGAGCGACACGGAAGAATGGTTCGACCTTGTTTTCACCCGTCCCCTCGGTCAGTTGTGGGCCAATCTCTTTGCACGTCTTGGGGTGCATCCCAATGTGGTGACCATCCTCGGCATCATTCTGGGTGTTATGGCCGCCTTCTGTTTCTATTTCGAGGATAACTATTCCATGACCCTCTTGGGCATATTTCTTTTGGTATGGGCTAACCTTTATGATTCGGCTGACGGCCAGTTGGCACGCATGACGGGGCAAAAGTCTGCATTGGGCAGGGCACTCGACGGTGCTTCCGCCGATGTCATCTTCTTTGCGGTCTATTTCTTCATTTGTCTTCGACTCTCGCCTCAGCCCTTGCCCTTTGGGCTTGACGCCATCGTGCGATCCCATCACCCCATTCCTCATGTCAACGATGGCACCTTTGGAATCTGGATATGGATACTTGCCGCAATCAGCGGTTTTGGTGGACACAGTCGGCAATGCCAGTTGGCCGATTATTACCGGAATATTCATCTTTGGTTCGTTAAGGGTGAGAGTGGAAGCGAGCTTGACAGTTCCCCTGCGCTTCGAGAGCAATATCAGACCATGCGCTGGACTGACGGGTTCATCATGAAACTTTATATGTTCTTTTACGTGCGCTACACCAAAGCCCAGGAAAGCCGCACGCCGCAGTTCCAGCATCTGAAGGCAGGGTTGACGGAGCATTACGGCACTTCATCGGCCGCTATTCCCTTCGAACTGCGCCATGAGTTCCGCAAAGGCAGTCTGCCCTTGATGAAATATACCAATATCCTCACCTTCAACTGTCGTGCGTTTGCGCTCTATTTCAGTTTGCTCGTGATGCTTCCCTGGCTCTATTTCATCATTGAAATATTTGTCTTCACCCCCATCTGCTGGCAGATGCGATGGCGTCATGAGCGTCTGTGCCGCCATCTCGCTGCCAGACTGTGAGCCCCGGTTGCTCTCCCTTCGCCTCCCCTTTCCGACCTTTGACAGAACATCTCTAACCTCCCCATCTAAATTCCCCGCATCTCCTTGAAACCATTATATCGCAATATCTTCTTGGTGACAGGCATCATAGGCCTTGTCGTCATGATCATCTCCTTTCCCGACGGGTGGGAGACTGTGCAGCAAAACCGTTTGAACGTCGTGCTTTACCTGCCGTGTGTGGTGGGGGTTTGGTTTTTTGTTTACCTGCTCAATGCGTGGGCATTCCAAATGCTCGTAAATACTTCCGACCACGACAAGCACCTGATGTTCCGCAATGCCCTTAAACTCACCATCAGCGGCTTTAGCTTCAGCTATATCACTCCCTTTGGTTTCGGAGGCGGTCCCTATCGTGTGATGGAGCTCTCGAAGTATATCGGTACACCTCGTGCCATATCCTCCGTAGCCCTCTATTCCATGATGCACATCTTCAGCCATTTTTTCCTCTGGACTACGGGATGCCTTGTATTCATGGTGGTCTATTTCGAGAAGATGACAGTATGGCTCTGGACCCTCATGGCCATCTATCTCACGGTTTTCTTTGCCGCCGCCGCCTTCTTCAACTATTGCTATAAATACGGCATTCTCTGCAAGCTTTTCCATCTCTTTTTCTTCATTCCTGCGGCACGCCGTTTCTACGAGCGCAACTACGATGCCTTCCAGACCACCGATGCCAATATCCGCTTCCTCTACGAGCATCCCCGCGAGTTGTGGGGGAGTCTGATTTGCGAATATGTGGGCCGTCTTCTCAATTCCTTCGAGTTCTATTTCATCCTTCTCGCCTTCGGTATCAGCGATGCCACCTTTGCCGATGCTCTCGTCATTTTGGCATTCAGTTCGCTGATGGGAAATCTGCTGTTTTTCCTTCCTATGCAGATTGGCGCACGCGAGGGTTCGCTCGCCATCATCCTTCCCATATTGTATGGGGCAGCGCCTGCGGTAGGCATCTATACCTCCATCTTCACCCGCATCCGTGAGATTTTCTGGATTCTGGTCGGTGTGACTCTCGTGAAGATAGGCAACAAGAAAATCATGAAATGACAATAGCCGGAAATCACATTCCCGGTGCGGACTGTAAAGGTTTGAACTATAAAGAGGTGTTCTATACATTGGCTTGAGATGATGATTTTAGGGGTGTTCTATAAATTAGCTTGGCTTCGCCTTCCTCCTTCGCACCTCGG
>CAMGOT010000093.1 GCA_946060685.1 uncultured Bacteroidales bacterium
ACCTGCATCCAAATAGAGCATTCAAACATAAAACTAATTTTCATTACCTACTTAAGCGTATAACTTAAAAATCTATACTATACCACTATGTTGACCGAACAAGACAAAGCCCAACTTGCCAAGAAGGGCATTTCCGAAGAGAAATTCAATGAGCAACTTGCCAGTTTTGCCGCCGGTTTCCCGTTTTTGCAGCTGAGCGGCGCTGCCAGTGTGGCCAACCATGGCATCTACGTCCCCACGGCCGAGGAGCAGGAAGCCTACCTCGCAGCATGGGATGAGTATGCCGCAGATCCTGAGAACCGCGTGGTGAAGTTCGTCCCTGCCTCCGGTGCCGCCAGCCGAATGTTCAAGGATATGTTCGCCTTCCTGGATGCCGACTATGATGTGCCGACCACAGATTTCGAGAAGAAGTTCTTCGAGCGTCTGCCGGATGCAGCATTCCTTGCCGACCTCAATGCCAAACTCCTTGCAGCCCATGGCAAGGATGCCGCTGCCCTTGTCGCTGAAGGCAACTATAAGGCCGTGGTGGCAGGTATGCTCGGTGCCGATGGTCTCAACTATGGCAAGCTCCCCAAGGGCCTGCTGAAGTTCCACCGCTATCCCGAGGGTGCCCGTACGCCGTTTGAGGAGCATCTCGTAGAGGGTGCGCTTTATGCCAAGGACAATAACGGTAGTGTCCATGTGCATTTCACCGTCAGCCCCGAGCATCGTCCCCTCTTTGAAGCTCTGGCAGCAGAGAAGTGCAAGGTTTACGGTGAGCAGTACAAGGCCGTCTACGATGTGACATTCAGCGAGCAGAAACCCTCCACCGACACCGTGGCCGCCAACGCTGACAACACCCCCTTCCGCAATGCCGACGGCAGTCTGCTCTTCCGTCCCGGAGGCCATGGCGCCCTGATTGAGAACCTCAACGATATCAATGCCGACATCGTGTTCATCAAGAATATCGACAATGTGGTTCCCGATCGTCTGAAGGGCGACACCGTCACCTATAAGAAACTCCTTGCAGGTGTGCTCGTCAGCCTTCAGAAGAAGGCCTTCGCTTATCTGGAGGAACTCGAAGGCGGCAATGTCTCCGACAAGCGCATGAAGGAAATGCTGGCATTCGTGGAGAACGACCTCCGCTGCCACAGCGATGCCGCAGAGGGTCTGGAAGGCCTGGAACTCCTGGACTATCTCTACTGCAAGCTCAATCGTCCGATGCGCGTCTGCGGAATGGTGCGCAATGTCGGCGAGCCGGGCGGTGGCCCCTTCCTGGCCTACAATCCCGATGGCACCGTCAGCCTCCAAGTGTTGGAGAGCAGCCAGATCGACACCAACGACCCCGAGAAGAAAGCCATGTTTGAGAATGGCACACACTTTAACCCCGTCGACCTCGTCTGCGCCATCAAGAATTTCAACGGGCTGAAATTCGTGCTCCCCGACTATGTGGATCCCGCCACGGGCTTCATCTCCCACAAGAGCAAGGATGGCAAGGAATTGAAGGCACTTGAACTTCCCGGACTGTGGAATGGTGCCATGAGCGACTGGAACACCGTCTTTGTAGAGGTGCCTCTCTCCACGTTCAATCCCGTGAAGACCGTCAACGACCTTTATCGCGAACAGCATCAGTAAGCCCACCCTTCGTGCCCGAAGGGAATAGTGCCCGCGAGAGTCCCCGCATCCGTAGCGGCCTTACCGCTCGCTGCGCCTGCGACTTGAAGGGCATTCTCCGCACAGCAGATGATGGAACAAGGAGCATGGAGCCTTACGCTCTGTGCCCCTTTTTCCGCATTTTCGCCTTGCCTTTCCGATGCTGAAGGATGGAGTGGGCCATGATGGCTCCAGCCTCCTTCCATACTTCGTGCAGCCCCCGCTCCCCCTCTCATATTTCCTCGTTTCCGCCGGACATTTCCGAAAAAAGGAAAACTGTCCTTGCCCACCGCGGAAAACGGAGAGTCGGTCCGCTTGCCGCCACTATCCTCCCTCTTCCCCCGTCCCTCCCGAAAAACACAAGAGTCTATGCCCCGTAGAATGAATTCGTTCAGCGCCGAGAAGCGGCGTACCCAGGATTACCAAGCCTTCTTTGTCCTCGGCCTGCTGTCGGCCATCGCCCTTGCAGGATGGTGCTTCCCCGTGGTGGCCCCCTACTGCCAGGGTGCCCTGCAAGCCGCATGGAGTCCGCTGCTCATCATTACACTCCGCTATGCGTTTCGAGTGGTCACGGGCGTGCGCCTTGACCTTTTTGCCTTTCTCGATGCCCTGGCATTCATCGCCGCCACCATCGTTATCCCCATCCGCCTGTTTCCCCAAGACGTGTGGCACGCCGCGATTATCCTGCTTTGCTTTGTCTCCACCGTGTGGGGCGTGAACCGTTTTCGTTTTCGTCCCCTCTTCATGCTCCTCAATTGTCTGGTGGCAGGTGCCATTCTGTTGTAGCAGGCTTCCGCACCGCCATCCTTTCTCCCTTTTTTTCCCTTCTTCTTTTTCTTTTATTGTCCCTGTTGGCCTTCGGCCTTCCTCCTTCGCACCTCGGCCATTCAAGTAAACTTGATGGCTCTCGGTTTGTCGTCGGTTCGCGCCTCGGCAATATTCAAGCAAGCTTGATATTGCTCTCGGCTTGTCGTCAGTTGACTTCATCTTCTTCCGTCACGACTCGGGATAGCCCAAGCGAGCTTGGGACTCTCCTCTCGCTGTTCCGTCAGTTGATTTCATCTTCTTCCTTCACGACTCGGGATAGCCCAAGTGAGCTTGGTACTCTCCTCTCGCTGTTCCGTCAGTTGTCGTAAATAATTCAAAACGCCAACCAGGCCAGCCCATTTGTCCTTTGCCTCCCGTTGTCCTCAGCAGGGAGGCGATTCAGTTTTCCAGCCCATCCCCTCTCTTCATCTTACCATTCTCTCCCCTTGCCACCATGCCTCCTACCGCCCGCGACTCCCGTCTTGACCTCATCCGCCTCATCGCCTTCATCCTCCTTATCGGCTGCCATGCCTGCGATCCCTTCAATGCTGCCGCCACATATGGCAGCGGCATCCCCAATCCCGAATTTACGCGTTGGGGAGCCGTCTGGGGCGCAGTGGTGCGTCCCTGCGTTCCGCTTTTCGTCATGCTCACGGGAGCCCTCCTCTTAGGTCGTACGTCCCACGTCGAGTCCGGGTTTCCCTCGCAAGGCATAGCCATGGGCAGCTTCTACCGCAAGCGCATCCCCCGCGTGCTCTGGCCTTTTCTGATATGGGGAGCAGCCTATTATCTCTTTCCCTGGCTTCTGGGCATTCTGGGCTATGGTCCGGAGGTCGTCAGCCTTTTCTTCCCCTGGGCAGAGACCACCAGCCAAAGCCTCTCCACCGCCCTGGGCCGTCTGGTCCGCCTGCCCTACCATTTCAGCTATGTGGCCTGCCATCTCTGGTACATCTACATGCTCGTCGGGCTCTACCTCTATCTTCCCGTTTTCGATGCCTGGGTGGAGCGTTCCAGTGTGCGCCAGCAGCGTGGATTTCTCCTCCTGTGGTCAGCCTCCACCTTCCTGCCCTATCTGTCGGAATTCGGCACTCCCTATCATTTCGGCACGTGCGACTGGAATCAGTTCGGGCTGTTCTACTATTTTGCAGGTTTCAGCGGTTATCTGCTTCTGGGCCACCATCTTTACCGTCATGTCCCCATGTCCCTTCCCCTCAGCCTAGCCGTCGCCGTGCCCCTCTTTTCCATCGGGTATGTGGTCAATCTGTGGGGCTATCGCCATATCCTGAGCCTTCCTGCCCCCACCCCTCAGCAGGTAGAACTCTTCTGGACCTACTGCACCCCCAATGTCCTTCTCATGTCGGCAGCCTTGTTCCTGGTTCTGCTCCGTCTCCCCGTGCGCCGTCCGCTTTCCGTCCGCCTGTTGTCGAGCCTCACTTGCTGCGGGTTCGGCATTTTCATGATCCATTATTTCTTTGTCGGCCCCACATTCCGTTGGGTAGAAGGCTGGTGCTCTCCCGTATCACTTCGCATTCCCCTCGCAGCCCTCTTCATCTTTGTGGAGAGCTGGAGTGTGGTGGCATTGCTGCGTGCGCTGCTGGGAAAGCGAGTCGGCAGGATTGTCTTCGGCTGAAACGCCTGCGGTGTGCTGAATCCGCTAATAATCAGCACCCTTCCGGCATTCCATCCTCTCATGCAGGAAATTGCTGGTTTTTTGCTTTTTCTACTACGCTTTCTGTGCAAAAGAGTGTAAAATTCTTTTCTTTTAAAGATAAAAACTACGGGGTATGTTTTCGTTTTCGCTATCTTTGCAAGCCGTAAACCGATAGGTATGTCTGGTTTTTGTGTCAGCCTTTTAGGGAAAGGTGGTGTCCGGTCCAGGATTTCCCCGTGTTTTTGTGTGCAGGGAAAGCCTTGTGGCCGCGATGAAAGCAGTCTTCTGATCCCTGCCTATCGTCGAGCATTATACCACGAGCATTATATTCTCGAGCATTATATTCTATGATGGTCTTGGCTGACAGGCATCAGCAGGCATGTCCCCGTCAGGCGAAAGTGTTCGCACCTCGCACGGACAAGCCGAAAGCCTTGTCCATGCGAAAGAATAACAGCGCGAAATCAAATAAATTCAACAGTTATATATTAGGTTTAATATGAAAAGATTCCTCTATCTCGCCCTCGGAGCCGCCCTTGTAGCGTGCTCCGGCGACAAGTCGGCGCAGCAAGGCGTCGGCGGCAATGAGTTTGCCGTGCAGACCATCGCTACCTCCTCCGCCGACCTCAGTACGAAATATCCCACCACCATCAAGGGTGTGCAGGATATAGAGATACGCCCGAAGGTCAGTGGCAACATCACGCGCCAGCTGGTGGACGAAGGTGATTTCGTGCATGCCGGACAGGTGCTGTTCGTGATTGACCCCACACAGTACCAGGCTGCCGTAGACCAGGCACAGGCTGCTGTGAAGGTGGCAAAGGCCAGCGTGGCCACGCAGAAACTGACCGTTCAGAACAAGAAAGCCCTGCTCGACCGGCAGATCATCAGCCAGTACGACTACGATGTGGCTGTCAATACCCTTGCCCTCTATGAAGCACAGCTTAGCCAGGCAGAAGCAGGGCTGCATTCAGCAAAGGACCAGCTGTCGTTCTGCAGCGTGCGCGCCACGAGCACAGGTGTCATCGGTGATATCCCCTACCGTGTGGGTTCGCTCGTCAGCCCCAGCATTGCCGAGCCTCTCACCACGGTGAGCAATCTCGACAAGATGTATGCCTATTTCTCCATGACCGAGAAGCAATTCCTCCAGCTCACCCGCGAGAAGGGCAGCAGCGAGGCCGCACGTCTGAGCCTCCCCGATGTGACGCTGATACTGGCCGACGGCACGGTGTATGGCGAGCTCGGAAAGGTGACGAGTTTCAGCGGCGTGATAGATCCCACCACGGGCAGCCTGCAGATGCGTGCCACCTTTGCCAATCCCAACTGCCTGCTGCGTTCGGGAGCCACCGGCGTGCTGCAGTTCCCCGTACGCCAGGAGAATGCCATCGTCATTCCCCAGAAGGCATCGTATGCCATTCAGGACAAGCGCTTCGTCTACGTCGTCGGCAAGGACAACAAGGTGCAGAACACCGAGATTACCGTGCTGGAGCAGAACGACGGCACGAACTTTGTGGTGACGAGCGGCCTGAAGGTGGGCGACCGCCTCGTGGTAGAGGGCGTGAACAAACTGAAGAACGGTATGGAAATCAAGCCCATCACCGTGGCACAGAGTGAGGCCCAGCGTCAGAAGTCGAAGGAGCACATGGCCACCAAGGCCATGCCCGGACAGTAAGACTCCCCGCTTTCTTCCATACTCACTTTCTTCATCCGGTGCATGCTGCCGGGCCGTAGTGGCCTGAACATGCCGGCAGCTTCATGAAAAGGGGCAAGGCATCCTGCCGTCGTACCGCGACTTCCAGGCTCCCTGCTGCCCTTTACAGGGCAACGCCGGCCACAAGCATCCACCGCCAAAAAGGATTTTACCCCGAACACAGGCTGCCCTCCGGCCTCTCCTCTCCAGCATCAGAGGCCACAGGTGCAGGCAGCCGTTCATCCCCCTCTATTATAATACAACGATGAAATTAGATACCTTTATCAACAGACCAGTGCTGTCGACGGTCATCTCCATCCTGATCGTCCTGCTCGGTTTCCTGGGGCTCGTCTCGCTGCCTATCACGCAGTACCCCGACATTGCACCCCCGACGGTCCAGGTGTCCACCTCCTATACCGGAGCCAACGCCCAGACAGTGCTGAATGCAGTGATTGCACCTATCGAGGAGCAAATCAACGGTGTGGAGAATATGGACTACATCTCCTCCAGCGCCACCAACACCGGTGCCGCCACCATCACCGTCACCTTCAAGATGGGCACCGATCCCGACATGGCTGCCGTGAACGTGCAGAACCGCGTGAGCAAGGCCGCCGGCTACCTTCCCTCCGAGGTGACCCGCGTGGGAGTCATCACCCAGAAGCGCCAGAGCTCCATGCTGATGATTTTCTCCGTGGTGGATGTCGAGGACCGCTATACCTCAGAGTTCATCGAGAACTATGTGAAGATCAACGTGCTGCCCGCCGTACAGCGTGTGAACGGTGTGGGCGACGTTACCGTCATGGGAGGCAGCTATTCCATGCGTATCTGGCTCGACCCCGAGAAGATGGCCGAATATGGCCTTGTGCCTGCCGACATCAGCGGCGTGCTGGCCGAACAAAACATCGAGGCCGCACCGGGTACTATCGGTGAGCGCGAGAACAACACCTTCCAGTATACCCTCCGCTATAAGGGCCGCCTCCAGGAGGCCTCGGAATTCGAGAACATGGTCATCAAGGCCAACCCCGACGGTACCGTCATCCGCGTGGGCGACATTGCCCGTGTGGAACTCGGACGCGAATCCTACGCCTGGGGCGGTACGGTCAACGGCCACAAGGCGTGCAACATGATGGTGGCACAGATTGCCGGTTCGAACGCCACGAAAATCGTGCAGGACATCGAGCAGCTCCTCAAGGACACCGAATCCGACCTTCCCGCAGGCCTGAAGTATGAGGTGGCACAGAATGTGAACGACTTCCTCTTCGCCTCCATCCACGAGGTCATCAAAACCCTCATCGAGGCCTTCCTCCTCGTGTTCCTCGTCGTGTTCATCTTCCTTCAGGACATGCGCTCCACGCTCATCCCCGCCGTGGCGATTCCCGTGGCTCTGGTGGGCACATTCTTCGCCCTCTATATCATCGGCTTCTCCATCAACCTCCTCACGCTCTCGGCCCTGGTGCTTGCCATTGCCATTGTGGTCGACGATGCCATTGTGGTCGTCGAAGGCGTGCATGCCAAGCTGGACATGGGCTACACTTCTGCGCGCAAGGCCTCGCTCGATGCCATGAGCGAGCTGGGCGGTGCCATCGTCTCCATCACGCTCGTCATGATGGCCGTGTTCGTCCCCGTGAGTTTCATGGGCGGCACGAGCGGTGCCTTCTACCGCCAGTTCGGTATCACCATGGCCATCGCCATCGGTTTCTCCGCCCTCAACGCCCTCACCCTCTCCCCGGCCCTCTGTGCCATCTTCCTGAAGGCCCACAGCCCCGCCGACCACAAGAAGAGCTTCAGCGAGCGTTTCAGCGAGGCCCAGGGTGCTGCCAAGGAGGTGCTGAAGAAGAAATATTCCCCCAAGGGCTTCGGCCTGAACCTTCCCCCCGTGGTCACCCTCCTGCTCCTCGTGGCCACGATAGTGCTCATGGTGGCCGACTGCTATCAGTTCGAGAATGTCATCGTGAGCATCGTGGCCTACATCATCGCCATCACCGGCATCCTCGGCCTCTTCAGCCAGCGCTTCATCGACAGTTTCAACACCTTCTATGACAATCTTCTGGAGAAGTACAAGAAGGGAGTGAACCGCTTCATCGTGCGTCCCTATCTCACGATGGTGCTGGTGGCCGGCAGTATCGCCGCCCTCCTCGGCCTGATGGCCGTCACCCCCACTACGCTCGTGCCCAACGAAGACACGGGTACCATCATGGGTGTCATCACCATGCCTCCCGGCACCTCCCAGGACCGTACGGAGAAGGTGCTGGCCCAGGTGGACTCCATGGTGCAGGCATCGCCCCTCGTGCAGGGTTCCACGATGATTTCCGGCTTCTCCTTCCTCGGCGGCCAGGGTCCCTCCTACGGTTCCTGCATCGTCAAGCTCAAGAACTGGAGCGAGCGCAACCCCATCACCGAGAGTGCCAACATCACCTTCATCAACCTCTACCTTGAGGCCCAGAAGTCCTTCAAGGATGCCCAGGTGCTCTTCTTCGCGCCTCCTATGATTGCAGGTTATGGAGTGTCGAACGGTTTCGCCCTGAACCTCCAGGACCGTACGGGCGGCGAAATCACGGAATTCGAGAAAGTGGCCAACGACTTCATCAAGGAGCTGGAGGCTTGTCCTGAAATCCAGAGTGCCCAGACCTCTTTCTCCACCAATTTCCCCCAGCTCACCATCGACATCGATGCCGCGCAGTGCAAGCGTGCCGGTGTGAGCCCGAGCGATGTGCTCAGCGTCCTCCAGGGCTACTACGGCGGTCTCTATACCTCCAATTTCAACCGTTTCGGAAAAATCTACCGCGTGATGATTCAGGGCGAGCAGAGCCAGCGCTCCGACTACGAATCGCTCTATAAGGTGAAGTTGCGCAACAACAAGGGCGAGATGTGCCCCATCACGGAATTCATGACGCTCACCCCGAGCAAGGGTCCCGACGTCATCAGCCGTTTCAACCTCTTCACCTCCATCGCCATCAACGGTAACCCCGCCGACGGCTATACCTCCGGCCAGGCCATCGAGGCCATCGAACGCTGTGCGAAGGAGAATCTTCCCGTGGGCTATTCCTACGAGTTCTCCGGTCTCACCCGCGAGGAAGCCGGCGGCAGCGGCGGCGGCACCGGCATGGTGTTCGTGCTTTGCTTCATCTTCATCTATCTGCTCCTCTCGGCGCAGTACGAGAGCTACATCCTTCCCCTCGCCGTATTGCTCAGCGTACCCTTCGGCCTCGCCGGTTCGTTCGTCTTCGTATGGCTGATGGGCGGTATGAGCATGATTCCCGGCACCGTGGGCCAGATAGCCAACATGATTTTCGGCTCGCCCTCCAACAACATCTACACGCAGATTGCCCTCATCATGCTCATCGGTCTGCTGGCGAAGAATGCCATCCTGATTGTAGAGTTCGCCCTTGACCGCCGCAAGATGGGCATGAGCATCACCGCCGCCGCCATGCACGGTGCCGCCGCCCGTCTGCGTCCTATCCTCATGACCTCGCTCG
>CAMGOT010000094.1 GCA_946060685.1 uncultured Bacteroidales bacterium
GGGCTTCGGACAGGGTTATCTGGCACTTTTGAGTTTTACCGGACAGCAATAACTGCATATAGTCGGACGGATGCAGCTCCTGCAGCAGCACTTTGCGGATGGATGCCGGATTCTGCAAGGTCCAGTCGCGGCAACTGTCGGCAGCCACCACCGAAGAGTCGGCGGCGGAGAGTACTTCCACCCATACGTCCGTCAGGCATACGCGGCTATAACTGTCAAAGACATTTCCGGTCAGCAGTACCTTCTCGTCGGATACAGCACGGAGGGTGTGGGAAAGCAGGGCAAAAAGGAGAAAGAGGAAGAATCTATGCATGGCGATGGAAGGGTTGGGGAAAGAGGTCGAACCTTGAGGTGAGTTCGATAGAGGTGATGTGGAAAGTTAGAGGTTTTGCAGAAAGCAGGCAGGCAGCATCAGCCTATACATCGCATGGATGTGTGCTGCAAAATTAGCGAGTTTTCTCAAAAAAAAAACAAAGCACAAGTCTCCTTTTTTACACTAATTTTACACAATGCGTCTTTCTATACTGATTTCCAAACAGTTATGGTGCAACAGCATCATCTCACGCTTTTTGTCACGCTCTTTTTGTCATGCTTTTTTTGTCATGCTCAATGTCGTACTTTTGTTGTACTCTTGTCACGCTTTTTGTCGCAATATTTACACTACACGTCGTCCCGAAGCGCAGCAACATGATGCACAACCGGAAATGCTGAACATCACTGCTGATGCGCGTCGGGACGACGTGACCTTTGGGATAAAGGGGTGTTCTATAAATTAGTAAATGATATTTTATTCAAGTGGTGTCTGCTTGGTCGCTTTTCCATCTCTCGCACAGTATCTTTTTGCTTTTCAAGCACTTACATAGCCCCCGTCTATATGAGATGAGCGCGTGCTTGCAAAACAAAAACCTACTGCACACCAATCTATTTGGTGATTGCGGTGTGTCTCGTACAATGGTGTGTCTCGTACAATATTGCTTTTTAAGTACTTACATAGCCCACATCTTCCATTATTGGGCGCGTGCTTGAAAAACAAAAACCCACTGCACGACAGAAAAAAAATCGCCTCTGCCGACGACAAACCGAGAGCCATCAAGTTTACTTGAATGGCCGAGGTGCGAAGGAGGAAGGCGAAGCCAACCTAATTTATAGAACACCCCTAAAAAGAATACGAAAAAAGAATAAGGCTACTTTCGGGCACGGATTTTTCCCGTCATTGATGCCCAGCGCAGACGCATGACGCCGAAGAGGGCTTCGCTGAAAATTCCTCCCGACATCTTGCTCGTTCCCAGCTCGCGGTTGACGAAAATCACAGGAACTTCCTTCACCCTGAAACCGAGGGAAAGGGAGGTGAACTTCATCTCAATCTGGAAAGCATAGCCTTTGAAACGGATGGCATCGAGATCGATGGTGGCGAGAACCTTGCGGGTGTAGCATACGAATCCCGCGGTAGTGTCGCGGAGACTGATACCCAGCACAGTCCTGACATACGCTGAAGCATAATAACTCATCAGCACACGTCCGATGGGCCAGTTCACCACATTCACTCCCGTGATATAACGTGAACCGACACTCAAATCATAGCCCTCCACGGCACAGGCTTTATACAGCCGTGGAAGATCCTTGGGGTCGTGGCTGAAATCGGCATCCATCTCAAAGATATAGCCATAATTGCGTACTAAAGCCCACTTGAATCCTGCAATATAGGCTGTTCCAAGCCCCAGTTTTCCCGAACGTTCCAGCAGGTACAGGCGTCCGTCAAACTCTTCGGCCATCAGACGCTTCACTATCTGTGCCGTGCCGTCGGGACTCCCATCGTCTATGACAAGGATTTCAAACTGATGTCCGTCGTCGTCCAGTGAAAGTACGGCACGGATGATGGCTTCGATGTTCTCCTTCTCGTTGTAAGTAGGGATAATGACAATGCTGTCGCTGTGCATATATAAAACGTAGTTGTAAGTAGGAAGCAGGTGCCGATGCTACAGGGCATCCGGCACCTGCCATAATTTATCAGTTAGGTATATCAGGCGTGGGGAAGAGGCGATCGGTCGTACTCTCGTTGAAATGACGGCAGTACATGATGTCGTGGATCATCTCCTCGGTGATGGGCTTGATGGTACCATCGTCCTCCAGGGCCTTCATGTCGGCAGTGAACTCATCGAGCATCTCCTCGGTAAGCACATACTTCTTGTCGCCATAGTCGCCGATATAGTAGGCACCGGTGCGGAACCATCCCCAACGGTCGAAGAGCGGCAACAGGTTGTAGCCATAAAGACGGCTGGCCTTTCTCACGAAGTTCATGACGGCAGGCACGGAGTTGTCGTACCACGACACATTGCCCTTGTTCAGATAATTGTAGCCGCCGGTCTCCTTGGCCCAGATGCTCTCGGGATAGAGTTCCTTGAGTTTGGCATACAGTCCGTCCTTGTTGCTGTTCTGTGCAGCCGAAACAAGCTCGTACTTGTCGAAGCCATCCTGCTTCTCCACTGTAGAACCTCCAGGCAGCTGCTCGTTCTGACGCAAGGCCTCAAGAATGTCGGGATAGAAATCGTCATACTTCATATAGATGCTGGCATAATTGTCGACAAGGATAATCGGGGCGAGCATGTCGCCGGCACCGGCCTCGAAATAACTGAGGGAACGGCCAGGATTTTCCTCATAGGAATATACCAGACTGTCCTTCTCTGCCAAAGCGTGGGAGCGGAGCTTGCTGCTGTAGCTGTAGGCCGAAGAATTTCCCGATACGTATTTGTACATATCCGAACGCCGCTGGCTGTAGGCCTTGCCGCTCTTGAAGGAGAGGGCATAACCATCGCTGCTCGCCACGGCCTTGTGCTCATAGAAGAGTTCGCGCGCGCGGTTCCAGTTGCCACGGGTGTACTTGTAGCCCATGTGCTGGGTGTTGTAGTAGGAGAAGATATTGTTCGACACCTCGCCCATGCCGCTCCAGCAGAAATAGGGGAGCATCTGATGCTGGTGTCCCCACTCATGGGAGAGTCCCCAGATGGCATCGTCATCGTTGAACATGAGGGTCTTGCAATTCAGCACGCGCGACTCCTGATCATGGTGGAAACTCACTCCGAGTCCGCCCTGGAACATATAGTAGGTATAGTTCGTATAGGCCATGGTGCGGTTGCGTGGAATGCGGTTGTACTTCTCCAGTCCGAGATGGCGATGCTCCCACATCACGAGCGAGTCGAGCACATTCATAAACTGACGGTAGCCCAGACTCTTGCCGTCGCTGGCAAGGCAGTACTTGGAAAGTCCGTCGCTCGTCCAGACGGAATGCACCTTCTTGCCCAGGACATCCATGCAGATGTTCTTGGCATTCTTGCACATTGCCTGCATCTCCTTGTTCGTCTTGTCGGGCGAGAGGTAACCGTTCACCTGTCCGTTGACGAAGTGGACCTTGATGTCAGGACGATGCTCGGCATCATCGTCGTAATAGCAGATGTAGGCCAGGGCATCGTAGTCGAAGGTATAGTTGATGACATTCAGTCCGTTGCGCAGGCTATAGGTGTAGTGTACGGGGTTTCCGCCATCGAAGTTTCCTCCATCATGGCCTTCATACCATGCTGTAGCGATAAGCTGTACGGAAAGTCCTTCGGGAATGCCGGCCACCACAATGGCATGCTTGCCCTTAGTGATGTTGATGCCCGTCACTCCTGCACGCTGGTCATAGTATTTGCCGGGAGCATTCCAAAGGTTGGAAAGGGTGAGCACGGGGGTATAGCATTCATAGTCGGCAATGCGGTATTCCTTGTCATAGTTCCCGGCATAGAGTTGGGTGGCCAGGGCACGTACGAAAGGATTGTCAAGAGCATCGATGTCATCCTGAGTGGTTCCTTCGCGGAGGGTGGAATAAAGATCGTCGCCGAAGATGGCCACCTGGTCCTGCAACTCATTGTTGTAGGCCATAAACTGCATCTCGGCACAGGAAGCAAAGCCTCCATATCCGCTGCTGACCACGAAACGCACAGAGGCGATATTGTCGTTCTGCCCCTCCGGCAAGACGATGGTGCTCACATTGCTGCTGAACTGCCAGTCGTACTTTCCGAAGGTGGTGTAAGTATTGTCACCCTTATATTTTACCTGCACTTCCACCTCACCGAAGTTGCCATTCGAACCGCTGGTACGCGGGATGTAGTTGATATAGTCGATGTGTGCAGAGGAGAAATTGTAGGTCAGTGTCACAGGATTGCTGGCACTCACACCTCCTGCCCAGTTGGAGTGGTACATGGTGTTGGTGTCATCATCGTAGGAGTATCTGATTTCTCCACTTCCTGCCTGCTCGCTGGTAGCACTGGCAGAAGTGGGAACCAGGCGAATATCCATGGGGGCATATTCCACGGATTCGTCGCGGGTCTGCGTGAGGGTCATCACCTGCTGTATGCCCACCTCTTCATTGGCAAAGATGATGCTGGCAGTACGGTCCTCGCCGTAGAAATTCTGAGTCAGATGCACATAGACAGAGTTGCCGCGCTGCTGTACGCTCACCCAGTCGGCATCGGTCTTCACCTCGTAGGGAATGTTGGCATCGATGCTATAGCAGAGGGTGCGATCCATATAGTTCACCTCAGGATTGTGGGGCACCAGAATCATGGGGATGTCAGCCTGTGTAGGTGCAGCCACAAAAACATTTCCTGCGGTGGCGGTTGTGAGTCCGAGGAAAAGCGTTGTTATCGTATGATAAAATATTTTTTTCATGATTATTTCGTTTTAAGGCAAGTCCTAAATTCCATTTGTTTTGTTCAAAGAATTCATTTCTTTAGAACTTACTTTATCACCTTTTTACCTCCAATGATAAAGATACCCTTGCGGCTCGTGGCATTGACACGACGTCCCTGCAGGTCGTAGGCAGGAGCATCGATGCCGTCATTACCCACTTCTATCTCCTTGATGCCCGAGGAGGGATCGATGACGGAGAAATGAGTGGTGGTCACGGTGAGGTCGGGGTAGCCCGCATCAGTCAGACGCAGATAGAGGTCCATAAAAGGCTTGAGAACGGTGAGTTTTCCGCTGACGAGGCTATAGTCCAGCGTCTTGTTGCTGGCAGAAGCCTTTTCCAGCACAGTCTCGCCCTCCGGAGTCACGCTGACCACCTCAAACACCACGCTGGAAGATCCGGAGCCTGCCACGTGGCCGCTCATATCCAACTGATACTGTGCATCGCCGCGTGAACTGTAGTCAGGATTCATCGTGAGCCAAGGCAATCCTCCGGGGAAGGGCTCGTTCAGTCCGTAGCCGGAAATATCGTGTGCTCCCTGCGGTGTGTAGGCCATATATACTTTGGGCATATAGGCTTTCTTGGGGAAACTGCTGAAAGTAAGATTGTTCTCACTGCAATCATACACCTGCAGCACACTCTTGCTGGGAAGCGTCACCATTGATGCACCATTACGCGCTATGGTGATGGTGTTCAGCAACGGCGAGCCACTGAGGTCGATGGTCTGCACATTGTTGTCGTCGATGCACAGCTGCTCGAGATTGGGCAGTCCGCTGGCAGGGACTTTCACCGTGGCAATCTCATTGCCGCGGACATCGACGAGCGAAAGCAGGGGGAGCGAGCTGAGGCTGAGCGTCTTCACCTTGTTGCCGGGGGCTATCAACGCATCGAGGTTGACATTCTTGGAAAGCGTGAGGGTGGAATAGTTCAGACGCGCCAGATTCAGATAGCGAAGGTTTTCCGTACCATAGCTGAAGGTAGTGGCGGTCATGGGATTGTCGCTCATGTCCAGCGTCTCCAGAGCAGGATTCTTTGTAGCGTTCAGAGAGAGACTGGCGAGTTGGTTATCGCTGACGTTGAGATCGCGCAAAGCTGCCATATTTGCCACGCTGAGCGTCTCAATGTCATTGTGCTGAAGATACAGACTGACGAGTTCGGGGGCTTTGCTGAGATCGACAGCCGTAAGACCGGCATTCTCGGCAGAGAGCATTGTCAGCCCCTTTGCCGAGGTGAGCACAATCTGGCAGCCTTTCACGGTTCCCGTGATTTCCTGCAGTCCACCGCTCTTCTCAGCGACATAGGATTGTGCAGCACCGTCACCCCAGTCTACCGTAACGCCCGTGCGTGTGGCGTTTACTAAGAATGTGAGTTCTGTGCCCACTTCCTTGTTGGTGGTCATGGTCACCGTCTGCTCATCTGCCAGCATACTGATGACAAAGCATAGAGCAGAGACCGTAAGTAAACATTTTTTCATGATATCTGCATTAAGGATTTTCGTTGGTAATATGATGTTGTATTGCGTAAGATGCAAAATAATTCGGAATGACGTATTCCTGCAGTGCGTTGTGGTACGCCCGTTTCTTGCAGTTATTGTTGCAGTGAGCAATAGCGTGGGAAAATCCCCCTTCGCATGGCAGCAAGAGTGCTGTTTGCTCCTATATTCCTATATATATATACAGCATTCTAATAATAGTGCTGCCCTCGGGTCCATTTCCTCAAGCGTTTTTTCACAGCCCGTGCAATGTAGCCCCACTGCCCATGGGCCATATTGATCAGGAGTTCCTCCAGCGAACGCACCACCTTGACCCAAGGATGCCCCCATGCCATAATGCGGTAAACGTGCTTGCGGTAAGGCTCATATTCCTCATGTTCTTCGCCGGGCGTACTCTTAGGGGGATGAGTCAGAGGAAACTCCAGCTCATGACGCCCCATGGTGAAGATTCTGCGGTAGCCTCGCGGCAGCTGCTGTATGCTGCCGGCGAAATGCACGGAATTGTCGCTCACTCCGAGGTTGGAAATCTGGTTTTTCGTAGGCACGATGGCCAGCCAGTCGTTGCGCCACATCAGGCTGCAGAAGATGGTTTCGTAATATGCCTTTCCGGAACTGCGATGGGCACAGGCCATAGGAATGAAATCGTCGCGAAGGCGGTAGTGGCGGATGTAGTGTGCCAGCCGCTCCACCTCGGAGGAATCGTCGAGCCAGGAGTAGGTATCGTCCCACTGGTCAATGACGCGTCTCCACGACGCCCAACCCCAAATGCTGAAGTTGCGCGTGAAAACGTAGGACGCTCCATCGGCAGGTGTCAGTTCTTCCGTATTGAAGCCTGTCACCATGCAGACACGAGGGTCATGCTCATAGCGGTCCAGCATTTCCTTGCAGAAACGGAAGAAGGATTGCGTGGCCACATCGTCATCCTCCATGACGATGCACTTGTCGGTGAGGGAAAAAGCCCATTTCTGTGCCAGGAAATTGGAGGGGTCGCATCCTTGGTTGCGGGTCTGATAGTTGCGGTGTACCTCGCAAGGCCAGTCCACCTGCTCTGCTATCTTCCGGCAGGCGCTGATGCCTTCCATATCCTGCTCCCCTCGCGGACCGTCCTGATAGAGGAAAAGACGCGCGGGCTGTGCCTTGCGCACTTCGGCCCATACCCTCCCGAAACTTTCAGGACGGTTGAAGAAGAGGATGAGAACAGAAACGTCGATCATGGTTTTCGGCAAGAAAGATGTGGCGGTTTTATTTCTCTTCTGCAGCAGCTACGGTAGCGGCATCCTCAGCATCCCTTCTCTTTCCGAGATATTCCGGCAGACTCATTCCTGCCTGCTCGAAGAGGTCGGCGAGTGGGGGCACGGCCTTCATCAGTCCGCTCACGAAATTGGCGGTCGATGTTTTGCCGTCGGCATTGCCTCCGGCACCGTCCCATACCGTCACCTTGTCGATGTTGATACCCTTGATGGCCTCCACCTGCGTCTTGACAAGATCGGGAAGTTTCTCCAGGAGAAGCAGGGTGTAGGCTTTTGTGGCATCGCCTCCGGCGGCCTGTATCATCTTGTCGTAGCCCTGTGCCTGCTTGGTGAGAATCTCATACAGACCCTTTGCCTCTGCCTCCATCTTGGCAAAGATGGCATCGGCTTCACCCTTGGCATTCACTCGCTTCTGCTCAGCCTCAGCCTCAGCCTCGATGACGAGTCGCTGCTTCTCCACCTCCTGTGCCACAATGACGTTGGCCTGCTGGCTGGCTCTCTCGCGCTCGGCGCGTGCCAACTCTGCCTTCTGCTCTGCGGAATAGGCTTCCTCCAGGGCTTTGGCCTGTGCCACCTTCTCCGCTGCCACGGCACGACGCTGTGCCTCTGCCTCACGCTCTCGACGCTCGGCATCCGAGTTAGCAATCGCCACACGGGCTTCATTCTCGCCCGACACGGCTGCGGCATTGGCGGCAGAAGTGCGTATGCGGGTCTCTTTCTGGGCTTCGGCACGTCCGATTTCACCAATCTTCTCCTGCTCTGCCACTTTCACCTTGGCGGCATTGATGGCTGTAGCAGCGGCCTCCTGTCCGAGGGCCTCTATGTATCCGCTCTCGTCCTTGATGTCGGTCACGTTCACATTGATGAGTTTCAGACCCACTTTCTTCAACTCGATTTCCACATTCTTCATGATGTTCTCCTGGAACTTGTCGCGGTCGCTGTTCAACTCTTCGATGCTCATGGAGGCGATGACGAGACGCAACTGTCCGAAGAGGATGTCGCGTGCCATATCCTGTATCTCATTGGGGGTAAGTCCGAGCAGACGCTCTGCCGCATTGTTCATGGAGTCGCCCTCCGTGGAAATACCCACGGTAAAGCGGCAGGGCACGTCCACACGGATGTTCTGGCGGGAGAGGGCATTCGTCAGGTTGGCCTCAATGGATATGGGGGTAAGGCTCAAATAGGCATAGTCCTGCACGATGGGCCATACGAAAGTACCACCGCCATGCACACACTTGGCACTGCCGCCATTGGCTGTAGTACCGTAGATAACGAGAATCTTGTCGGACGGGCAACGGCGATAACGGTTCAAAAGGGCTGCCACGATGATGAAGGCGACAACCACAACTACGATGGGAAGGATTGCAAATTCCATATTGTTCTAAATTACGGTTAATGGCAGGTCAATTCATTTTAGGGATGTTCTATAAATTAGTATTTTATTCATTTAGAAAGTGTTATTATGCTTGGCTTCGCCTTGCTCCTTGGCTGTCGCCTTCCTCCTTCGCACCTCAGGATAGTCCAAGCCAGCTTGGCCTCTCCATTCGGTTTGTCGTCGGTTCGCGACTCGGGATAGCCTGAATAAATTCAGTCTCTCCACTCGCTAAGCTCTACTTTTGACCGTCGTCAAAAGTCGCTTGGCCACTTTTCAGCCTCTCGCTTGTATCTTCCTATCCTTCAAACACTTACA
>CAMGOT010000095.1 GCA_946060685.1 uncultured Bacteroidales bacterium
GGCCAGTATTTCTTAGGCACCCAATACTTTTTCTTTTCAATCTTTATGTCCATAATTCCTTATTCCTAATTTTTCATTTCTCATTTCTCATTCCTCATAGTATTCCACCAGTCTCTTCTTTATCTCAGCCATCAGCCTGGTCTGCAAAAGCCTTACGCGCGAGTTGTGCAATGTTTGCGCCGATGCGTGGAGGTCGAAAGTGGAGAGCATTCCTTCCTCGTATTTTCTTGAAATGAGATGATGGGCGATGGAGTCGCTGGCCACCTTACGCTCCAGCAGTGCCACCTCTTTTATATATCCGTCGCGATCGATCACCGCCTGCCGATAGTCGCTGCTGATGTTCCGGCGCGTCTCTTCGCGCTCCATCTCCGCCATACGCACATTGCCCTGTGCCTTCCGCACATTCTTGATGGTCGCGAAATTGAACAGCGGAAAGGACAGCGAGGCATAGACATACTGGCCCAGATTGTTCTTCATCTGGCGCGAGAAAGGTGTCACGATGCCATTGGAGGACATGTTCTTGTAATAGCCCGTAGACACACCGCCGCCGATGGAGACCGATGGCCACAGTCTGCCGCACGTCATCTTATAGTCGAGGCGGGCTGCCGCAAGGGCATGGTCAGCTTCCATCATCCGCCCGGCCGCCAGGCCAAGGGTGCCGGCCGAATCATGTGTTCCTGTTCCCAGCTGGCCGTCCACTCTCATATCGTCGCTCTCCTCCATCCCCATCGCATTCTTCAGCATCATCACAGCCTTCTTGGCAGCCGTGCGCTGGTGCTCCACAGTGTATTCGTCCTCAGCCACCTGCGCCTCCATCTGTGCCACATCGGGGTAGCTTTTCTCGCCCAGCGACTCCATCCGTTGCGTCTTCATGAGCAGCTGCCGGCTGTCGGCCAGTTTGTCCTCGGCAATGCGGAGCGAGGCCTCGTTGTACACCGCATCCACATATCGCTCCATCACCTCAATGGCCTTTTCGTCCTGTGCCAGGGCAAGGGCGTTGTCGCTTCGCCTCACCTCCAGCCGTGCCTTGCGGAAGGCGTTCCATGTCTGTGCTCCGTCGAAGAGCATGAGCGAGCCGCCCACGGAATAGCTGTTGCTGAAGGAGGTGATGGTGTTGTAGGTGTTGGTTTCTGGGTCCACATTGCGTCCCCACGACAGTTGCGTCCCCACACCTGCCGACAGCGACGGCATGAATCCTCCCGCTGCCGCTCCCACTTCTTCACGGGCATTGTCGGCCTCCACCTTTTTGAGCCTGATGTCTGTGGCATGGGTCATGGCATACGTTATACATTGGTCGAGCGTCCACACGTCGCCGCCGGTCTGCGCCGGGGTTTGTGCCCACATGCTGTTCCAATGTATGAGCATCAAGGTAATCATCGTAGTCTTTCGTATCATGTTTTTCTGTTTGTTGGCTATTTTCTGCCATTTCCCTTACCAAAACCATGCCAACATCGCAAACGCCTGATTTTCAATATAGTATAGAAACAAGAGAAACACCGGTTATCCAAAATATGGACAACCGGTGTAAAAATATTGGACAGAAGGTTTTGTTTAATTTACAATTTACAATGTATAATTGCTGTGCAGGAAGCGCAAGATGCATTGTTCATTATCCATTACAAATAAATTATAAATTATAAATTGTTCTTCCTGTAGCTTCCCACCGCCCATATCTCCATAAGCGAAGCGATGGCAAGGAGGGCGAGAAGCTGATGGGCTACGCTGTGGAAGCCACCGCCACGTACGAAGACGGTGCGGATGCCGTCCACGAAATAGTGCATGGGATTGACGTAGGTGGTGAGATAGGCCAGATGGGGCATGGAGCGTGTGGGGGTGAAAAGGCCGCTCAGCAGGAGCATACACACCACGAAGAACCACATCACGAAGATGGCCTGCTGCATCGTGTCGCTATAGTTGGAGATGATGAGTCCAAAACTGCTCCAGAAGAGTGCCAGCAGCATCGCCAGGGCGAAGACGAGCCACAAGGGTCCCTGGCACGTGATGCCATAGAGGAGCCACGAGAGGAGGAGGCACACCACGATGACAAACATGGCTATCAACCAATAGGGGATGAGTTTGGCAAGGATAAACGCCCACTTCGGCACCGGGGTGACGTTTATCTGCTCTATGGTTCCCGCCTCCTTCTCGCCCACGATGTTCAGTGTCGGCAGGAAGCCGCACATCAGCATCATCACCATGGCAAAGAGGGCGGGAATCATGAACACCTTGTAGTTCAGGTGCTTGTTATATAAAAATAAGGTGGACATCTTCGACTGCATGGCTGCCACCGACGGATTAACCTTCATGGTGACAATCTGCGAGAGATATGAAGCGCCCATGGAGCCTTTCGTACCGTTGACGGCATTGGCTGCTACAAGCACCTGCGGATGGCGCTTTAGGGTGAGGTCGCGACTGAAGTCTTGCGGTATGACCATCACCACGTCGGCATCCATCTTCTCGATGTCCTTGAGGGCGGCATTGTAGGTAGGTTTCTGACCGTTGAAGATGAAATAGTTGCTTGCCTCGATGCTCTGCACGAGTTGTCGGGAGAGGGTAGAGCGGTCGTTGTCCACCACATCCACACGGATGTTCTTCACCTCCTGGTTCATCACCCATGGCATGACGCACATCATCATTATCGGAAAGATGACGATGAGACGAGGCAGAAACGCATTGCGGCGTATCTGAAGGAATTCCTTTTGAATTAAATATTTCAGCATAACCTTTTCTTGAATTTAGCAAGTGCTACAACCAGAAGGAATATTGCCATCGAGGAGAGAATGACCATCTCACGGACCACATTGCTGATATCCACACCCATGATCATGAGCTTGCGCATGGCTTGTATGTAATACCGCGGAGGCACCACGGCTGAAATCCATTGCAGCACCTCGGGCATTGACTCCACGGGAAACATCATGCCCGAGAGCATCACTATGGGCATCAGCAGCACCATGGCCGAGAGCAGCAGGGCCATGAGTTGCGTGGAGGCGATATTGGAGATGAGCAGTCCGAGGGAAAGGGCGAGGATGATATAGATGGTCGAAACGATGTATATCCCCACGATGCTTCCCGCCAACGGGACATCAAGTACATAGCGTGCCATGAGCAGGATGGTGGTGAGAATGGCGAAGGCCAGCACGAGATAGGGCACCACCTTGGCAATGATTATCATGAGCGGACGCACGGGCGAGACGAGCAAAACCTCCATAGTGCCACGTTCTTTCTCACGCACG
The DNA here is from genome assembly GCA_946060685.1 of uncultured Bacteroidales bacterium. Classification (GTDB taxonomy): domain Bacteria; phylum Bacteroidota; class Bacteroidia; order Bacteroidales; family Bacteroidaceae; genus Alloprevotella. Next base: position 3,237 of record CAMGOT010000095.1, read on the forward strand.
ATGGAGATGGATGTCATCATGGCGCAAACAAGCATCAGCAGCATGCCGAGGATAGCCGGGACGAAATTGTAGGCGGAGCGCATCTGAGGGTTATAGAGTAGCTTGCTATTAACTGCGCCTCCCGACGAATTGACTATTACATTCGTGGCATAGTTCGTCCATTGCTGCGCCATGTTCGGGTCGGCACCATCCACGACAAACTGTATGCCGGAGCGTTTGGAGGCGAAATCCGGGGCAAACACCACCGCCATATCCGCCTTTTGGTTGCGTATGAGCCGTTCGGCTTCTTTGGGAGTGGTGACTGTCTGGGTGATGGTGAAATATTCCGATGCCGACAGCCTTTCCACGGCACTCCGCGTCTGCATATCCATCTGCGAGGTGACGACGACGGTGCGCACGTTCTTCACGTCGGTAGTGATGGCAAAGCCGAATATCAGCATCATCACCACCGGCATACCGAAGAGTATGAGCATCGTGCGCCTGTCGCGCAGGATATGCCGAGCCTCTTTTTTTACAAATGATATAAGCTGTTTCATTCCTAATCGTCTCCTCTCTTTGCTTCTCTTGCGAGATAAGTGAACACATGATCCATATCCGGCTGATTGAACCTTCGCTTCAGTTCCTCGGGCGTACCCATGGCACTTATCCTGCCATCCACCATGATGCTGATGCGGTCGCAATACTCAGCCTCGTCCATATAGTGGGTGGTGACGAAGACGGTGATGCCACGATGGGCGGCATCGTATATGAGTTGCCAGAACTGTCGGCGAGTGGCAGGGTCGACACCTCCCGTAGGCTCATCGAGAAACACGATTCTTGGCTCGTGGAAGATGGCCACCGAGAAGGCGAGCTTCTGTTTCCAACCGAGAGGCAGCGATCCTACAAGGTCGTTGCGATGGTCAGCAAACTCCAGCTGCTGCAAGAGCAGTTCCGTCTTTCGTGCTATCTCCTTTGCCGGCATACCATAGATGCCGCCAAACAAGCGGATATTCTCTGCCACCGTGAGGTCTTCATAGAGCGAGAACTTCTGGCTCATATAGCCTATATGCTTTTTGATGTCCTCATATTCCGTGCAGACGTCATATCCTGCCACCTTGCCCTTGCCACTTGTGGGTTGGTTGAGTCCTGTGAGGATGTGCATGGCAGTGGTCTTCCCCGCTCCGTTGGCACCGAGGAAACCGAACACCTCTCCTCTTTTCACCGTAAACGAAATGTCGTTCACTGCACGGAAATTACCGAAGGCCTTCACGAGATGCTCTACCTCGATGACATTCTCATCGTTCATCCCGTCGCTTGCTGTCTTGCGCTCAATGGCAGGGGGATTGAAGATGTCGCCGAAGCGTTCGAGAATGACTTCGGGCGTGTCGATGCCCTGCACCCTTCCCTCGTTGAGGAATGCCACACGTTCACACCTTCTAACCTCGTCGAGATAGGGAGTGGAGGCAATGATGGTGATGCCACGCTCCTTGAGCATGGAGAGCATATCCCAGAACTCCTTGCGGCTCACGGGGTCGACACCAGTTGTCGATTCATCGAGGAAGAGCACCGAGGGATGGTGTACTAAGGCGCACGATAATGCCAACTTCTGTTTCATACCTCCCGACAATGCCCCTGCCTTGCGATTGTGGAATCGCTCTATCTGACCGTAAATCGCCTTGATACTGTCGTAACCCTCATCTACGGTAGTGCCGAAGAGCGTGGCGAAGAACTTGAGGTTTTCCTCAACGGTAAGGTCCTGATAGAGTGAGAATCGCCCAGGCATATACCCTACGCGCCGGCGTATCTCCTTCATCTGCCTCACCACGTCGAAACCATCGACCGAGGCCGTACCAGCATCGGGAAGAAGGAGCGTGCAGAGGATGCGGAACAGCGTCGTCTTGCCCGCCCCATCAGGACCGATAAGCCCAAACAACTCGCCCTTGTCCACAGAAAACGAGACATCGGTGAGTGCCTGCACCTTTCCGAAGGTCTTGCATATATTCTCAATAGCAATCATGGGATAATTTACAATTAAGGGGTGTTCTATAAATTAGTATATAATCTTTTTTTCAAGGGGTGTCTGCTTGGCTAATTTATAGAACACCCCTTAAAAAATGACCTCCCCATACATTCCGATTTTCACATATCCGTCGCCTTTTATCGCCACCTTAACAGCATATACGAGGTCGGCACGCTCATCATTGGTGAGGATTGTCTTCGGCGTAAATTCAGAGCGACTGGATATCCATGTCACCTTGCCTTGGTATTCCCGCTTCTCGCCGTTGCCATAGTCGGCATACACTGTGGCTTTCTGCCCCACCTTGATGTCCTTCAGCTGTGCTGAGGTGACGTATGCACGCAGGAACATCTCTGCCGTATCAGCCATTTTGAACAGCGGTTTTCCTGTAGCGACAAACTCCCCCTTCTCCACATATTTCTCAAGCACCGTGCCCTTCGTCGGGGTAAGGATATGACACTTGCGAAGCTGGTCGCGCAACTGGTCGGCCTGCACGTTGGTGGCTTCCATCTGTTTGTTGAGGGCGTTGGTGCTCACTGATAGCGAAGAAATCTGCGCATCGAGCTGGCGTTGCAATACTTCCACCTGACTGCTGGCATCGTCGAGCATCTTGGAGGGTGCAGCACCGTCGGCCACCAGCTCCTTGTATCGCTGCCGGTCCTGCTTGGCTTTCGCCAGCTGCTGACGAGTGGCGGCTATCTGCTTCTCCAACTCTGGTTTCTGACTCTCATAGACGCTCCTGGTGGCTTCCGTCTGTTGTATCTTCAACCATAGCTGTGTCGTATCGATAAGTCCCACTTCCTTTCCATTGCTGATGACATCACCCTCTTCTACATAAAATGTCATGAGAGCACCCGACTGCTCGGCATATACCGTAGTCTCTGTGGCTTCAAACACGCCAGTGGCGTCATATTCATTCTCTTTCGGTCTGCAGCCATGCAACATCATTGCCATAGCTGCCAATAGTATGATATTCTTCATGTCAAGCCAATTATAAATTGTAAATTATAAATTAATTGTAAACTTCAAGTCATATATCTCTTTCAGCATTTCTATCTCGTGGATGGTCTGCTGCACCCGTGCAGCGTTCTCGTTGTTTATCTCCCTCACGAGGTCGTTGACATCGATGATGCCATGGGCGAGCTTTGACTCGGCGGCTTTTCTTATTGACGAGCGGAGAGATATAATCTCCTCATCATCAGACATTATTTGACGATAGCGCGAGATGTTCTCCTTTTGCTGAATCTGTTCCATACGGTTGTCAAAGAGGAAACGCTCGCGGCCAACCTCTGCCGACTCGCGCTGTAGCTGTATCCTGGCCTTGTCGTTCCTGCGGGTATATAATGCTCCGATATTCCACGTCAGTTTTGCTCCAATCATCCCGTTCCAAGAAAATTTGCGTTTCATCATATCCTCAAACATGTTATATCCAGGATAACCATAGAAGCCCTGGGCAAATACTCCAAGACGTGGCATCAGGGCAGCGTCGAGAGCCTTCTCCTGACTACCAAAAAGGCGCAATTGGGCATCGATCAGCTTTAGTTCGGGGCGGTGGTTGTTCAGATTTCCCGGAATTTCCGGATAATCCGGATTTTTCGGATAAGCCGGAATATCCGGCTTTACAGCACTATTGATATCAATTCCGCAGAACGTGGACAGCATTCGTGTGAGGGCAGAGCGTTGGGACTTCAGGCTTGTCATCTGCTGCACCACATTCAGCCGCTCCGCCTTCACGTTCTGCCAGTCGCTCTCGGAGGCAGTACCTTTTGCAAACATTGACGCGAGTTTATTCTCGTTGCCTTCCAGAACCTTCTGCAGATCTTCGTTAAGGCGGATTTGCTCGTCTATGAGCAACAGCGAGAAATACATTTCGTTCACCCTTGTGCGCACATTATACAGACTGACCTCGTTCTGCAACAGCTGCACGTCGCCTTGACGGCGGGCAATATCCTTCTGACTCTTGATATTGCCGCCATCATATACCGTCTGCTGCACGTCGATGCCTATGCGGTACTGGTCTTTCTTAAGCCCCTCCATATTGATGCCCATCTGCTGATAGAGCTTCTGGAATTCGTCGGGGAACGCCGTCACGTCGCTTTGCAATGAAGCTTGTGCAGAGGCAGACACCTGCGGCAACCATCCCTTCTGGATATTCGCCACAGTCAAATCAGTGGTTTTCTCTATCAGTCCATACTGCCGTATGAGCGGATAGTTGCTCTCCGCCGCCCGCCAGCATTCCTCCAAGGTCTGCCCCAAGAGCATCTGCGGCAGGAGCAGGAGTGATAATAATAATCTTCTCATAATTGATACTTTTAGATTTCCGCTGCAAAAGTAGTCCATTTTTTCGAGGGTGTTGCTATCCATAACAAATGACTAATGTCCTTTTTGTATGATTATCAGCAGGAAATGCCAATTGTTCAACGAAATGCATTATCTTTGTCAAGGATAATCAAAAAACGTGTATCTGATTGAATATCAGAATAGAATGGAGGAGTTGCGGATTTATGGTAACGATTTAGCGAAAGTGCAAGTGCACTGATATTCTGTGATTTACTTCGCCTCACAACTCTATTTGCAAAGGTACACTTTTTATTCGGGTACGCCAAGGAATTGCTCGTTTTTCTTTGTTTTCAACGTGATTTCTTGACCTGTTCATTACTGTTCTTCCGTAAAAGTGAGTTTTCATGTAGGAAAGGCGTTGGCTGAAACGAGTTCAGACAACCTCTTTCCTACTATGGCATATCCGAAAGGAATGTCCGCTTTTGAAGCCTAAACTCTCGTTTAGACAATCGGCAATCGGACAACCCTTTCATGGCTATGCGAGAGAGGTACTTTTACGGGGTCTTGCCGTTTTCTTTTTTTGTTGTTCTTCTTGGCGCAAGTGAAACCGTGCTGATGATTCACCCTTACGTGGTAAGGGCCGGTCATCGGCACTGGCGGCATGGCTGAAAGAAAGTCCGCATATCCGCATCAAACCGAGGGTTTGACGATGGATGTGCGGATTATCTTTCTTACGGCACAACCGCCTTTACCACTTGCGCCTTTTGTTTCTTGTTGAAAGCGGAACTGGGATAGGTACAGCCAACCACTTGCCACTCACGAGTGAGCCACAAAAGGTTGTCCGTACCGCCGAAGCCGGAGAAGAATGTCCGTATGTGTCTGTCCGAACAAGTCGGATAGGCATATACGGACACACTTCTCTTGTGGGGCTTCGGCTTTTCACGCTTTCAGTCTGTTCCCTCTGTCTCTTTTTCATTTTGTTGAAAGCGGAATTGAGATAGGTACAGCCAACCACTTGCCGCTCACGAGTGAGCCACAATAGGCTGTCCGTACCGCCGAAGCTGGAGAAGAATGCCTGTATGTGTCTGTCCGAACAAGTCGGATAGGCATATACGGGCATACTTCTTTTGTGGGGCTTCGGCTTGTTCACGCTTTCAAGCGAGCTTCCAAGTTAGAGGACGTTTTCTTTTCTCATGCAGTTTCCGCATTTAGGAGATGTTCCATTCAATCTGCCTCTTGTTACGCTTACCTCCATTTTGCGACTTCCAGACGGCGCATCAGGAGGTCATTCTCGTTCGGCTGCAAAGGTAACTCCGGGATTTGCCGGAAATGCAAGGTCAAGCCTCCTGTTTGCGGGAAAAATCTCCAGCCCTACGGGTAGTATTTTTCCCGAAAAACCTTGCATTTCCGAATCCCTACCTTGATGGGGCAACCGAAACGAAAACGACCGATGCGACAGGAAGACGCATAAAAAAAATGTCGGATAACCGAGAGGCAGATAAGAAGTTTTGAAACTCAACTCCCTCAGCTCTTGGATCCGCATATAAAAATAAAAACAGAACGGATATGGCAACAGCAATGGCAACAAAATTCGTCGAATGGGAAGTTCCAGAACTGGACACCCTTCAAGA
>CAMGOT010000096.1 GCA_946060685.1 uncultured Bacteroidales bacterium
AATATAACAGCGACCATCATTTCATTTCGAAATGGATGGTCGCTGTAGTCTTCTGCACCGGATGCCTGCCGAGGGTGTTATACCTCAACACGAAGTATTGTCGTTGTGGTTTCGGGTGTCATCCGTTGTGCCGTAGACAAACCGGGGGGGCTATTTCTTGAGGTTGGGATTCTTCTCCACCTCCGTGTTGGGATAGGCCAGATAGATGCTCTCATCGCCCTTCCATTCCCCAGTGACACTCACCTTCTCTTTTACGAAGATTCCTGGTGCTACCTCTACGGGAGCATTTGCCTTGCGGTATTCAAAGTTCTCCTTCAGGCGGTTCATACGCATCTCATCGCTGCGACGCGTCACCATAGAGCACCAGTAGCCTGCCACTTCCCATCCATGCTCCCAGTAGGCCGCTTCGGCCAGTTGGTCGGCATTGAGGGCATCAATGGCAAAAGTGCCTTGTCCGGGGATAGTGATGCTGGTGGCATCATTGCAGGCCCTCTCGTGTACACGTTTCAGGCACTGTTTTGCCAGCGTGAGGTCGCCGCCCGAGCGTGCGGCACTCTCAGCATACCATAGGAGCACCTCGGAGTAGCGGACGACACGATGCCTGTGCCCGTTGGTCATGCCGCGGTAGTTGCGCTTGGTGTAGTCGTACGGTTGTTTCAGTTCGTTGCCGTTTTCATCGGCGTTGACGGTGAAGATGGCAAACATCGGGTGTTCGGCATCCACTACGGGGTTGCCGTCGGCATCGCGCTCCCACCAGTCGACGGTTTTGTAGATATTGCCGTTGGCATCCTCAAAAGTGATTTTAGGAGCATAGACGGCATCCTTGCGCGGACCTTCCGGATAGTTCTTCCAGAATTTGATTTCCCCCCAGGCATCGCCCCATCCTCCGTCGCCGAGACCTTCGAAGCGGCAGCATGAAGTGAGCTGCGAGTCAAGCGACCAGCAACCGTTGAGCGGAGAATAGTCTATGCCCACCACGCTTGCCTTGTTGTAGTTGTGTCCCATGGAGTATACCTCTCGCCAGTCGGCCTCCAGATAGAACCCGTATTCGCCCTCCTTGTCGATGACGGCCTTAGCCTGTTCCGCAGCCATCTTGTAGTATTCCGTGCCTTTGTTGAGGGGATAGCCTGCCATGGCCATATATACTGCGGCGAGTGTGGCCTGGACAGCCTGCTTCGTGGTGTAGGCATTGATGCCGTCGTGTGCGCGGGGAGCTGTGCTGTAGCCTGTGGGGAGGAGTCCGGCAGCCTCTGTCAGGTCGTTCACGATCAGTTCGTACACTTTCTCTACACTTTCCGGTGCCTGGTCGATGGCGGTGATATCCGGCGAAGTCACCAAAGGCAACGGTCCGAACACGCGGACGAGATAGAAATAAGCGTAGGCTCTCCAGTAGTAAGCCTGTCCCAAGGCGATGTTCTGCTCCGTCTCGCTCACGGGAGCAGTCTTGGCAGTGGCGATGATGAGGTTGGCGGCTTTGATGACGGCATAATGGTTGTCCCATGCCGCCGTCAGACCCTTGTTGTTGTTGGCAGCGCGGAAAGCATCGAGTTCGGCGCATGCCTGCTTGTTGGAGCCAGGATTGGCTGTGATGTCGTCGCCTTGCCACTGCGGGTACATCATGTTTGTCCACGACTGTGTGAGGTTCACCTTCTGATAGAGTGCAGTGACGCTGCCGTCCAGTGCCTCCTGATTGGTCATATAGTTTGACGGAGTGATCAGACCTTTAGGGTCTTCGGTCAGGAAATCGTCGCACGACATGGCCAGCAGCGAGGTTGCCATCATGCAACCCATGAATATCTTGTGTCTCATGACATTACTTTTTTTGATGTGTGTGATGGATTTGATGTGTGTGTGTGATGGAAACGTTTTAGGCTTCGCCAAGTGTCAGAACGTAGCGCGAATGCCAAAGGTGAAGGTGCGCGGATTGGGATATGCACCCATGTCAAGACCGTTGTTCACATCGACATTGCCCGAACTGAATGCCGTTCCCGCAGGGTTGATGCCCTTGTAGCCCGTGACGGTGAAGAGGTTCTGGGCCGATACGGAGAATCGCAGGGAAGCCACGCCGTTCGTCTTTTCCTTCGGCAATGTATAGGATACGCTCACGTTCTCGCAGCGGAAATAGTTGGCATCCTCCAGCCATTTGGTGGAATTTCCATAGTTGCTGTTCTCCACGTTCGGCGTGGGCATGTCCACACCAATCTGTTCGAAATAGCCCTTTTCGGTGACGAACATTGATGCACCGATCATGGTATTCATGGCATATCGTACGAGGTTCAGCCGCTGTGCGCCGAAGCCGGCATTGAAGAATACGTTGAAGTCCCAGTTTTTGTAGCTCAGCGTATTGTTCCATCCGAAGGTGAAGTCAGGATTGGCACATCCAATCACAGCCTTGTCGTCGCCCGTAGGCGTGGCGGTGATATTGCCGTCCTTGTCGTAATAAGTATCGATGAAGGTGCCGTCGGCCTGTTTTTGCAGTCCTGCCCAGCGATAGCCGTAGAAGGTACCGATGGCTTCGCCCTCCTTGATGATGGTACAGGCTTCCACACTTCCTGCCGAGGGCGATGCACCATAGATGATAGGTTCGTCGGCCGTCAGTTTCACCACCTCGTTCTTCACGTACGAACCGTTCAGCGTGGTGGTCCATGAGAAGTCGCGGCCCTGGAAGATTCTGCCCGTGATGCTCACGTCGACACCCTTGTTGCTCACCTCACCGGCATTTACCCAATAGGCAGCGGAACCCAGATAAGAGGGCGAGGTCTTATAGAGCAGAGCATCCTTCGTCTGCTTGTTGAAATAGTCGACACTGACGGACAGGCGGTTTTTCAGGAAGGCAATGTCAAGACCCACGTCAAACTGGTGAACCTTCTCCCAGGTGAGGTCGGGTGTGGCAGGATTGTTGGCCCAGTAGCCGCTATAGTCTGTGCTGGAACCGAAGTTGAAGCCCGCGCTTCCCATTGTGCCGAGTGTGCTGTAGGGGCTGATGTCCTGATTGCCGATGATACCATAGCTGACACGGATTTTCATATTGCTGATGGCCTTCTGCTGCTTCATGAAAGCCTCTTCACTCACATTCCATGCGGCGGCGATGGAGGGGAAGTAGCCCCATTTGTCGTTGGTGAAGCGCGAGCTGCCGTCGGCACGGAAGGTTCCCGTGAGCATATATCTGTCGCGGTAGTTGTACATCACGCGTGCCACGGCTGAGAGCAGAGTCCATCGGCTGTAGCTGTTGTTGGCATCGCGGGTGGCAGCATTCAGCACATTCCAGTAGCCCACGGCCTCGTTGGCCAGGTTCTTTCCCGAGATGCTCATGGTGCGCGTTTCGGAAGAAGTGGCTTCCCATACTCCCGTCACGGTGAGCCCGTGTCCGTTCCATTTGCCGTCGTACGTGATATTGTTCGTTGTCTGCAGCAGCATGCGGTCGTGGTCGCTGTTGGTCATGCCGTTTGTGGTCATCACGCGCGACGAGCTGAAGGTATAGCCCTTGCGGTTGGTATAGTCCACACCGTTTGTCGTGGTGAAAGTGAGCCCCTTGGCGATATTGAACTTCAAATCAACGTGTGCGCCCACCACACGCTTCACCCGGTCGTTCTCATTGGCCTGCAGCAGTCCGAGAGGATTTTTCTGAATGCAGTTGTAGGGGTCTTGGTTGTATTGTCCCTTGTCGTTCAGCATCTCCATCGTGGGTGAATAGTTCAATGCCGTCCAGATGGGGTTTTCCTGCGACTGGTAGAAGCCGGCTCCCTTGCCGTTGCCCTGCGAGAGGTTCACGTCGGCGGTAAGGTCGAGCCATTTGAAAAGCCTTGAGTGGACATTCGCCTTTGCTGAATAACGTTCGAACTTCGTTTCGGTGATGACACCCTGGTGCTGCATATAGTTGCCCGACACGTAGAATTGCGTGTCCTTGTTGCCCTTTGAGAGCGAGAGCTTATAGTTTTGCGAAACTCCTGTGCGCAACAGTTCATCCGTCCAGTCGATACCCGGATTCGTACCGTTCAGGTAGCCGGTGAGCATGCCGGCATCCACACCCTTGTATTCCACCAGTGCATTGGCATATTCCTGTGTGCCCATCACTTCTGGAATGTTGTAGGCATTCGATACTCCCACGGCGGCATCAAACACTACCCGTGTAGTTCCTTCTACACCCTTCTTCGTCTGCACCAGCACCACGCCGTTGGCACCGCGCGAACCGTAGATGGCAGTCGAAGAGGCATCCTTCAGTACCTGCATGCTCTGGATATCCTCGGGGTTCAGCCCCTCCAGTCCGCTTTCGCGCACAATGCCGTCCACCACGTAGAGCGGGTCGTTGCTCTTGTTGATGGAACTGCTTCCGCGCACGCGAATCTTGAGGTCGCCTCCAGGCACTCCGCTCGACACGACCTCCACGCCGGCAATACGTCCTTGCAGCGCATCCTCGATGCGCGTCACGGGCTGGTCCTTGAATTGCTTGTTGTCCATCACGGCCACGCTTCCTGCCAGGTCGGCCTTGCGGACAGTACCGTAGCCGATCACTACGGCTTCGTCGAGCGTATTGTCGATGGTGGTCAGCACCACGTCCATGCGGTTGCTGCCTACCTTCACTTCCTTGCGCTCGTGTCCGATATACGAAAAAAGGAGAACCTCGCCGCTCTTTGCCTTGATGGCATATTGACCGTTGTCATCAGTCAAGGTGCTGCGGTTGGTTCCCTTTACGGCAACGAGCACCCCGACAAGTGCTTCTCCGGAGTCGTTGTTTACTGTACCTCGTACTTCTGTTGTCTGTTGCTGCACGATGCTCACTTCCGGAGCGGTTTCTGCATGGACATATCCGGCTGTACCGGAGAACATGAGAAGTCCCATGGTCAGTGGCAGGGCACTTCTCATGCACTGCTGCCATGCAAGGCTTTGCGGCATAACTCTTTTCTTGGGTTTCATAAGCATTAGTTGGTTTTTCGTCCGACCTTTTCTCGCCATGGCAGCGTGCACATAAGTTTGGCTCTGCTCATTTGGCTTAACGAAGGGGGGGGTGTAGTTGATAATAAAGGTGATAAAGGAGGAGGAAAAAAGTCTCCTGCCTAAAGTCAGCATGCTGTCCGGACAAGAATATAATGGCATTGGCTATTGTCATTATATATAGTGTCATTATAAATAGAGTCAGGAGAGCATCCGACTTCTTTTCTGTGTGTGAAAGCTGTGTAAATTGTTGCTTGTCACCGAATCCTGCGAGGTCACCCGTCGTTGTGGAACGATAATGACAAAAAGGTTGTGGAACAAGAATAACACGCAAGGGTGTCGCCCAGCAGTGTTCGTGTGATGATGCTATGTTTTTCTGGAGCAAAAGTAATGAAAACATCGAAAACAAGAAATATCCAAAGCTGTTTTTTAGGTATTCTTCCTGTTATTTGTCCATTTTTATATGTAGAGAAAGCACAAAATGCTCTTACAAATCGCTTTTTGCGAGCATAGACAACAAAAAGGGTTGTCACATAGAGAAAAATTTGCAAGAGACAGACAAGATATTTTACATCGTCGCCAATGTATGTCAACTTCATCGGCTGCATGGTTATTAACCTTGTTGCCGATGTTGTCGTATGGGTTTTATACTTCCCTTCCTTTGGCAGTTCTGATATTTTGCTTAACTTTGCAGTTGAATGATTATATTCCCTACACCCCCTTATAATCCCCGCTTTGGTGAAGTCCTGCGCCCTGTGAAATTGCAGGGACTGGATCCCATGCGGCGCTATACGCTGAAGGAAATCAATCTTATGCCTGGTGCCAAGCCTTCGCTTTCTGCCCACGGGAAGACCTATATCGGCGACTTTCTCATGAAGGTGGGCATTCCCGTGCTCTCTGCCTCCTGGATGAGCAGCCGTGTGGTGGAAATCACTGCCCTTTAGACAGCCCAAAGGCAGGTCGGCCAATGCTGGAGGAGGCTCCGGCACCCAAATCGCCAGAGCCAGGCATGAGGAGCCGGAAAACATAAAAATCACGTCGTTTTCTTGTACATACCAATGTTATGTCGTACCTTTGCCACCCGAAAACGACAAAGCGGTATAAGATTACGAATCAAACAACCCCAATAAACAATTATAACATGTCTTTTTGCGAACAACTTTCTGCTTTCCTGACCAAGGAGGGCTTCCAGCCTGAGACTACAGAATTTGGTCTTCAGTTCAAATTCCAGGGCCTTGAATTTGTGCATTTCAAGGATGACAACGATGCCCTTTTCCTCAATCTTTTCTTCCCCCAGATTTTTCCTGTCACTCCTGAGAACAAGGCTGATGTGCTTGAGGCCATCAACACTGCCGACAATGATGTGAAGTTGGCCAAGGGTGCCATCCGTTTCGGCAATGCCGTATGGGTAGGCACGGAGTGTGCCTTGAGCGAGGGCTTCGACCTTCAGGCTATCGTTCCGCGCTGTGTGAATGCCATGCTCTACTATCGCGACACCTTCTATCGCGCTTACAGCCAGACGCCCTCCGGCCAGGAGGAAGCCAAGAAGGCCCAGGAAGCACAAGCTGCCCAGCAGGCTTGATAGCATGCCCCTCTTGTTGGAATGATAATTCCCTATACCCTTATAGAAAAGAAGTCCGGACGCCTGCGTGGTCCGGACTTCTTTTTGCTATATGCAAGGCTGCCCGACGGAAAGGGAAAAAGTCTCCGTAGCCTGCAATCGCTTTTCATCGGCTCTGCTGCAATACAGCCTCGTGCTCATCGCTTACAAAATGCGATGAGGACAGCCTGTCCTTTAGAGGCTTAGGCATCAAATTCTAAGGAAGAAAGTGGTGCTGTCGCCATATTTATTTCACAAATTCTGCCTTTTTAGGCTGAAATTTTGGCAGATATAAAATTAGTATGTAATTTTGCAATCTCAATCAGCCAATATCCTGCATTGACTCCTGCAAGGCCATTGTCGATACGGGCATACCCGCTGAGGGTACAGGCCGTATGCGCCAAAGAGAAAAAAAGCCTCCCGGGCCTGTCAACCATCTAACTTCGGCGGGCACATGCCCCGCCCTTTGCAACATGCTATGAAAAAAAGTATTCTGACCTTTGCTGTCGCCCTTCCCTGTGCAGCGGTGGCACAACATTCACAGTACAATGTGCTGTATATCATGACAGACGACCATACGGCACAGATGATGTCGTGCTACGACCGTACGCATGTCAGCACGCCCAATCTCGACCGTATAGCCCAGGATGGCGTGCGCTTTGTGAACAGCTATGTAGCCAATTCCCTCAGCGGACCTTCGCGTGCGTGTATGATAACGGGAAAGCATAGCCATTCCAACGGGTTCACCAACAATGAACACGGCATTTTCGACGGCAGTCAGCAGACGATGCCAAAACTGCTGCAGGCAGCGGGCTACAATACGGCTCTGATAGGAAAATGGCACCTCGTGAGCACACCTACGGGCTTCGACCATTTCGAAATCCTTCCGGGACAGGGCGACTACTACAATCCAACATTCATCACGATGGACGGCAAGCAGCATGTCGAGAAAGGCTATCTCACCAATATCCTGACCGACAAGGCCATCGATTGGCTGGAGCAGGCACGGAGTGCCAGGAATGCCGATGGTACCAGTCGTCCCTTCGCGCTTTTCCTCCATGAAAAGGCGTGCCATCGCGACTGGTTGCCGGAATTGAAATATCTGCATGAGTATGAAGATGTGACTTTCTCCATCCCTCATGATTTCGATGACACCTTCGAAGGCCGGCAGGCTGCCGCCGACCAGGAAATGAACATCAGTTCCGATGAGGACATGACGATGGACTATGATGTGAAGATGTTTGACCCTCACCGTACCACCCGCCTGACCGACCTTTATCTGAGCTACATCGGGCGTTTGGACACCCGCGACCGTGCCATATACGATGCCTTCTACGATTCGTTGGCCGTAGACTTCCGTAGCCGGAATCTGAGCGGCCGGGCATTGAAGGAATTCAAGTATCAGCGTTTTATGCGCGATTATGCCAAAGTGCTGAAGACCTTCGACGACAATATGGGACGCCTGCTCGACTATCTGGACCGTTCGGGACTGAGCGAAAACACGCTCGTGGTCTATACCAGCGACCAGGGCTTCTACATGGGCGAGCACGGATGGTTCGACAAGCGTTTCATGTACGAAGAGAGTTTCAATACCCCGCTCGTCATGCGTATGCCTACAAAGTACCATAAGCCAGTGGCCCATGGCGACATCACGGAGATGGTGCAGAACATCGACTATGCTCCCACCTTCCTGGATTTGGCAGGCGCACCGATTCCTTCCGATATGCACGGTGTCAGTCTGCTGCCATTGCTGGAGGGCGAACATCCGAAGGATTGGCGCAAGGCGGTGTATTATCACTATTATGAGTACCCTGCCGAGCATCGTGTGCGTCGGCACTACGGCGTCTGCACCGCTGATGGATGGAAACTCATGCACTTCTATCCTGCTGACAGCGAGGATGGCACGCAGGGACCGAAAATTGATGCCTGGGAGATGTACGACCTGAACACCGACCCTGGCGAGACACACAACCTCTATGGGCAGCCGGGAACAGAGAAGCAGACCAAGCGTCTGCAGCGCGAACTGAAAAAACTGCAGCAGCAATACAGCGACCCCATACTCCAGGTCTATCCCATAAAATAGCGCAGAAGCCCTCTCCTATTCCTATATATATTGCTCCTCTATTATATATATAGGATAATAGTGCGGCCACTGGCCCGGCACCACATTCCATCCCATCCTTCTGAAAGGGGTGCTTGTGCAAAGCCCGGTCGAGTTGTTCCTTGAAAACGACGGAGCGTCTGTGCGGCATTGCATCCGTGGACACACCGCCATGAAAACGACAACCTAAATCTTAAAGTTATATGACACTAATAAAATCTATCTCTGGTTTCCGTGGCACCATTGGTGGCCGCACGGGTGATACCCTCAACCCTGTAGATATTGCGAAGTCGGTATCGGCATACGCCAGCCTTCGCGAGTCAATCATCAACCGTAAGTATCGTCGTAAAATCGTCGTTGGCCGCGATGCCCGCATCTCAGGTGAAATGGTGAGCCATGTGGTTTGCGGAACCCTCATGGGCATGGGCTTCGACGTGGTGAACATCGGTCTGGCTTCTACTCCTACCACAGAACTTGCCGTGAAGATGG
>CAMGOT010000097.1 GCA_946060685.1 uncultured Bacteroidales bacterium
ATTGTCGGGGGCTCGTCCTGCGCTTGGGAGTGAAGGCCGGAGAGGAGGAAGAAGACGATGAGGAGGAGTCTTTCCATGGTACTGAAACGTTATGATTTTTTTTGCAAACGCTTTGGGTGGGATTTACTTCTTTATGTAGTGACAAGTTCCCCGAACATTCCGATGTAATGCAAATCCTACATATTTCCTTTATAATAAGAGGAAGGAATTACAAAGAAAAATGCACCGGAAGATATTCATTGTTTAAACTTAGTCCACACCCATTGTCGGTATGACTAAAAGATGCCCGTACTGCTCTGTCTGTAGCCCGATGGGGGGAGTCCTCTTAATGGGATATCTACCTACAGGAGGATAATCCTTCATTAGTTGCAGCGAAATAATTGCAACATAGTCCGTTACGGAATTGCAGGAAATGGTGTCAGTCGGACTTGGAACATAGTCATCTGCATGCGCGACAGCAGGCAATGCCAACATACAGAGAAAGAATGTTTTGCATCTTCATATTTTTTTTGCTGTTTGTTTTCTGCGTGGCAAAGTTAGTTTGATTTTCAATTGAAGGCAAAAATTAATGTCATAATTTTTACACGTATTTTACACTTTGCACCTATCTTCTTTTGGGATGATTTGATTTTCAACGAGTTAAGCTATAAATACACTTTTTTACACTTTTCGTAAAAAGCAAGAAACGCTGCAAGATGAAGGGCTTTTCCGGCTTTCATCTTGAGGTCTTCCCGAACTGCCAGATTCAACTTTGTCCTATGGTGGGTTCTATAAGTTCCTATCGTCAAAAGGTTAGTAACAAATGGGGGGAGCGTCTTTTCATCTTTTGGTTTCTTTTCTGTATAAATCGTAAGTCTCATCGGTCACGAAGCGGGCTACGTTCCATCTTTATCCTCGAAAACAATTCGACCTGTACGGTTGGGAGTTCGGGAGGGTTTAGACTGGAAGCCTATACTCTGAGTAACGTGCCCCCCGCGATGTTGCCCTGTCAGGAAGCCAGTATCTGAATAACCGGGGACGGAGTCTCCGGACTACGGCACGCTCTCCTCCACACGCTCTGCCTAGAAGGCAGTACTTTCCACAACTCTGCTACTATAGTGTGGTACTGGCTTCCAGCCAGACCTGTGCATCCGCCTTACAGGCTATTTGGAACACCCTGCCCAAATGGGTATGTTTCGCCCGTGCAGGTCGATAATTTTTCTGCCTGAAAAAGGGCTTTCAAGCCTCTGCATGTGCTTTTTTCGCCCTGCACCCAAGACGGTTTTCCGCTGCATCTCAAGGAGTCCCTCTTTTGTCGATGGTTTCCGCAGAGCCGACGGATGATGGAGGAACACTCTCAGGATTCTTGCCATATACCGTTCACGGAAGGAAAGATAGGCTCCTGATGGTGTGCCCGACGATGTCCGACAACAGTTCGTGGAACCGACCTTCTGAAAAATAGAGGAACACGGACAATGCGGTCCATACAAGCACTATGACCGTGATGCCGTGGCGTGTCACAAAAGGCGCCTTTCCCTTCAGCAGCCTGTCCACTTCCGGGCAGTGCGTGCTGTTCTTGTCTTCTGTTTTCATTCTTTGTAATGACATAATCCACTGATTTATGGAACATCCTTATATATGATATACGGATGAGCCGTTTTCCGTTTGTTTTCGCCATGCCCGTTCCTTAGTCCGTCGCATTGTAGCCTGCCATCTGATGTCTCACCAGCTCATAGTATTTTCCCTTTTTTTCTATGAGCGACTCATGTGTCCCCTGCTCCACGATGCTTCCTCCGTCCATGACCACAATCCTGTCGGCATCGCGGACTGTACTCAGACGGTGTGCGCTGACGACGACGGTACGTCCCTTGTAGAATTTCCGCAGGTTCTGCATGATTTCCGCCTCGTTGGTGGCATCCAGGGCATTTGTGGCCTCGTCGAGGAAAATGTACTCGGGGTTCTTGTAGATTGCCCTGGCCATGAGGATACGCTGTCGCTGTCCCTGACTCACGCCCTTGCCCTCCATGCCTATCACTGTGTCATAGCCCAACGGCAGGGACTTCACGAAGTCATCAATGCGGGCCATGCGTGCAGCCGTCAGCATCCTCTCCTTGTCAGCCCCGTCCGAACTGACGGCTATGTTGTTTGCAATCGTGTCGGAGAAGATGAAGCTGTCCTGCATCACAGAGCCTGTAGCGGCACGCCACGTGTGGGGGTTGATGTCGGAGAGCAGCATCCCGCCCACCTTTATGCTGCCGTGTGTGGGTTCATAGAACCCCTGCAGCAGCTTTATCAGAGTGGTCTTTCCGCATCCGCTCGCGCCTACTATGGCCGTCACCTTGTGAGCCGGGATGGACAGCGATATGTTCTTCAGCGCCAATTCCTGTTCCGATCCACTGTAACTGAATGACAAGCCCCGAATCTCTATACCGCGTTCAGCCGGCAGTGACGGCAGTTTCCTGTCAATGTCCGTCTCCTCGTCATCCTGCGAGTGTATCTCGTTCAGACGTTCAAGGCTTATCCTCGCATCCTGGAAAGACTGGGCAAAACCAATGAACTCACCGACAGGTGCCGACACCTGGCCTATGATATAAGTCAGCGACATCATCATGCCGAGGGTCATGGAGCCCTCCACCACCGACTTGGCAGCCATGTAGTAGATGAGCATGTGGGTCGTCTGTGTGAAAAACACCGAGCCCGACTGTTGTATCTGCCCTATACGGAGTCCTTTCAGCCCTATCCGGAAGAGCCTGACCTGTATGCGTTCCCATTCCCAGCGTTTCTGCCGTTCGCAGTTGTTCAGCTTGATGTCCTGCATGCCCTGAACCAGCTGTATCATCTTGCTCTGCTCCTGTGCCGACAGGCTGAAACGCCTGGTATCCAGTTCCCTCCTGTAACGCATGAAGAAGGTTATCCAGGCCACATACAGCGCGTTGCCTATAATGAAAATCGTCAGCACACGCATATCATAACAGGCAAGGATGACGAGGAACACCACGAAATTGACAATCGAGAACACAATGCGCAGACTGTTCGAGAGCAGGAAATTCTTGATGCGCCCGTGGTCACCGATGCGCTGCAGAATGTCGCCTGTCATGCGCGAGTCAAAGAAGTGCAGCGGCATGGCAGTAAGCTTTGTCAGAAAGTCTGCTATGAGCCGGATGTCAATGCGCGAGTTCATGTGGAGCATGATCCACGAACGGATACAGTCCATGCTCAATGTGGCGGCGAAGAATCCCAATTGTGCCAGAAGCACCAACGTGATGACGTCCAGGTTCCGCCCGTTGATTCCCCGGTCCACCATAGCCTGGGAGAGAAACGGCAGTACCGTCTGTATCAGGCTGCCTGCAAGCATGGCCAGCAACAGCTGTCCTATCATACTGCGACAGGGAGTGAAGTAGCGGGCGAAGGACAGCATGCTGCGAGTGTTGCTCCCGCAGTCGTCCGCAGCCTTTCCGAAGTTTTCACCCGGCTCAAGCATCAGAGCCACGCCCAGAGCGTCCTTTCCTGCATGCGGCCCAATCCAGCAGCCCTCAAACTCTTCCCTTGTATATGTAAGGCGTTGCGATGCAGGGTCGGATATTCGGATGATGTAGCCGCTGCACCTGCGTCGTTTGATGCCGTAGCATACGACAAAATGATTCTGGTTCCAGTGTAGAATACATGGAAACGCGCCCTTCTCTGCCAACTGCTCAAACGTCAGTCTGACTCCAGAGGTGGAGAATCCGATGTGGTGTGCCGCCTCGCTTATCCCCAGCATATTTACACCCGTGCGGGAGATATGGCAATGGCGGCGCAGCATCTCCGTGGAATACGTACGCCCGTAGAAACTTGCTATCATGCGAAGGGAGGCTGGCCCACAGTCGGATGCATCCAGCTGGCGGAAGTGTGGAAAACGCTTGATGATGCTCATCTATGCTTCGGATTCTGGTTGACAGGACAAACAATACGTGAAGTGATACTCTGTGGCAGAGTCCACTGTTTGGTAAAGATAAATGTATGACTGACTGTATGAAGACACAAAAAGGTCCCATGGGCAGAAACGGAATTCCACTTTTGAGATTTTAGTGTATTTGTAAGCTATGAAACAATAAGCACGGTTAGCCACTTGGACTTTTAACCTTCTCTTACGCTACTTTTTTTGAGGTGACTTTGAGAACCGGTAGAAAACATGCAGCATGACGTAGGAAGGAACGGTGTTGTACCACGTCTCCGTGATGCCCTGGGCATTGAGTACTCGGCGTGTGTTGGAGAGCTGTCGCAGGATGTCTTGGGCGGTGAGACTGACTGTCCACGGACGCTTGCCAATGCCTGTTTTTCGGATGCTCCCGCCATCCGCTCCGCTGCTGGAAGAATGGTACGACGAGCGGCGGAAATCGAAACTGTAACTGAAAGAGGCATTCCAGATGAAGGAATCGTCGTTCATGGAATCGTCGTCATAGCCTCTACGCTGATAGATGCGGAAGGATGTCTGGAAGTGGGCATCGCGCACAGGCTTGTAGGTGAGCGTTGGGCCATAGCCCACCTCCCATGTGTTGCGGGTCTGGAAGCCTGTGCGCCCCGAAGTGGCATGCTGCCATTTCGGTACGGCCCATACGCTCACACTGCCTTTCTTCCCCAGTCGACAGGAAAGCTGGGTGCTGAGATTGACATTCAGGTTATGTACCTCCGACAACTGTCCGTCCAGCATGTCAACGGCATTCCTGTATTCTCCGCGCAGGTCGGCATACACCCTCCATACGCGGTTTTTGTCCAGCGGATGGCCGAAGGTCGTAGCGACGACAGCCTGCCAATTTCCGTCGACATTCTGCGGACGAAAAGTGTATACACCAGTCCGGGTGTCGTAGTCACAGCCCATCGCCACGGCATGGTTTGTACGGCAATAGTCGGCCTGGAGGTTGAAGTCGCATTCCCTGGAGTCCCGAGTGTAGAGCCAGTTGGCCGTCAGCGTGTGTGTCTCGCATGCTTTCAGCGCATCGTTGCCCAGAGAGATGGAGAGAGGATTGCTGGCATCGCGTATGTCGAGGAGGAGGGAGGCATCGGGAGCCGTGCGGCCGAGGCTGTAGGTCAGGATGAAGAGGTGCATGCGGTCCTGCACGCCCTCAAGCTGCGTCATCGTCATCCTCCTCCATTCCGCCTTGGGCAGGAAGAAGGTGTAGGCCCGGCGTATGCCGGCGGGCGAGCGCGTGTCGTCATAGCGGTTGCGGAGGAATTGCAGCTGAGGACAGAGCGAGAGCATGCCATGTTTCCTCACCGGCATTCCGACCGACACCCTTGTCAGCAGGCGGTGGTCCTGGGCGATACTCTGCATCGTGTAGCTGTCGCCGGCGTTGAGGCACAGCATCCTCCAGCCTTCCATTGAGGGAAGGGTGCCGAGAGGACTGCAGCCGGAGTCAGGCAGGGTGTGCAGGTCGTAGAGCAGGCGGTCGCCATGGGTATGGCACACGTCAGGCCGGTAGCCCAACGAGAGGCCGAGCCATTTGGCGGTTGCCTCGCCCAGCATATTGTCGAACGAATAGTTGAATTCTGCCGAGAAGCGGTAGGTGTCCTGCGGCGTTGTGGTGTAGCGGTTCCTGTAGTCGTCGGCCAGTCCGCGGTCAGGACGGTAGCGGAGGTCATAGTGCTCGAACAGATGCTTGCGTTTCCCTCCCGCCTCGGAGTATGCCTTTATAGAGCCGTGGTTGCCCAGAAGCGGTTCGCGGAAGTCGAAGCCGACGGTGGCCGACTGCATCCAGGCGTGCCGGTCGAGGATTTCCGATTGCTCAAGGCGGTTGGTCAGCAGTGCCGCCAGTCGGCTGCTGCCGGGAGCCGCGAAGACGGAATCGACGGAAGCACCGCGATAAGTATCGGAAGGGTCGGCAGAAAACTGCGCGGAACGCACGTGGCTGTCGCTGTGGCAGTCAGTATAGAAGGCCTTGGCATTGATTTTCAGTTCGGCCTCCATTCCTTTCCATTGCAGAGTGTTGTCCAGGGTGAGATGCGTGGTGCCCTGATTGGCAGTGGCGGTGCTGCGGTGATAGGCATCAGAACTGCCGAGAAAGGATGTGGAGGATACCTGACGCACCACATCGTCCGCTGTATGCTTGGCATGAAGTTCAAGGCTGTAGCCGGTACGTCTGTCCCTGGTGTCAATGGAATAGAGCAGTCCACCCCATGCCG
This sequence comes from uncultured Bacteroidales bacterium, assembly GCA_946060685.1. GTDB lineage: Bacteria > Bacteroidota > Bacteroidia > Bacteroidales > Bacteroidaceae > Alloprevotella. The sequence goes on from CAMGOT010000097.1 coordinate 6,139, forward strand.
TCTCCGTGATGCCCTCGTTTTGCCTTTCGCCGTTCCAGCTGCCGTCGAAGCCCGCTGTCTGCACATCATTGACATTGTTGACATTGCCGAAGACTCCCAGGCGTGAGCGGTCGCCATAATGGAGAGCAAACAGTCGGCCAAGATATTTGCCCGTGTCTATAGCCTTACCTTTAAGTGCCGTTCCTCCCGCCAGCTCATAGTTCGTGATCCATCCATGGCTGTACGCTTTCCTGAGCACGACGTCAATGGTGTTGGGACTGCCGGGCGTATCTTTTCTGAAATGCGCGAAGCGTTCGCCGGCTTCCTCCGTGTGAAACACCTTGATTTCCTTGACGGTATAGGCCGGAAGGTTCTGGAGCGCGATGGCAGGGTCGCCCTTGAAGAAATCCTTGCCGTTGACAAGGAGAGAGGATAGGGGGTTGCCCTTGTAGAATATCCGCCCGCCTTCCCGGATTTCCAGTCCTGGCATACGGCTGATGAGGTCGTCGAGCATCGAGCCTTGTGAAAGCTGGAAGCAGTCGGCATCGTAGACCACGGTGTCTCCACGATGTACCATCATCACCTTCGTGGCGCGGACAACAGCCTCGTTGAGGGTCCGCTCCCGGAAGCGTTGCAGCAGCACATCTTTCGGATGCCATTCCTTCGTGCTGCGGCCATACCGTCGGGATAGAATCCTCACCGTGATTTCCTGCGGAGTGTAGCCCTTCCGGGAGAAGGAAAAGACATAGGTTCCCGCCGAAGGAAGCAGGAACTCATAGCCATATTCCGGCGGTGCCGCCTCCAGATCAAGGTCGTACGCGGCACGCACCTCTGCATTGAGGTCGAAAGTATAGAAGGCAAACTCCTTCCCTGCTATACCTTCCTTTTGTCGTACGTCTATCCGCACGCTGTCGAGCACCTCGTGGGAAAAGGCATCAAGCACACGGCCCGAGATGCGTATGGAATCGTTTGTCGCTGCAAAACAGCAGACTACGGACCGGAACACGCCGATGCTGATGAGCGCAAGCAGATAAAGTCGTGAGGAGAGAGAGGCAATCATGATAAGGTTTTAAAACAGGAGGAAACAAGTGTGCAAACAAATGGGTAATAGTTTTTTGAACAACAACTTTATATTTTCAACAAAGCATGTAAAAATAAAAAAAGGAAGATGTTTTAGAAAAAAAGACAAAGAGAATTCTATTGCTCGCTCATGTTGATTCTTCGCTCATCGTGCTGTAGGTCCTGTTTTGTAAACATGTCCCCAATATTTAGGCTGTGAACCAAAAGACGGCGAAACGGAAAACCCATATTAACAGGAATCTTTACAGAGGGAATTTATTGAAGCCGCCTTTATCCAATTGTAGGCTTTACAGACTATCGACAGGACTTGAGGGGGGGACGAAAAGTATAGGCAAGTACTATAATTTTCATCCATATCCCCTACAAGCCTGATGATAAACTTCACTTCATGACCTTTCTTCCGTCCTCGATGACGATGCCGTGGGAAGTGTTGTCGGAGCGTCGGCCGTCAAGACCATAACGGGCAGATTCTGTCTTCTGAAGAGTGGGGGTGCTGATGCCGTCGGTCCCTTCCAGTGCCACAACATGCCCCATGAAGAGGACAGCCCCGGTGGTGCGTTCCCTTACCGCAAAATAGAACGGGCGGTCGAACGTCATGCTACACTTCTGGCCTGGCAATCCCGAATTTACCTCAACATAGGTGGCCGAGGCTCCCTCCACGCCTTGCTCGTCGATGCCGAGCACACTCTTCTGGCGCATCTGGCTCACTCCCATTGCGTCATCGGAAATCCTGCTCAGGTCGGCACCGTCGAAAATGTCGGTGACACCCATTTCCGAAAGAATCTCCCTCATGTTCATCTCATAGCCGATGCTGAATTTCGGGAGACTCAGTTCGACGTACACATTCCGTTTCAATGCTTCCTGATAGTGGGTCCACACATCCTCGGAAAGGCTGCTCTGACCCTCCAGCGGAAGGAAGAACGCCATACTGTAGTTCTGCTTTTTCTCATCATAGAATCCCTCTTCTCCAAGCGGCATCTCCACTACGTCGAAACCGTATTCTTCCATATGGGCATAGGAGAAGTGTCCAAGCTGGTTCATCATCTGTACGCCCACCTTCGACCCGTCGGCATTGTGGAAAGTTCCCGGCTTCGTGTCGCTTTCGTTGAAACAGTAGGTGAAAGGTGCCTTCAAATAAAGCGTGTTGACCAATACAAGCCGCATGTCAGGATTGGCCTGGATGTCCAACGATGGAATCCGTCCGTGTGTCTTGTCCGACACCCATCCGTCCAGTTGCTTCAGTCCTTCGGCTGTAGTCAGGTCGGCATGAAGCACTTCCGCCCTGTAGGCATCCTGCAAGGTCTGCCGGAAGGGCTCCTTGACCCGGATGCCTGTATTCGCCCATACGGAATTGGCGGGTTCGAACACCACGCTCCCGTCCAGCCCGGGAAGAGTATTCATCCATGTCCTGCCGGCAGTCTGCGCGTCAGCATCGGTGCTGTACCCCATGACATCAAGCAGCTGCTGCCGGGCCTGGCCTGAAGTTCCCTCCACAAGCATGGAAATGGCCAGTTGTCCGCTGAGGGGGGATATGACAATGTTGGTTTTCTCCTTCGCATCAACCGTGCTGAACAGCCGGAAAGGGAAATCCTGCGCATGAAGGCACAGACCGACAAGCGCAAAAATTAGCATGAGTAGGTTTCTGTACATCATAGTTCTTTAGTTTTATAGTTTGGCATTATGGCAAATCATTTGATGACCTTTCTTCCGCTCTTAATGACGATGCCATGGGCATGACTGTCTGCACGGCGGCCGTCAAGGCTGTAGACTACGGAGGAAGTGGAAAGGCCGTCGAGAGTCGCATCATGAATGCCGAGATAGCCTTTGGGGTCATAGAGTACACGCGTGGGGGTGCAGCAGGCTTTCAACTGCATGGGGCACTCCTCGCCGGGCAGCACGA
>CAMGOT010000098.1 GCA_946060685.1 uncultured Bacteroidales bacterium
CCAAGCAGACACCCCTTGAAAAAAAAGATTATATACTAATTTATAGAACATCCCTGAAATAACATGCTCTCCAAAGAAGCCCTGTCAGACATTGCCAAAGCCGTCGATGTCGTGCGTCGTGGCGGCATCATCCTCTATCCCACCGACACCATCTGGGGCATCGGCTGCGATGCCTCGAATCCGGCAGCCGTCGAACGCGTGTTCCACATCAAGCAGCGTGCCGACTCCAAGGCCCTCATCTGCCTCGTGGGGGGCGAAGGCATGATTCCCTTCTATTCCGATGCCGTGCCCGATGTGGCATACGACCTCATCGAGTTCGCCGAGCGGCCTCTCACCCTTATTCTCGATGGTGCCCGCAATCTCGCCTCTGCCCTTATTGCCGAGGACGGCAGCGTGGGGCTGCGCGTCACTAAGGAAGAGTTCAGCCGCACGCTGTGCCAGCGTTGCAAGCGAGCCATCGTTTCGACCAGCGCAAATATCAGCGGACAGCCAGCACCGGCAGCCTTCGGCGACATCGCCCCGGAAATCATCGATGCCGTGGACTATGTGTGTACCTCACGTCGCGACGAGAAGGGAAACGGCAAGCCATCCACCATCATAAAAATCACAGCGTCAAGCGAAATTAAAATCATACGCCAATGAACTGGCTACAACAACGCCTGTCACCACGCCAGTTTCTCCTGCTCCTCAGCCTCTGCATCGGCTTGGCATCAGGACTGGCCGCCAATCTGCTGAAATGGCTCATCCACACCATCGAGCATATCCTCACCAGCGGCTTCATCATCACCCAGGGCAACCTCCTCTATCTCGTGTACCCCTGCATCGGCATTCTCCTCTCAGCACTCTTCATCAAATACATCGTGAGGGACAATATCGGGCATGGTGTCACGAAAATCCTCTATGCCCTCTCCCGCAACCAAGGTTTCATCAAAGGCCACAACTGCTGGTCGTCGGTTGTGGCATCCGCCCTTACCATCGGTTGCGGAGGTTCTGTGGGAGCCGAGTCGCCCATCGTCCTCACGGGTTCGGCCATAGGAAGTTTCTTCGGGCGCATCACGCGTATGGACCATCGCACGCTCATGATTCTCATCGGCTGCGGAGCATCAGGAGCCGTGGCAGGCATCTTCAAGGCCCCCATCGCCGGACTCGTGTTCACCATCGAGGTGCTCATGATCGACCTCACGATGGCTTCGCTCGTACCGCTGCTCGTGAGTTGTGCCACAGCTGCATGCGTCAGCTATTTCCTCTCAGGCACCAGCACGATGTTTGAATTCAGCCTCACCTCGGCATTCTGTGTGGAACGCGTGCCGGCATGCACCCTCCTGGGGGTCGCCTGCGGACTCATCTCACTCTATTTCACGCGAGTGATGAACAGTTTCGAACGCGTGTTCTCAAGCATCCACAATCTCTATGCCAAGTTCCTCCTCGGAAGCGTAGTACTCGCCCTGCTCATCTATCTCTTTCCCCCACTCTACGGCGAAGGCTACGGCACCATCGAGACCCTCCTCAATGCCGACAGCAATGCCGATGCCGAAGCGGTGCTCAACAACTCCTGGTTCTACGGACACTCCTCGCTCCTTCTCGTCTATCTCGCACTCATCGTTCTGGTGAAAGTGTTTGCCACCACCGCCACGAACGGTGGAGGCGGATGCGGCGGAACCTTTGCCCCATCGCTCTTCCTGGGATGTATCGGAGGCTATATCTTCGCCAGCCTGTGGAACATGTCCACACCTTTCGGCGTGTATCTTCCCTGCACGAACTATGCACTCCTGGGCATGGCGGGAGTGATGAGCGGAGTGTTCCACGCCCCTCTGACGGGCATTTTCCTCATTGCCGAACTCACGGGAGGCTATCAGCTGCTCGTCCCCCTTATCATCGTCTCAGCCGTCAGCTATATCACCATCCATGCCTTCGAGCCCCACAGCATCTACTCCATGCGTCTGGCACGCCGTGGCGAACTCCTCACGCACGACAAGGACCAGAGCGTACTGACACTCATGCGCCTCGACGAACTCACCGATACCAAACGCCCGTCCCTCGATCCCGACATGACCATGGGAAAGATGCTGCAGATTATATCCACTTCCAAGCATCTGCATTTCGGAGTGGTGAATGCAGCAGGAGTGCTTCTGGGAGTGGTGAACATCAACGAATTGAGAAATATCATCTTCCGGTCGGAACTCTATGCCACCTTTACCGTCCGACAACTCATGCGGCCGCCGAAGGACGTGATCCGTACGGACTATCCCATGACCGAAGTGGTGGCGCATTTCAATTCGCACGATAATTCCACGCTCCCCGTAGTCAATCCCCAGGGCGTACTGGTGGGCTTCATCACCCGCACACGCCTTTTCAGCGAATACCGCGAAATCATGAAGGACTTCTCGCAGGAATGACACTCCCGGAATTGTCAGACCGACTGACACACATCCCCTCAAAGAAAGAAAACCCCCACAGACATGACCTATAAGCAGGAAACCATCAAGCCCTACAGCAACGAAGGCGAAAAGGGCGAACAGGTGGAGAGAATGTTCGACAACATTGCCCACAGCTATGACCTTCTCAATCATCTCCTCTCCTTCGGCATCGACCGCCGATGGCGGCGTACAGCCCTCAAATCCCTACGCCCCTACAAGCCACAGCGACTGCTCGACATGGCTACGGGAACGGGAGATTTTGCCCTGGAAGCCATGCGCATTCTCCAACCACGGGAAATTCTCGGTGCCGACCTCTCGGAGGGGATGCTCAGCGTAGCACGACAAAAGGCAGCAGGCATCGACGGACTGAAGTTCGAGAAACACGATTGCATGCACCTCACACTACCGGAAGGATATTTCGATGCCGTCACGGTAGCGTATGGCGTGAGGAATTTCCCCGACCTCGAACAGGGGCTTTCCGAACTGTTGCGGGTGCTGCGTCCCGGAGGAAGGCTCGTCATCATCGAACTCACCAGTCCGCAGGCTTTTCCCATGCGGCAGCTGTTTTGGCTCTACAGCCACGCCTTCATGCCACTCGTAGGAAAAATCGTCAGCCGAGATGCCAAGGCTTATTCCTATCTGCCTGCCACGATGGAGGCGTTTCCGCAAGGAGAGGTCATGGCGAAAGTGCTGGAAAAAGTGGGCTATACGGATGTCAGATTCCGACGCTTTACCTTCGGATTGTCAACGCTTTACACAGCATCAAAGAAAGCAATACTATAATGAAGACTTTTGGCCTTGTCGGCTATCCCTTAGAACATAGTTTCAGCGCATCATTCTTCAATGCCAAGTTCAGCCAGGAAGGCATCGACGCCTGCTATGTCAACTATCCTATGGAGCGTGTGGAGCATCTTCGCCAGCTTATTGCCGAAACTCCCGGCCTCTGCGGGCTGAACGTCACGATTCCCCACAAGCAGCAGGTCATCCCCCTGCTCGATGAGGTCAGCCCGATGGCTGCACGCATCGGGGCGGTCAATGTCATCAGCATCCGCCGCGAACCGGCAGATGCGTCATTCCGCCTGAAGGGCTACAACTCCGACATCATCGGCTTTACCCAAAGCCTACGTCCGCTCCTCACCCGCCCGCACACTCAGGCTTTGGTGCTGGGGACGGGAGGGGCTGCACGCGCCATTATCGCAGGACTCCAGGAACTGGGGATAACGCCTCTTTGCGTGAGCCGCAGGCCGCAGGAGGAATATTGCGGGACACCCGTCGTCACGTATGCCGACCTCACCCCATCCCTCCTCGCGTCCCACACCATAGTGGTCAACTGTTCTCCCGTGGGAATGTCGCCCAAGGTGGATGCAGCCCCCGACATCCCCTACGAGGCCTTCACCTCTGCCCACATCGCCTACGACCTCATCTACAATCCCGAGCAGACACTTTTCCTGCAGAAAGCCGCCCGACAGGGAGCCTTGGCCAAAAATGGTCTTGAAATGCTTCATCGGCAGGCCCTTGCTGCCTGGGATATATGGAACGCACAGCCATAGGAAGAGGGGGGGGGCAGGAAAGGAATCGGGGATGCGAATTAGGGAATGAAGATTAAGGAATGAGAAAAGAGAAATGAGGCCATGCCGGTAGCCGATGTCCGTTCTGTTCCTTGACGATGGACCTGTCATTCCCCCCCTGCTTTAAAAAATCAATCCACACCTGCAAGGAGTGTCCTGAAAAAATGAAGGTACGGAACTGCCTTTGCCCTTTTCTCGAAAATAATGGCACAAAAGTTTTGCGGGTTCTGCCTTTTTCCCTAACTTTGCAGTCCCATGATAGAAATCTCTGTACATATAGAACAACTCTTGCTGCATCATGACTGCGTAATCGTACCCGGATTGGGAGGATTCGTGGCTCAGGATTGTTCGGCAACATATATAATGGAGGAGGACACGTTCCTTCCCCCATACCGCAATGTGTCGTTCAATCCCCGGCTGACGATGAACGATGGCTTGCTCGTGCAGCATATCACGCAGGAGTATGGCATGGGCTACGATGATGCCATGCAATATGTCAGACTACAGGTGGAGAAGATTCACAAGACCATCAGCCACGAAGGAGCTGTGGCCATCTGTGGCGTAGGCACCCTCAAAGCCTCGCCGGGGCGATCCTATGAGTTCACGCCCCTCCTGTGTGGCATTCTTTCCCCGCGCCACTATGGTCTCGACAGCCTATATGCCCCCGCTTTCCATGCCGAAGAACCAGAGGCGGCAGAGAAGGAGGAGGACGAAGAGACTATCACGCTGAAAATCGGAATGAATGCCTTGCGCTATGCTGCTGCCGTGGCTGTGGCTACGCTCTTCTATTTCATTGCCATCGCACCCCTTCACACCGCTATCGTCAACGAAACCACCGAGGCTGGAGTGTTCCACCAACTGCTGGAGGTTTTCACTTCTCCCACCATAGAGGAGGAATCTGCGAAGACCACAACCACCACGAATACAAAGCGCGAAGTTAGGAAGGCCGAGAGTACGCCAAAGGCGGCAGAAACTGCACCATGCGTAGAGCAAGACAAGGCAACTCCGGCTACTCCTGATTCCATCGCCCTGCAAGAAATGGCGGAAGCACGGCCCGCCATGGGTGAAAGCGGAAGCGGGAATGAATCCGATGTGCAGGATGCTGCACCAACACCTGAAGCCCTGGCTCCTGTCGGAAAGCCCTACACCATCGTGCTTGCCAGCGCCATCACGCGGGCTGGAGCGGAAAAGATGGTGGAGGACATGAAGCACTTTGGCGATGAAACGGTAAGGGTGGTCACGCGGAGGAAAATGACGAGAGTGGTCTATAGCGGATTCGACACTATGGATGAGGCTCAGGAAGCTCTTCGACGACTGCGGACCACCAACAGCGTCTTCAACGAAGCATGGGTGCTGAAAATGGAATAAGCCGGGATGCTTGGGAGGAAGATACGGCAAAAGGAGGTGGGGGGAGCAAGGAGAAATAGAGCGTAAGGCACACTCCTGTTCTCCATCAGTTGCCAACGGCATTCCCCTTCCTGGTTTTGACAAATATGTTTTCCGTGTCTCAAGAAAAACGGTCCGTATTTCAACAAAAGCGAAGCGTATAACGAAAAGCGAAGCGAACAACTAATTATGAAGCGAATAAGATGCCCGAAATGTGACGAAGCCATCGTCTTCGACGAGACGAAATACAAGGCTGGCGACACCCTCGTGTTTGAATGTCCGGAATGCCGGAAGCAATTTAAAGTGCGCATCGGCGTGAAGGCTGCACCTGCAAAGACTGCGGAAAACATGGATGGCGAGGAAGAGGAGCATCGTGAGGAATTGGGGCATCTCGTAGTCATCGAAAATGCCTTCCATTTCAGACAGGAGGTTCCCCTCTATGAGGGCGAGAATACCATCGGACGCTTTGTGAGAGGCACACAGGCCACGGCACCCATCAAGACGGTCGACCCCAGTGTCGACACCACACATTGCCGTATCAACGTGACGCTGGACAAGATGGGAAAAGCCGTTTTCGTGCTCAGCGACGGACCGTCGGGCACGGGAACGTTCCTGATGAACGAGTTGCTCGGAAATCGCGACCGTGTGAGAATCGAGGATGGGGCCATCATCACCCTGGGAGCCACCACCATGATTCTTCGCACCAAGGATAATGAAGAGGAGGAAGAATGAAAGGGATGATGATGATGGAAGAATGTTGATGTCGCCCCTGAAGACAGACAGGAGAAGAGGTGATGGATTATTCTGGCATAAGGCAGCCGTTCCCCAAGCACCCTTCCTGCTGTTGTCGGTTGTTTTTTCACGAAAATAACATCTGCTAATTCCAAACACACACACATGGTTATGAAAAAGACTTTCCGTGCCATCGCATACTGCTGCATAGGGCTTCTGGCAGGCTCGCTGCAGGCAATGGCACAAAGCCCCTTCAATGGCATGCTCTACAACGAGGAGACCGGAGTGAGACTGCATCTCGACCTCGACAACGAAACCATCGAGGTGCCGGGGATGTCGTTCCTCGGCCTCACCCACGGGTATCTCGACGGCAAGACGAACAATCATGTGTATGGCGTGTGGATGGTCACGCGGGTTCAGCAAAAAGGCAAGAAGGCCAGGATTCGCGTTGCCAACGATATCGGATCGGACGCACAGGAGATTCTCCTCACCTGCATCAACGATTCCACCTTCCGCTACTCCGCTGTGGGTATCAACAGTATCAGAAAGGTGGTGGGACGCAAACTGGAGAAGATTTCCTCTGATATGATTCTGCATAAAAAAATAAAAACGGGGAGAGAGGGGATTTGACACTCATGCCTCTACGATACTGGCATACACACTCCCCCCCTGGAACCGATAAATTCCCTGCGTATGACTGACGGAATGATAAAAGTGGCGGCTGCCATACCGCAAGTAAGGGTGGCCGACGTCTCGTTTAACACGAATGAAATAGAAAACATCATGGTGCGTGCCGAGGGACTCGGAGTGGCCGTACTATGCTTTCCCGAACTTTCCCTCACGGCCTATACCTGCCAGGATCTGTTTGCGCAGCAGTTACTGCTCGACGAGGCAGAATCGGCTATGCTCAAGCTCATCGAATTCAGCCGCAATCTGAATGTTGCCGTAATCGTGGGAGTGCCTTTCCGCTTCGACAATGTGCTCCTCAATTGTGCAGCCGTCATCCAAGGCGGCAAGGTACACGGCATCGTACCCAAAACCTATCTGCCAAACTACAAGGAATTTTACGAACAAAGATGGTTCGCCTCTTCGACGGTAGTGCCGGAAGGAAGCACCATCAGGTTCTGCGGGCAGAATGTGCCGGTATCGCCTGACCTCATCTTCCGTATCAACGATGTGAAGTTTGCCATTGAGATTTGCGAGGACCTTTGGGCTCCCATTCCACCCAGTTCGTTGCTCGCCATCAAGGGAGCAGAGATTATCTTCAATCCCTCGGCATCCAACGACATCATCGGCAAGCATGCCTATCTCTGCTCATTGGTGTCAGGACAGAGCGCACGCGGCATCTGTGGCTACGTCTATGCCTCGGCAGGATTCGGAGAGAGCTCGCAGGATGTGGTATATGGCGGAAAGGCGATGATTGCCGAAAACGGCCATTTTCTCAACGAGAGCCTCAGATTCTCCATGGAGCCGCAACTCACCATATCGGAAATCGACGTGGAGAGACTGAGAAGCGAACGCCGGCAGAACACCACCTTCGCCAAAACCATGGAGCAGTTTGTTTCCTATGCCGGAAAGAAGGAAATGATAGATATCGAAACCGATATTTTCCGGCAGGAAAATGTAGCACTCACACGTGAGGTCAATCCCCGGCCATTCGTGCCACAGGGGGATGAACTGGATGCCCGTTGTGAAGAGATTCTTTGCATCCAGAGCGATGGCTTGGCCAAACGTATTGCCCATACCAATGCCAAGACAGTGGTGATCGGAGTAAGCGGAGGATTGGACTCCACACTTGCCCTTCTGGTATGTACGAATGCCTTCGACCGCCTCGGGCTCAACCGCAAGGGTATCGTGGGAGTGACAATGCCGGGATTCGGCACCACAGGACGCACCTATACCAATGCCTTGACCCTTATGGAATCCTTGGGAATCACCATACGCGAAATCGGTATTGCTGAGGCCGTTTCGCAGCATTTCAAGGATTTGGGACACAATCCCGACCTTCACGACGTGACGTATGAAAACAGCCAGGCCCGCGAGCGCACACAAATCCTGATGGATGTGGCCAATCAGATGAATGGATTCGTGGTAGGAACGGGCGACCTCTCCGAACTGGCTTTGGGATGGGCCACCTACAATGGCGACCATATGAGCATGTATGCCGTAAATGCCTCCATTCCCAAGACGCTCGTGAAGCATCTGGTGAATTGGGTGGCACTTAATGTGGCTGACGATACGAGCCGCAACACCCTGCTCGACATCATCGAGACTCCCATCAGTCCGGAACTGATTCCTGCCGACAAAAATGGCAACATCACGCAAAAGACCGAGGATCTCGTTGGTCCCTACGAGTTGCATGATTTCTTCCTCTACTACATGCTTCGCTTCGGTTTCCGTCCATCGAAGGTCTATCGTCTGGCCAAGCGTGCCTTTGATGGCCACATGGATGGAATCAGTTATGACGATGCCACCATACACAAATGGATGTCAGTATTTTACCGCCGTTTCTTCAATCAGCAGTTCAAGCGCTCATGTCTGCCTGATGGCCCTAAGGTGGGTAGCTGTTCCCTCTCGCCTCGTGGCGACTGGCGCATGCCCTCTGATGCCGTCAGCACGGAATGGCTCAAGGAATGCGAGATGATCAATCCGAATGCCACCAACGCACAGTCCGCTGCTGCCGAAGGGAAACTCTGACTCACGATAAGGGAGGGGGAAGGTCCCATAACGATGTCCTCTCTCCCCCTTGTCGCTTTCTGGCTAATTCCGTTTTTTTACCTTATAGGGATGTTCTATAAATTAGCTTGAGACAATTTTCTTTCCTATCGCACAGTAGAATCCTATCCTTTAAACGCGCACATAGCGGGCTATGTAAGTGTTTGAAGAATAGGAA
>CAMGOT010000099.1 GCA_946060685.1 uncultured Bacteroidales bacterium
GGGTGATGCGCAACGACACCTCGCGCCTGCGCATCCAGAAGAGCTGCACCTGCATGCGCAGAAAGCCGATGAGGGCGGCAATGAGGATGAGCGCGCCGATGAAGTGTACCAGCGTCTGGACGGTGACTATCAACCTGATGTCACCCTGCCTTACCGCACTTTCCAGAGCGGCCCTCAGGCCGAAGGGCTTCAGGCGGATGTTCAGCTCCTGCAGCAGCTGTGACTCCGTACAGCCCTCCCGCAGCACCATGGTGACCCATCGGGCATGGTACGGCTCGTCCCTCACTCCGTTCTTTGCTCCGAACAGGTCGCTTTCCATCTCGCCGAGACAGATATACAGGGTCCTGCTGTTGACCAAACCCTCGAAACAGGAAACGTCCTCAAACACATCGACGATGGTCAGCGGAATCGGATGCAAGCCATTGGTATTCGAATATACCGCCCCGCGAGGGTCTGCATCGCCGAACACAGCGGTGGCCATCTTCCGGCTGATGATGGCTTCACCCGCCTTCAGCCTGCTGACGGGGCGGCCCGTAATGGCCGAACGGATGCCTATGAGGTTGAAATAGCCGGGGTCGATGAGGGTAAACGACATGGATGTTTTCCGCCTGATGGAGTCGCCCAGCCGAAACTCCATGATGTCGCCGTATGTCATACCGTTGGGCACAGCCATCCGCTCCACGCTCTTCGGTCCGCCGTCGTGCTTGAGGGCAAGGAGAAGGTCGCGGTTGAAGGACGGTGGGGGCACGTCCCTGCCTGTGGAATCCACGCTGGCACCGCCTCCGTCTATGAGTTCAAGGCCAACATTGAAGGTGCGGTCAGCATAGGGCTGGCTGTAGAGGCTGGGGGATGTCACCTTCGTCAGCACGGCATGGGCAAAGGCCAGCGTGACGATACCGATGGCGATACTCAGCACGGAGATGAACGTCTGGAGCTTGTATTTCATGAGGTTGCGAAGGGCAACCTTGAGGTGGTGGAGAAGCATATTCAAATTTCGTTTTAAAATGGTGAGGAGGAGGAGGAGGAGCCCCTATTCTTTGGCGATAATCTCCGAGGGATTGGTGCGCATCGTGCTGCGGACGTTCCACCCCACGATAGTGGCTATCAGCGCGACAATGAGCAGCGCGCCCATAAGGCAGGGCCAGAGCGGCGACATGTCGGCCCCGGACAATGTTTCGTCATTGAGGTCCTCGGCGCTGAACATGATGTCGTTGAAGAGCACCGCCACGGGCAGGGCCACGAGCAGCGCCATACTGACGATGAGCAGATAGACGCGGCCGAAGAGGCGGTAGATGTCGCCGCTCTTGGCGCCGCACACCTTGCGGACGGCCACCTCCTTGCGGCGCGACCGGGTGTCGAGGGCGATGGTGCTGTAGATGCTCATGGCGCAGATGACGATGCTCACGGCGCCGAGGACGCTGCTGACGAAGCGCATGACGTTGGTCAGGGACAGCTCGGCGCTGCGGTAGTCGTGGAAGTTGTGCGTCATGGGCTGCACGATGGTGGGCACCACCTGCTCGATGACGTCGTTCGTCTCGCGCATCAGCCGGTCGTACTCACCCTCTCGGGGAATGAGGACGAAGTCGGTGGCCATGGCGTCGGTGATGGCCGGGCAGATGGCGACGGAGAGCTGGCGCATCTCGTAGGGCATGTAGGGGATGGTGCCCGCGATGGGGAGCACAAGGTCCGTCCCTATCGGGCCGAAGCGCTGAAGCGTCAGCGTGCCGTTGAGGGCCACGCCACCGCTGCGCAGCTTCGCATAGACGCTGTCGTTCAGCAGCAGGCAGGGACCCGCGCAGGCCGCCTTGTTGAGCCACCTGACGGGCAGGCCGTAGAACGAGATGATGGTGGTGTCGGCGGTGCAGAGGAAGGGCTGGTAGTCCTGGTCCTGAAGGGCAGCCATGGCGTCGGCATTGTCCGTGACCTCGGGCAGCGGCAGAAAGTACACATCGTGCGGCATCATCTTCTCCACGCTGTGCAGGCGGCCAATCTCCTCCTTGAGCACCTTGATTTCATACTGCGCCTCGGTGGCTCTCAGATAGATGCACTCCTCGTAGGGCGCCGTGTCGTCGGGGATGTGGAAGGGCTGCAGGACCAGCGCCGACCATCGGGCCACGGTGAACGTGGCGCAGACGAAGACCGTGCTGATGGCCACCTGCAGGCCCAGCATGACGTGGCGGAACAGGTGCGTGCGGCTGCCCCGCATGTGGGCGGCCAGGCCGTGCCCGGCGCGCCGCATTCGCACCACGGTCAGCCAGATGATGAGGGCGCAGACCACGAGCAGCAGGCCGCCGATGTGGAGGTAGAAGGGGGCAAAGTTGAGGGAGAGGAAGTCCATGTCGCTGATGATGTGGGCAAACCGCGTGGTTAGCACGTTCTCCACCCACAGGGCCATCACCATGGCCGTGGCGGCCGAGAGCAGCACCACGATGGCCACCTCGGTGAAGAGCAGGCCGAACAGGTGGCGGCGCTTGGCGCCATGGGTGATGCGCAGGGCCATCTCGCGGCGGCGCATCCAAAACAGCTGTATCTCCATGCGCAGAAAACCGATGATGGCGGCGATGAGGATGAGCGCGCCGATGAGGTGGACCAGCGTCTGCGTGGTGATGACGCTCTGTATGATCTCCCCTCTGACGGCGGGCGCCACGCCGGCCGCATAGCCGAAGGGCTTCAGCCGCGCGTTCAGTTCGTCAAGCAACTGCCGCTCCGTGCAGCCCTCGCGCAGTACCATCAGCGCCTCCGCACTATAGAACACCTCGTCGTTGCCCAATGTATGTGCCCCGAAGAGGTCGCCGTCCTGCGGGCCGAGCGAGAAATAGACCGTGTTGTTGCTGAGGACTGCCTCGTGAACCGAGAGGTCGTCGAATACATCGACGATGGTCAGCGGCAGAGGGCGTATTTCGGTGGTCTGGTAGCAGACGGCACCTACGGGATTGGCATCGCCAAACATGGTGGCGGCATTGCGGCGGCTGACGACGGCCTCGCCTGGTGCCAGCTTTTTGATGGGCTGCCCTGTGATGGCCGAGCGCACCCCGGAGAGGTTGAAGTAGTCGGGGTCAATGGGGCTGTAGTTCATGGCCGCCTTACGCACGGTGGAGTCGGCCAGGTGAAACTCCGCGATGCCGGCGAAGGTGTTGCCGTTGGCCATGGCCATGCGCTCGATGCTCTTCAGTCCGCCGTCGCGCTTCAAGGCACGGATGACGTCGCAGGTGAAACTGGCAGGACGCTTGTGGCGGTCGGCAGCGTCGGGTTGAGCCTCGTCCCCTCCAGCCGCCACAAGGCTCACGGCACAGGTGCGGCTGTAGTAAGGCTGGCTATAGATGCTGGGGAACGTAGTGTTCGACACCAGCGCATGGGCGATGGCCAGCGTGACGATGCCGATGGCGATGCTCAGCACGGAGATGAGGGTCTGGAGCTTGAACTTCATGAGGTTGCGCCCGGCAACCTTGAGATGATGGAGAATCATGTACACAGGCGGGGAGGGGCTACTTACAGTTCCACGTGCTTCACGATTTCGCCGTCGTAGAGGCGGACGATGCGGTCGGCATAGGAGGCATCGTGCTGCGAGTGGGTGACCATGATGATGGTGGTGCCCTCCTGGTGGAGTTCGTCCAGGAGGTTCATCACCTCCTTGCCATTCTTGGAGTCGAGGTTGCCCGTAGGCTCGTCGGCCAGGATGAGCTTGGGATTGGCCAGCACGGCACGTGCTATGGCCACACGCTGCTGCTGTCCGCCCGAGAGCTGGCTGGGGAAATGCTTGCGGCGGTGGGAGATGGCCATGCGGTCCATCACGGCCTCCACGCGCTGCCTGCGCTCCTTGGGCGGCACACCCATGTAGAGCAGGGGCAGTTCGATGTTCTCGTAGACGTTGAGTTCGTCGATGAGGTTGAAGCTCTGGAACACGAAGCCGATGACTCCCTTGCGGATGTCCGTGCGCTCGTTCTCTTTCAAGGTACTCACGTCCTTTCCGTCGAGCAGATACTTGCCTTCGGTGGGATTGTCGAGCAGGCCCAGGATGTTGAGCAGGGTGGATTTGCCGCAGCCCGACGGTCCCATGACGGCCACAAACTCGCCTGCTTTCACTTCGAGATTTACTGCGCGGAGGGCCCACGTCTCCACTTCTTCCGTACGGAATACTTTCTTGATGTTTTCTAAATGTATCATAGATAATAGATAATGGATAATGGATAAATGACCGGGCGGCTGGTTGCTGCCCTAAAGATGCTTCATGCGTTTTGTCGGGAGGCAAAGGTAGGGGATAATGGCGTGACAGGCAAGACATCGCGTGGCGCAGAATGCCGATTGTATGAAAATCACACACACATCTGTATGAAAATCATACACTTTTCATGAGGATTCGCCTCGGCAGGCCCTGCAGGCGAATGCCCGACAAGCGTTGAGGACGCGGAATGAGGGGAGAGGGAAAGGTCAGGCAACGGGGGATGGGCGTTGGGGCAAAACGCGGGGTGAGTTTGGCAAATACTGGGGGCATGTTCGGCAGAAACGCCCGCCCCTTGTCTTCATGGTGCAAAGATACGACATCCTCAATTGACGGTGTACGCCAACGGGCGATAATGGCGCTTAATGGGGGGATAAAGGAGGATTTTTCCGACTATGCAAACATCGCAGAAAACCAATTTTGAGAAAAAAGTTTTTCCTTCTGTGTATTGGAAGGCATACCAGTGGTGCATATCGGAAAGTACACTTCTGTCGGCCATAATGCCCGTCATGCCACATGATTCGCGCCATGAGGGGGCAGAATATTGCAATTCCCTTCTGTACTCGCGTGTGGCCTGTAGGGGAAAAAACAGGGGAAAAAGGGCGTATGCATGCCTTTTGTGGCCTGGGAGAGGAAATTTTCAGGCCATTTTTTTACTATATTGTACCCTTTTCTGAGGTGTCATGGCAGGTGCGGAATCGTTGAAGATGTCGTATTTCATTGATTTTCAACCATATAGAAAAATTGTCGGCGTGGATAGGAACAGTAGAACAGAAGAACAGTTTGTTTTTTGAGGGGTACACACCCCTTCTTTTATTATATAACTATCTATATATCAATAAGTTATAAAGTATAAGAAAGGGGTGTGTATGCCTTTTTTTAAACTGTTCTACTGTATCTACTGTATCTTTCTCAGCTTTAGCATTTGACAAAACACTTTGCTCATGACATAAAATTTCCCCCTTCTCGGAGGTCCCTGCCCTTATGCTTCCTCTACAGGGCCTTTCGTCATCATATGGCAGTCGCGGAGGGGGAGGCTGAGCTTTTGAGGCGGACACTCCAGAACAAAAAAAACATCGTCCCCACAACGGATGCGGAGACGATGTATATACAAGAGAACCATCGTATGGACAGGCGAGCAGAATCAGCCTCAGGATTGCACTATAAGGCTATTCCGGAAGCGGGATTTTGAAAGCCTGACAGGACGAGTGTTCATGCTTCACTCTGAAGGGAGTTTTTTTTACCACTCCATCTTGCTGGCACGCACATAGCTCTCGTAGCGCTTCTTTGCCATAGCCTGGCACGCATCGAAGAGCTCCTGTGCCTCGTTGGGGAACTGCTTCTTGACGGAGAGGAAGCGTACCTCGCCGTTCAGATAGTCCTGGAACTTATCCCACTGCGGCTCCTTGGAATCGAGGGTGAAGGGGTTCTTGCCCTCATCCTCAAGAGCAGGATTGTAGCGCCAGAGATGCCAGTATCCGCACTCTACGGCAGCAGCCTCCTCGGCCTGAGCCTTGCCCATACCCTTCTTCAGACCATGGTTGATACAGGGAGCGTAGGCGATGATGAGCGAGGGTCCGGGATATGCTTCAGCCTCGCGGATGGCCTTGAGGCATTGTGCCTGGTCGGCACCCATAGCCACCTGTGCCACGTAGACATAGCCGTAGGTGGTGGCAATCATGCCGAGGTCCTTCTTGCGGACGCGCTTGCCGGATGCTGCAAACTTGGCGATGGCTCCGAGGGGAGTGGCCTTGGAGCTCTGGCCGCCGGTGTTGGAGTAGACCTCGGTGTCGAGTACGAGGATATTGACATCCTCGCCGCTGGCGATGACGTGGTCGAGACCACCGTAGCCGATATCGTAGGATGCTCCGTCGCCTCCGATGATCCACTGGCTGCGCTTCACGAGATAGTGGCTGAGCTCGTCGAGGGCGCAGCAGGTAGCGCAACCCTTGGCCTTGCCTTCGGCGATGAAGGGTTTGAGCGCCTCGGCAGCGGCACGCGACGCATCGGCATCATCCTTGCCGTCGATCCAAGCCTGTGCAGCGGCCTTGTAGGCTTCGGGAGCAGACTCGCATGCCACCACTTCCTCAAGGAGTGCCTGGAGGCGGGCACGCATCTTCTTGTTGGCAAGCACCATACCCAGACCGAACTCGCAGAAATCCTCGAAGAGGGAGTTGGCCCATGCCGGACCCTGACCCTTGGCATTGGTGGTATAGGGGGTAGAGGGGATAGAACCGGAATAGATGGAGGAGCATCCCGTGGCGTTGGCCACCATTTCGCGGTCGCCGAAGAGCTGGGAAACGAGTTTTACATAGGGAGTCTCTCCGCAACCGGAGCAAGCTCCGCTGAACTCGAAGAGGGGCTGTGCGAACTGGCTGTTCTTGGGGTTCTGCTTGATGTCGACAAGATGCTGCTTGCTGCTGACGTTCTTGACGGCATATTCCCAGTTGGCGGCTTCGTCGCGCTGCGATTCGAGCGATACCATCTTGAGAGCGGGGCCTCCGAGCTTGGGATTGCCGGGGCAGACATCCACACAGTTGCCGCATCCCAGACAGTCGAGGACGCCCACCTGCACGCGGAACTTCATGCCCTTCATGGCAGCCGGTGCCTTCATCTCGATGGTGGCGGCATTCATGCCGGCAGCCTCCTCATCGGTCATCACCACGGGACGGATGCAAGCGTGAGGACAGACGAAAGCACACTTGTTGCACTGGATGCACTTCTCGGGCTCCCAGGCGGGCACAAAGGCTGATACTCCGCGCTTTTCGTAGGCTGCGGTGCCCTGGGGCCACGTACCGTCCTCAATGCCCTTGAAGGCGCTGACGGGAAGGAGGTCGCCGTTCTGTGCCGTGATGGGACGCATCACGTTGGTGATGAATTCGGGCTCTTCCTTGGCTTCCACGGCATCGGCGGGAAGCTGTGCCCAGGCAGCATCGACGGGAAGCTCCTTGTACTCGCCGCCACGGTCGACGGCAGCATAGTTCTTGTCGACAATGTCCTGTCCCTTCTTGCCGTAGGACTTGACGATGAAGTGCTTCATCTCCTCGACAGCCTGCTCTACGGGGATGACGCCCGTGATGCGGAAGAATGCGCTCTGGAGGATGGTGTTGGTACGGTTGCCAAGACCGATTTCCTGAGCAATCTTGGTGGCGTTGATATAATAGCACTTCACCTGCTTCTCGGCAAGCACGCGCTTCACATTGTTCGGCAGATTGGCAGCAAGTTCATCGCCCTCCCAGATGGTGTTGAGGAGGAAGGTGCCGCCCTGCTGGATGCCACGAAGCACATCGTACATGTGGAGATAGGCCTGGACGTGGCAAGCCACGAAGTTGGGGGTGGTGACGAGATAGGTGGAACGGATGGGGGTGTCGCCGAAGCGGAGGTGCGAGCAGGTGAAGCCTCCCGACTTCTTGGAGTCGTAGGAGAAGTAGGCCTGGCAGTACTTGTCGGTAGTCTCACCGATGATTTTGATGGAGTTCTTGTTGGCACCTACCGTACCGTCGGCACCAAGACCATAGAACTTGGCCTGGAACATGCCGTCGCCTCCGAGTGCAATCTCCTCCTTCTTGGGGAGAGAGGTGAAGGTGACATCATCGACGATGCCGATGGTGAAATGATTCTTGGGCTGGGGCAGGGCGAGATTCTCATAGACGGCGAGAATCTGTGCGGGGGTGGTGTCGTTGGAACCGAGGCCGTAGCGTCCGCCCACGATTTCGGGGGCATCCTGCTGGCCGTAGAAAGCCTCCTTGACATCGAGGTAGAGGGGCTCGCCATTGGCTCCGGGCTCCTTGGTACGGTCGAGCACGGCGATGCGCTTGCACGTCTTGGGCACGGCAGCCAGCAGATGCTTGGTGCTGAAGGGGCGATAGAGATGCACGCTCACAAGACCCACCTTCTCGCCCTGTGCGGTGAGATGGTCGATAGCCTCGCGTGCAGCCTCGGATGCGCTGCCCATGAGGACGATGACGCGGTCGGCATCCTCGGCACCGTAGTAGCTGAAGAGCTCGTAGCGGCGACCGGTGATTTCGCTGATTTTGTGCATATACTCCTCGACCACTTCGGGCACGGCATCATAGTAGGGGTTGCAGCTCTCGCGGTGTGCGAAGAAGGTGTCGGGATTCTCGGCCATACCGCGTGCGACGGGATGCTCGGGGCTGAGTGCGCGCTGGCGGAACTCTGCCAGGGCCTGCTGGTCAACGAGGGGGGAGAGCTGCTCGGTCTCCAGCAATTCGATCTTCTGGATTTCATGAGAAGTGCGGAAACCGTCGAAGAAGTTGACGAAGGGAACGCGGCTCTTGATGGCGGCAAGATGTGCCACACCTGCAAGGTCCATCACTTCCTGCACGCTGCCTTCGGCAAGCATGGCGAAGCCCGTCTGGCGGGTGGACATCACATCCTGGTGGTCGCCAAAGATGCAGAGGCTGTGGCTGGCGAGCGTACGTGCCGACACATGGAACACGCAGGGGAGGAACTCGCCCGCAATCTTGTACATATTGGGAATCATGAGGAGCAGTCCCTGCGAAGCCGTGAAGGTGGTGGTCAGGGCTCCTGCCTGGAGGGAACCATGCACAGCACCTGCTGCGCCGCCCTCTGACTGCATTTCCTGTACGAGTACAGTCTCGCCGAACATATTCTTACGGCCCTGAGCCGCCCATTCATCTACATATTCTGCCATGGTAGATGAGG
>CAMGOT010000100.1 GCA_946060685.1 uncultured Bacteroidales bacterium
CTCTCGGTACGGCAGTTTTCAAGACTGCTGTAATCGACCACTCTACCATCTCTCCTTATACGTCGGCCACGATGTCGTGACGATATCGTGGCGTAAAACCGAGTGCAAAGGTAGGGATAAATATTGGTATGGGCAAGTTTTTTGCATTGAAAATGGGAAAAACGTATGGTAGATGTGGGATTGTGGTGCATTTTGATGCGCAGATTTGACAAAATTTTGTAATTTTGCGGCAACCTTGATTTTTCAAGAATTATCCGCTCATCAGAGTTTTTATAAAAAAGGAATACCGACATGAGAAAACGTCAGATCCTGCGCGTCAGTTTCCGTGCTGCCTCACGCTATGCCACTATAATCCAGGAGGGTGGTGTGGGGAAGGAAGTCTTCGTCATTGAGAATCTCCAGCATTTGTCATTGTCCGGGCAAATCATCCAGCCGCAATTCATCATGCTTTGTCTGTGCAGCCATGGCTCTGCAGATATCGTGCTGAATGGCGTGGAGCATCATATCGTGGCCGACGACTTGCTGCTCGTGTTTGCCGATTCCGTGGTGGAGCATATACGCTGGTCGGAGGATTTTTCGATGATGGCATTGGTGCAGGAGCGCGGATTCGTGCAGGAGACGCTGATGTCGATGCTGCAGTTGTGGCCGTATCTGGTGCAGCTGATGCGCATGCCCGTGCTGCATCTCAGCCGAAATGCCTTGGAGCGTGTGCGGCTGAACTATCGGCTCCTGACGCTTCGCCTGTGCCAGACGCATCATGCCTTCCGTCGGGAAGCCCTGATGTCGAGCCTTCAGGCTGCCTATTTCGATGTGTGCGATCTGCTGCGACGTGAGGATATGGAGGCTCCGATGGCCAATTATCGCTCAATGTCGGTGTTCGAGCGCTTCATGCGGCTGTTGTCGCAGGAATATGTGAGGCATCGCGACATACAATGGTATGCCCGCGAACTGGAAATGAGTCCAAAGCATCTCTCCGGCTCAGTAAAGATGGTGTCGGGGCGTACGGCGGGCAGTTGGATTGTCATGTTTGTGGTGGCGGAAATCAAGTCGATGCTCCGAAACACGGATATGAGCCTCAAGGAGATGTCGGAAGAACTGCATTTTCCCGACCAGAGCGCGTTTGGAAAGTATTTTAGAAAGTATGCCGGTGTGACTCCCACGGAATTCCGGGGCAGCCTGTAGCGGAGCGAGGGATTATGCTTTTTCCTTACGGCCGACGAAGATGCTGTAGCACAGCACCACGACATAACCCAGGAGAGGGACAATGAAGGCCGTGGACATGCTGCCTGAATGGTCGGAGCAGTAGGCCATGAGAAAAGTGCCGATGGCACCGCCAATGGGAGTCATCATCATAAAAGCCGATGCGCGCTTGGTGGCAGCAGCACCGAAGCCTCTGAGGCAGATGGCGAAGATGGTGGGGAACATGATGGCCTCGAAGGCATAGATGGCGAGCAGACAGGCGATGCTGAGCATGGGGAGCCCCAGGATGCTGCCGATGTCGGCCATGACTCCTGTACTGGCTGCCACCGTCCCCACGGCACAGCAGAGCAGATAGCGCTCGGCGCGCATTCTGCTCATGACCATGCTTCCCGCCACACGGGCCAGCATGAAGATGAGCAGCCCTCCCATGGAAAGCAGTCGGGCGGCATCGAGCTTGTCGAAAGCATGGACATCGGTCATATAGTTGACGAAGAGGCTGTTGATGGAAATCTCGGAAATTTCATAGCAGAGCAATGCCGTTATGCCCAGCACGAAGGCTTTCCGGCGCCATACGCTGAAGAGCGTGCTGTCGGCTTCGGGGATGGCATCGGAGGTGAGGCTGGCATCTTTCAGCTCGGGCAGCTGCACGCGGAGAAACAGCAGGGCGACAATCACCACCATGCCTCCCATCAGGCAATAGGGCATCGAGAGCGACGGATGGTCGCCGAATACCATATAGCCGCCTATCATGGGCCCTACGGTGCATCCCAAGCCATTGAAACTCTGGCTGAGATTCAGACGGCTGGCTGCCGAGGCCTTGTCGCCCAGGGATGCGGAATAGGGATTGGCGGCTGTCTCCAGAAAGGCAAGTCCGCATCCCAGTACAAATAGGGCACCGAGAAAAATCCAGAACGGATGGAGGCCGGCATCGGGAAGCAGCCTGCCCTGGGCAATCATCTCGCCGGGAACGAAGGCAAAGGCACCGATGGCGAAGAGCGCAAGTCCGAGGACGATGCCACGGCGATAGCCCCAGCGGGCGATGACGAGTCCGGCGGGAATGGCCGTCAGGCAGTAGGCGGCATAGACCGAAAACTGCACCATCGACGATTCCGTGCGCGAGATGTCCAGCACATCCTGAAAGTGCTTGTTGAGGATATCGAGCACAGAGCGGGCAAAGCCCCAGAGGAAGAACAGGCTGGTGATGAGAATGAAGGGCACAGTGTAGCCTTTGCCCACCAGCCGAGGCCGGGAAACAGGGGTGTGTATATTCATGGTAGGTAGGTGGGGAGTGGAATGAAGTGTGGATGCAGGCAGACGATGGGGGCAGCCGGAATGGAATCTGTCGGCCGCCCCCTCGTCTATTATATATAAGTGGGTACTATAAATTCGCTTTGTCAGACTTCAGAATGAGTTGATATATGCTCCTGTGTGTCGGCAAGGATGCACATTTACCACACGGCGACGCGCTGCTTGGGGGCTACGTAGAGGGCATCGCCCTTACGGATGCCGAAAGCCTTGTACCAGGCGTCAATGTGTGGCAAAGCACCGTTCACGCGCCATCGCCCCAGCGAATGGGGGTCGGACTTTGTGAGCTGGCGTATGCTTTCCTCGCGGGTATTGTTGGCCCAGATGAGGCCGTAGCTGAGGAAGAAGCGCTGGTCGGGGGTGAAGCCGTCGACGCTGGAAAGCGGATGCTGCTTCATGGCATTGTGGAAAGCCTGATAGGCTACCATCAGGCCACCATGGTCAGCAAGATTCTCGCCCAGGGTGAGTTCGCCGTTGCATTTCAGTCCGGGGAGTGCATCAAGGCCGTTGAAATAGTCGACCATCTTCGAGGTGCGCTCCTTGAAACGTGCGGCATCTTCCTCGGTCCACCAGTTGTTCAGATTGCCGTCCTTGTCGTACTTGCATCCCTGGTCGTCGAAACCGTGGGTCATCTCATGGCCGATGACAACTCCGATGGCACCATAGTTGGCGGCATCGTCGGCCTCGGGATTGAAGAAGGGGGGCTGGAGAATGCCTGCAGGGAAGCAAATCTCGTTCGTCGTGGGATTATAGTAGGCGTTGATGGTCTGTGGGGTCATGAACCATTCGTCGCGGTCGACGGGCTTGTTCACATGGCGTGCGATATGGTCGTCGGTGCGCCATGCGGCAGCGGCCATGATATTCTCGTAGTAGCTCTTGCTCTCGTCGATGTTCAGTGCGGAATAGTCCGTCCAGCGGTCGGGGTATCCAATTTTCACGTAGAAGGTGGAAAGTTTCTCGTGGGCCTTCTGCTTTGTGGCCTCGCTCATCCATGATTGTGCGTCAATGCGTTCGCCCAGGGCGATGGCCAGCTGGCCCACCAGTTCCTTCATGCGCATCTTGCTGCTTTCGGGGAAGAAGCGCTCCACATATATTTTTCCGACGGCCTCGCCCAGCACATTGTCGACAGTGCTGACGGCACGCTTCCAGCGCGGGCGGTCCTTCTCCGAGCCCTGCATCGTGGTGCCGTAGAACCCGAAACTGAGGGCACGGAAATCATCGGAGAGGTAGCTTGAGGCATCGTCGATGAGCCTGAATTCGGCAAAGGCCTTCAGGGCGTCAAGAGAGGCCTCCTCCCACATCTTTTCAAGGGCGTGGAGCGGCTCGCACTGTCCCACCACTACTTCGCTGAAGGAAGGGTAGCCCTCCAGGAGGAAATAGGTGCTCCAGTCAATTCCTGGAAAGTCGGTGAGCAGCTGGGCATACGTCATTTTGTGATAGTTGGCCTCGGGGTTGCGCAGTTGTACGGCCGAATAGTTGGACTGGGCTTGGCGCGTCTCCAGCATCATGACATCCTGTGCCTTCCGTTGGGCAGTGGCATCGTCGTCGCCCACAAGGCGGAAGAGGTCGGCTGCGTATTTCACGTAAGCCTCACGGATTTCCTGCATGGCGGCATCCTCTTCAAGATAATAGTCCCGCTGCCCCAGCGTAAGGTGAGGCTGTGCAATCTGTACGATGTTCTGCCCTGCGTTTTTCTCGTCGGCACCGCAATAGGAGGTGATCCATCCCGGTATGCCATAATGTCCCAGCGTGCTCTGCATGACGAAGAGTTCTGTCTTGTTTGTCGTCTCCCTGATGCGCTGGAGTAGCGGACGTATGGGGGTTGCCCCTTCGGCGTTGAGGCGTGTGGAGTCCATGGCCAAACGGTACAGGCCGCCTATTTTCTGCTCCAAAGTCCCAGCCTCGCTCTTGCTGGCCGAAAGGTCGAGGATGATTTGCCGCAACCGCTCCTGGTTGGTCTCGTTGAGTTTGTTGAAATGTCCGTAGCGAGCATGTTCGGCATCGAGCGGGTTTGCCGCCATCCATCCTCCTCCAGCATACTGGAAGAAGTTCTCTCCGGGTTTGGCCGTAAGGTCCATGTTGGCACGCTCAATGCCTGTGCCGAGGCTCTGCCCCATGCAGGTGCCCGAAACGAGGGCGAGGGCAGAAAGAAGATACTTGATGTTCATACTGCGTCGTGTGATGCTTTGTGGGGAAGTGGGGGATGCGCTCTCTGCAGCCATATGTGGAAGCGTATGGTGATGATGCGTAATCCTTTATTCCTCAGGTGGTTATTGCTTTTGTGTTGATGCTTCTGTTAGGATGTGTTGCGGTGTGGCTATTCCCTTAAAAGGTTGGTTTGTTGCCATCCCGTCCGCTTCTTTTTCTTTATGGGTAAGGAAGTCAGGGAGAAACGCTCTCGAAAGGGCTGAAGCCATTGTTCCGGCAACAGGTCTCG
Source organism: uncultured Bacteroidales bacterium (assembly GCA_946060685.1). Taxonomy (GTDB): domain Bacteria; phylum Bacteroidota; class Bacteroidia; order Bacteroidales; family Bacteroidaceae; genus Alloprevotella. The sequence continues at coordinate 4,943 of CAMGOT010000100.1, forward strand.
GGAAGTGACCGCAGGCGTGACTCTGTTTATCCCAAGGCTTCAAGAGCCTCAGCCCATTTGTCCTCGGCCTCAGAGAGGAGGTTTTTCAGTTCGCCATATTGCGAGAAGAGGTTGGTGTCGGAGGCTCCTTCCGGTGTGGCCAGTTGCGCTTCGAGGTCGGCAATCTGTTCCTCCAGCTCTTCGATGTGTCGCTCCGCATCTTTCACGGCTTGCTCCAGCTTTCTGCGTTGGCGAGCCTGCTCCTTCTGTTCGGCATAGGAAAGCGCGCCCTCGGAAGGAGCGGCCTTTTCCTGGGAGGCTGAGGGCGAAGTTCCAGCGTGGCCCACTGCCACTCGCGAGCTCTCCTGAAGGTTCTGAAGGGCATCCAGCGTGTCGATGTCCTTCTTGCGGAGAAAATCATAAATGCCGCCGATGTGCTCGCGCACCTTGCCGCCTCCAAATTCGTAGACTTTCGTCACCAGGCCGTCGAGAAACTCACGGTCGTGGCTTACCAGGATGACCGTGCCGTCGAATGCCAGTATGGCCTCCTTCAGCACGTCCTTCGTGCGCATGTCAAGATGATTGGTAGGCTCGTCGAGAATCAGCAGGTTCATCGGTTCGAGCAGAAGGCTGATCATGGCCAGACGGCTGCGTTCTCCACCGGAAAGCACCTTGACCTTCTTCTCCGAGGCCTCTCCGCCAAACATGAATGCTCCCAGGATGTCGCGGATTTTCAGACGGATGTCGCCCTTTGCCACACGGTCGATGGTGTCGAAGACGGTAAGGCTCTCGTCGAGCATTTGAGCCTGGTTCTGGGCATAATATCCTATTTCCACCCCATGGCCGATGGTCAGAGAGCCTGAGAAAGGAATCTCGCCCATAATGCATTTCACGAGGGTGGATTTTCCCTCGCCGTTGCGGCCTACGAAAGCCACTTTTTCCCCGCGGCGGATGCGAAGGTTCACATCGCTGAACACCGTGTGGTCGCCATAGCGTTTGCCCACTTCCTCACAGACGACGGGAAAGTCGCCACTGCGTTGGCATGGGGGAAATTTCAGGTGGAGGCAGGCATTGTCCACCTCGTCGATTTCAATCGGCACCATCTTCTCCAGCTGCTTGATGCGACTCTGCACCTGCACGGCTTTCGTGGGTTTATAGCGGAAGCGTTCGATGAAATCGCGTATTTCTGCCATTTCCTTCTGCTGGTTCTCATAGGCCCTCAGTTGGGTCTCCCTGCGTTCGGCCCTTAGCCGCACGTATTCATCGTAAGCCACACGATAGTCAATCACCTGTCCGCAGGAAATTTCCAGAGTGCGGGTCGTCACATTGTTGATGAAGGCACGGTCGTGCGACACGAGGATGACTGCGGAACTGCTGCGGGCGAGAAACTGCTCCAGCCATCGTATGGACTCGATGTCAAGATGATTCGTGGGCTCGTCGAGGAGCAGCACATCGTGGCGTGCAAGCAACAGTTTTGCCAGTTCGATGCGCATACGCCAGCCTCCGGAGAACTCCCGTGTGGGGCGGTCAAAGTCAGAACGCTCAAAGCCCAGGCCTTGCAGCGTGCGCTCGATTTCGGCACGATAGTTCTGGGCACCCATCAGTTCCAGACGCTCGCTTTCGCGTGTGAAGGCCTCTACAAGTTCCATGTATTCCGGGGAGTCATAGTCCGTGCGTTCTGTCATCTCATGGTTCAACTGTGCCACTTGAGCCTCCAGTTCGTGAATATGGCCGAAAGCCTTTTCCGCTTCCGCAATCAGGGTGGTGTCATCGGAAAGCACCATCACCTGGGGAAGATAGCCCACACTCACATCACGTTGCATCGCCACGTTTCCGCTGCTCGGACGCTGTTGGCCGGCAATGATTTTGAGCATGGTGGACTTTCCTGCACCATTCTTTCCGACGAGAGCTATGCGGTCGCGCTTGTTGACCACAAAGCAGGCATCGGAAAACAGCGGACGAGCGGAGAATTCTACCGAGAGATGTTCGATGGATATCATTATTTTTCGGGTTTGCTGGTTCTTGAAAATAAACTGTTTCTTTTAATAAAAAAAGGGGAGTGGGGCAGGGCAACTGACGCCCGCGACCCACACTTCCGAAATCCATGGCTGCCAGTACACGCGATGCGGAAAAGACATGAAAACCCCATGAATCCCTTGACTTTCAGCCTGCAAAGTTACAAAATCCTTTTCAGAGTGGTACGCAAGAGGTACAAAATGCCTTTTTTTACAAAAAAATATGCACATAAAATGAAGAAAATATTGGGCAATTGTAAAATTCATATTAACTTTGCACCGTGAATTTGCATCTTGAAATAGACTTAAGCCCATGATAAGCACAAAAAAGATATCCTTTCGCATCCTGAAGAAACCTACACGTATCCTCTCATTGCTATTCGGTGCCGCTGCACTGCTGGCCGCCATTCCTGCACAGGCTCAGGACTTGATAGCAAGGCAGGCTCCCATCGACCGTAAAATGAAAACCATCGACAGCGTGGCCATCAGCCGTGTGCTCAACAGAAGGAAGGTGGTGAACAACTATGAGGCGGGAGAACTCTATACATCGTGGAACACTGACCGCGTGCATTGCTATAACGACAACCTCCTGCCGGAGAAATTCCGCATCGACCTCAGAGGATTTGCTATGCCTACGCCAAGTCGTGTGGTGACCTCCAAGTTCGGCTATCGTCCGGCTTTTGGACGCAACCATAAGGGTATAGATGTGAAAGTGTATATTGGTGACACCATCGTCAGTGCTTTCGACGGAAAGGTGCGCATTGTGAAATATGAGGCCGGAGGCTATGGAAAATACATTGTGGTGCGACATGGCAACGGGTTGGAGACCATCTACGGCCATCTGAGCAAGCAACTGGTGAAAGTGGGCGATGAAGTGCGTGCAGGAGAACCAATCGGATTGGGTGGAAACACGGGACGCAGCACGGGTTCGCATCTGCACTTTGAGACACGTCTCCTGGGGCAGGCCATTGATCCTGCACTGCTCTTCGATTTCGTGAATCAGGACGTGACGTGCGATTTCTACGATTATATCAATCCTAATTTCAGGCCAGAGCGTGGCGATGGAAGCAGTCTGGCTCTGGCATCAGCATCCGGAAACGATGCGCAGAATGAGCAGTTGCTGGCACAGCATGATGGGGAGGAGCCTCAGGCACGCACATCATCTGCTAAAGCCAGTGCTAAGGGAAAAGTCTATAAGGTGAAGAAGGGCGACAGCCTGTATTCCATATCGAAGCGCACAGGCGTTTCCATACGCGACCTTTGCCGTCGCAACAATATCAGTAAACGTACGAAACTGCAACTTGGCCAAATCCTCCGCTATTGAAAAGAAGGAGGCATTTCCTCGTTCAGACCAAAAGCTTTGAATGCGATATTTTTAGGGATAATCTATAAATTTGATTCAAAGGGTATCTGCTAGGTCGCTTTTCCACCTCTCGTACAGTATTTTTGCTTGCTAAGCACTTGCATAGCCAGTTTTGCGCGTGCTTGCAAAACAAAATAACTACTTTACGATAGCTAAAAATTCGCCTCTGCCGACGACAAACTGAGAGCCATCAAGCTTTGGAACAGCGAGCAGATAGGCCAAGCATTGCTGGGACGATCTCGAGTCGTGGCAAAGCAAGGAAAAGCCAAGCTCGCCTGAATGGCCGAGGTACCAAGGAGGAGGTCGATAGTCAAGGAGGAAGGCAAAGCCAAGATAATTTAAAGAACACCCTTTAATCCGAAATCTTTCAAATCTGTCAGTTGCCGGAAAGGAGGCACAGACGGAAAGCATCTCCGGGAGAGTTAGAGGACTGACTTCTCGGAGATGCTTTGTTTTAGAGGTACTCTATATTCAAGTTTCGCAAGTTCTTTAACTCGCCATTTTTAGTTCATAAATCTGTATAAAATGCTTAACCCAAGTTTGATATTCAATTGTCCGTTTTTCCTGCTGTTCAGTACTTTACG
>CAMGOT010000101.1 GCA_946060685.1 uncultured Bacteroidales bacterium
GCTCACCGCATGCTTACGTACCATCTCGTCCCGCTGTCAAATCCAGTCAGGCCCGATACGTTTGGGGTGCAAATGTAGTATCTTCCTGCAAGAGTTGAAGTACTTTTCCCCTGTAAACAACGGATTTTGGCAGACTTTTCCTCCGTTTTGCTCATTTCTGATGGCATTTCCATCCTATTTCAGCCTGCACCTCTACTTTTGCCCCCGCCTCTCTACAGTCGCACCCTATATTTGGAATTAAAATAGAGGAGGAGGGCGAGCATGAGCATGATGGAATAGAAGAAGGCGGAGAAGCGATAGTAGAAGATGCCGAAAAGCGGTATGCACGCCATGACGAAGAGCAGCAGCACCTCCGACACATCATAGAGCGTGCGGTGGGAGGAGCGCACCAGGAGCAGTCCGAAGAGGGTAAAGCAGATGACCCATATCATCATTCCCACAGGGGAGGTGTCGAGCATCAGGTCGCCGATGAAGGTGGCAAACACGCTGATGAAGAAGCCCTGTCGGCCCGAACGCTCCTCGCGGCGTTTGGCATTGGAGTCGACTTTCTTGACGAAGTGGCTGTAGGCAGGAAATATCCGCTCCAGGGCCAACTCGTCATAATTGGCATATTTCCAGAAAAAGCAGAAGTTCACATAGCCTTGCCCGGCATACTGCACATTGCGTCCGGCAGCACCACCGTTCTGGTTTTCAAAACGCGACTGGCTGACGGCTGTCACATACACCACTCCCAGCACCACGATGGGGGAAAGGGAAAGGATGACGATTCGGCGCAGCCTGCTGGAACTATGGGGCCAGAAGAATACGAAACAGTAGAGGAGCATCAGTCCCCAGAATACGAAATCCGTGCGGTCGGCACTCTGGATGCCGGCAATCGGCAGGCTGAGGCTTGCAAAGAAGAGCAGCAGATTCCACCACCACGGCTTCTGCCTGAAGCAGAGATTGAATCCCAGTATCGGCAGACAAAGGAGTGTGGAGACGTTGAAATAGGTGAACAGACGGAAGAGATAGCCCATTGTCTCTGCCTTCATCTGCGCTGGAGTCTCGTCGCCGGCATACACGCTGCTGCGAATGGCTGCCAGGTCGCCCGAAAGAATGTCGAGCGTGGAGTCAGCTACAAGATAGAGATTCACAAAACTTTCCACGATGAGAAAAAGGCTGACGGCATCGAGCAGGATAGGAGCATTGCACGTGATTTCCTTCACCTCGCGGATATACACCAGGTGGAAGGGCACGATACTCATGGTCAGGAAAACACAGTAGATTACGGTGGGCACCAGTCCAAACTCGGCATCCTCATTGTAGAACAGAATGCCGCCTTCGCCCAGCATATCGCCTGCCACGATCACGATGGCCAGGAATGAGGTCAGGGCATACAGCGCACTCATATACACGGAGATGTCCACCCCTTTGTGCTTTCGCCAAAGAAGAATGGTCAGGAAGGTGAACCAGAGGAATGGAAGGATATACATGGAATGCTGTGGAGATAAAGTGTGGGGAGAGAGGGATGAGACCGAAAGGGAGTACTGAGTGCCGCTGCAGGAGGGGGGGGGGAGGGGAAGGATTATGTTTCCCTTGTTTCCCGATTTTCGGGATTCCCCCTGAGCTCAGAAAGCCTGAAGAGTGAGGCCCATCCCAGGCAGAGCGCGCGGGTCTGCATCCGGAAGAGATGCCGATAGGCAGGAATAAAGAGGTCGGCCAGCCACCCTGCGGCTATATTGCTGGCAATAGCCACATAGGCTGCGGCCATGATGCCATATCGGGGGAGCAAGATCCAGTTCAGTCCCACGCACACAAGGCATCCCAGCAGGTCGCGGAAGATGGCCCATTTCTGCAGGCCTTCCACCACAAGCATGGTGCCGGCCGTATTCGACAGGGCCACACTGGCCGCCTTGAAGGCCATGACTTGCAGCACTCCTACTGCCGGCAGATATGCAGGGCCCAGGAGCAAAAGGATAATCCAGTAGCTCAGTATCGATGTCAGGCCACCGGCAAATATGCTCAGCCAGACGCTGATGTTCATAAAGGTCTGTGCGCGTGCGGCATAAACCTGCTCGCTACGACTGCGGATACGCGTCAGCACGGGGGATATGGTCTGTGCCAGCATCATAGGAATATACATCAGCACTTCCACAAAGCGGCTTGCCGTACTGAAATATCCCACGGATTCCTTGCTGACCATCCTGCCTATCATCACCTGGTCGATACGCTGATAGACAACTACTGCAGCAGTGGTGAGCAGCAGGGGAAAGGATTCCCGAAGCAGCAGGCGGCACCACCGGGCATCAAACCTCCACTCGCTGAGCGGCCCCACCCGGCGGCGATAGGCTACGACATAGCCTGAAGCCAGCAGCACAAAATCGAAGGCGCAGGCGGCAATGAAGCAGGTGAGACTGGCTCCGGCTAGATAGAGGGCAATCTTCACTGTCATCCCCACCAGCGTGCGCGTAATTTCCGACTTCACCACATATTTGTTCTGCACGATGGCCATGAAATAATTGCGCACCACATTCAGCGTGCCGCACAATATCGTCAGGGCATAGAGGCATATCATGGCCGAGACATAGGCATCTTCCTCAAAAATCCATGCCCATGCCACGACGGCACTGAGGGCAATGGCGGCAAGCACGAGACGGATGGCGAAGGCTGTGCCGATGATGGAGCGGAAATCCTGAGGAGCGCGCGCTTCCTCCCGCACTTCTATCTGGTCGAGGCCGAACACGGAAAGCGTCTGGAAAAGAAACACCACGCTGATGACATAATTCATCAGTCCGTAACGCTCCGGCCCGAGATAGCGTGCCACAATGAGTCCCACCACCAGGCTGCCGGTGAGGGTGGTCATCTTGCCCACGACACTCCAGCCCAGGTTTTGCAATATGTTCTTGCGGTTGTCAGAGATTTTCATCGTATGATTTGTGCCCAAAGCTCACGCCTTATAAAATATAATATGGAGAAGAGGCCAGCAAGCACCATGCATGCACAGCAGAGGAAGATGCGGTCGATTCCCGTCTTCCGGCTTGACACCGAAGGGCTTTCGATGACGAGAAATGCCGGAGTCATGTCCTGCAGGCGGAACTCCGCCACCTGACATTCTACCTTCACGCCCTCATATAAATGGCGGGCATTCTGCACTTCGTCCTCCAACTGCCGAATGTGCGCGCTCACAGAAGGGTCCAACTGCCCCCAATGGCTGTCGGCAAAATCCACGTAGGCCCGTTGTGCGGCCTCCAACTTAGCCTTGTGCTCCTCCATGACTTTCCTGAAGTGGGCCACCTCGCTCCGCTGCTTCGACAATCGATAGTCGCGGATAAAATCCTGTAGAAAGCGGCTGACACTGCGGCATACCTGTTCACTCACTAAGGGGTCGTCGCTGTGTACGTCGACCATCACGGTCTCCTTTCGGGAATCTCCGCGCAGCCTTACGTAGTTTCGGCCTTTACGCAGCAGACTGTCGAGGGTCGGCGAGGGGTGCATGAGATTGCGGTCGGCAGCCGTGAGGGGGGTATGGTGATGCCGGAGATATTCGCCGAAAAGCATCCGCTCGCCCCGGCACGTGACGACGGGAGTGAAGAGGGCATGGGCTACGAGTCGGCTGTCGCGCATCAGTTCAGGGTACATCAGGGCGAAATAGGCATCAAAGTTTTTCAGGCGTCCTACATTGATGCCCAGGCGCACGGTCGAATTTTTCAGACCTTGTGTGGCATACAGGTCGTGGACAAGCACCACCTGTGTCTGGCTGTGGTAGGAGCGGTCGATGCAGAAACTGACAATGATGCCACACACCAGTGCGAGCAGCAGGCTTATGCCTACCTGCCGCCTATGGGCCGACATGGCCCGCACCATCAGTGCGAGGTTGATGTCGGGAATCTCCTTATGCTCGCTCGGCAGCCGCGTCATGGGTAATGTGTTGTTGTATCTCATGTCGGAAAAGCCATACTACAGTGCCCAGCATCATGAGCATACACATTGCGCCTACGAAAATCATGCGCTTCGGTCCAGCAGGCTTCACGGGTACGGTGGCTATTTCCAGTACGCTGAAGGCGGGTGTGCGCTCCTGAACTTTTGCCTCTGCACTTTGCAACTGTGTACGCAGGGCATTGAAGGTGGCATAGGTGCCTTCCATCTCGTTCTCCAGATTGGTCTCCTGTGTGCTCACGGCTGCCAGCACGCTCTCCTTATGGGAATCGGCAAAGGCGGCATATTCCCGTTGCGCCTTGCGGTAGGCAATGAAACTCTGCTCCACCAGTTCGCTATAATAAGCCACGTCCACGCGTGCCTTGCTCGTGCGGTAAGCGGTGATGTATTCTTGCAGCCGCACCCTTACGCTGTCAGCCAGTGTGGCGGCAATGAGAGGATCCTGGTCGGTCACCTGTATGGTCAGAACACCCGTTTTCTTGTCGATCTGGCATTTGATGTTCTTCTTCACCGTGTTCATCAGCATCGTCTGCCGCATTGTCAGACAGAAGGGGTCCACGCCTTCCACATATTTCCGGCCACTGGGGGCTTCCCGTACCTTCTCTTCATCGTCTCCCCCACCCCCGGCTGGCACAGGCGACTTCGGCGAGGGTAAAAGCGACTTCAACCATTTCACGGCGGGACTCCAGGGTGTCGACTGCTGGTGGTTCAGCATATAATCGTAGTAGGTAGTCTTCAAACTTCCATCGGCACTCTTAATGCGTATGCTCAGGAGGTCGGCCACGAAATCATTGCTCTCGAACACATCGGGATAGAGTTCTGGGGAAATGGCATCGGTGGTGGCTCCGCTTCCAAGGTCGAACCCGAAATTGGAGGCTATCGAGGAGAGCGAGCTGATGCTTCCGCCTGCCGACTCTTCAGGGGCTACCCGCACCTGGGCGCGATAATACCGGGGAATACAGAAGATGTAGGCTGCGGAAAGAACGAATGCCAGACCGAAATTCACCAGCAGGAGTTTGCGGCGAAGCCAGCATCGGCCTGCTATGTCTGCCAACTTGATGGTCGTTTGTTTCATATTGTTTTTTTGTAAATGCTTGTCAAAAAAATGGTGTAAAGCTTTGGTTTTGCAAAAACGCAACTCGCGACAAAGGTACGAAAAAATATGTAAAGTAGGGGGATATTTTCATCTCTGCCAAAACATTTGCCGAAAGATGGCGCACGATTGTCATCTTTTGCTCTCTTTTCGCCTCAAAAAGGGAGGACTTTAATTTAACCCTTACCATGATCTTACACGGTTTAGCTATGCAGGGAGTTAAGGCTTGACAAGGCCAAGGCATCCCGTCGGTTGAACGCAGGATTTACTGCAAGCAGCATAGTCATCGTTGCGCTCATGCTGACACACTGTCATTTGGTCCTTTTGTGAAGACACTGCATGAATAGCCTGCCAGAGAACAGAGAGAGACCGAGGGCAACCAAATAGGATTTGCCGATTCCTCCCCCACTCATCCCTCCCCGCCGCCATTCCCTGTGAGAGAACATGGCAAAACTAAGCACAAAAGAAACTAAAATGTGCGATTGTCACCCAAAGTCTTGGCCATACGATAGTTTTCGTGTAAATTTGCGCGTCAAACTTTGTAATGACTGCTGATAGCAGCAGAGAGTATCGCTGCATCGGTTGATGCCGAACATTCACTCCAAGTAAAAAAATCATTAAGAACCCGCATAATGAAACCCTCTATCCAAACCCTCAATTCCGCTGCCGACAACATACGCATTCTGGCGTGCAGCATGGTGGAAAAAGCAAAGTCCGGACATCCTGGCGGTGCCATGGGCGGTGCCGATTTTATCAACGTCCTCTACAGCGAGTACCTGACCTTCGATCCCGATGCTCCCACATGGGAATGCCGCGACCGCTTCTTCCTCGACCCAGGACACATGAGCCCCATGCTCTATGCTCAGTTGGCACTGATTGGACGCTACACTATCGAAGAACTGCAGACTTTCCGCCAATGGGGAACCGTATGCCCCGGACATCCCGAAAAGGATTTCACCCGCGGCATCGAAAACACCTCCGGCCCTCTTGGACAAGGACACACCTTCGCCGTAGGAGCAGCCATTGCAGCAAAGGCCATGTATGCCCGCACAGGAAACCCGGGATTCAAGAAAGAGAAGATTTATGCCTACATCTCCGATGGCGGCGTGCAGGAGGAAATCAGCCAAGGCGCAGGACGCTTGGCGGGTACACTCGGACTGGACAACCTCATCATGTTCTATGATGCCAACGAGGTTCAGCTCTCTACCATGACGAGCGAGGTGAGCTGCGAGGATACCGTCATGAAATATCGTGCATGGAACTGGAATGTGCTCGAAATCAACGGAAACGATCCTGAGCAGATTCGTGCTGCACTGGATGCTGCACAGCAAGAGACTAACCGCCCGACACTTATCATCGGACATTGCGTGATGGCAAAGGGCGCTCGCCAGGCCGACGGTTCTTCCTATGAGGCCAACTGCAAAACGCACGGTGCGCCACTGGGAGGAGATGCCTATCGTAACACCGTGGAGAACCTGGGCGGAAACCCGGACGACCCCTTCCACATTCGGCCGGAAGTGGCAGAACTCTATGCCAACCGCCTGAACGAACTGAGAGGCATTGTAGCAGAACGGCATGCAGAAGAGGGCGAATGGGCAAAGGCCAATCCGGAGAAGGCGGAAAAGATGAAGCAATGGTTCAGCGGAAAGGCACCCGAGCTGCCTTGGGACACCGTACAGCAAAAAGACAACGGTCCCACGCGTGCCGGTAGTGCAGCCGTTCTGGCCATGCTCTCTGAGCATTGCCAGAACATGATTGTCAGCTCGGCCGACCTTTCCAACTCCGACAAGACCGACGGCTTCCTGAAGCACTCCTATAATATTACGCGCGATGACTTTGGAGGCGGATTCCTCCAGGCAGGAGTGAGCGAACTGACGATGGCATGTATCTGCATCGGTATCAGCCTGCACGGCGGATTCTTCACTGCCATGGGCACCTTCTTCGTATTCTCCGACTATATGAAGCCCGCCATCCGCATGGCAGCCCTGATGCAACTTCCCGTAAAGTTCGTATGGAGCCACGATGCCTTCCGAGTAGGCGAGGATGGCCCCACCCACCAGCCTATTGAACAGGAGGCACAGCTGCGACTCATGGAGAAGCTCCACAATCATGCCGGAAAGCCTTCCATGCTTGTGCTACGACCCGCGGATGTTCACGACACCACCGTATGCTGGCAGATGGCAATGGAGAATACCGACACTCCTACAGGCCTGATTCTCAGCCGGCAGAACGTGAAGGACCTTCCTGCCGGAACAGTCTACGACAGTTGGCGCGGAGGCTATGCGGCCCTCCCCTGCGAGAATCCCGACATCGTGCTCGTGGCAAACGGTTCCGAAGTGAGCACTCTCGTCGACACGGCTGCACTCCTTGCTGCCGACGGCATAAAGGCAAGAGTGGTCAGCGTGCCTTCTGAACAGCGATTCCGCGACCAGCCTGCCGAATACCGTGAAAGCCTGATTCCATCGGGAGTGAAAGTGTTCGGACTTACTGCCGGACTCCCCGTCAACATGGAGGGACTGTGCGGACAGAACGGAAAGGTTTTCGGACTCGACCACTTCGGAGCATCGGCACCCTTCAGCGTGCTCGATGAGAAGTTTGGCTTCAACCCTGCCAACATCTACAACGAGGTAAAAGCATTTCTCGACAAATAATATACATACATGAAAATAGGATTAGCAAGCGACCATGCCGGATTTCCCCTCAAGGAATACGTCAAGAAATATCTTACGGAAAAAGGCATGGATTTTATAGATTATGGCACCGATTCGGAAGCCTCATGCGACTACCCCGACTATGCCCACGCTCTGGCCCATGGCATGGAGACAGGAGAATGCACCAACGGCATAGCCATCTGCGGCTCCGGCGAAGGAATCTCCATGACCCTCAACAAGCACCCCCAAGTACGTGCGGCATTGGTATGGATGCCTGAGATTGCCCATCTCGCCCGCCAGCATAATGATGCCAATGTACTCGTCATGCCAGGACGCTTCATCGACACAGACACGGCACGCCACATCATGGACGAGTTCCTTGCCACACCCTTCGAGGGAGGTCGCCACGTACGCCGGGTGGAGAAGATACCAATGACAACCGCAAACGGCAAATAAAGGTGGTTTTCCACCCGTTTACGGGAAAAATAATGCTAAAACTTTGCTAATCAAGACAAAAAGCACTAACTTTGCAGCAAGATTGAGTATTCTCTGACCCGCAGGAGACCCGCAGGAAATTCCTCGTGGCAGAAGTGCGGACACACCGAGCCAAGCCTCAAGAAAACAAGGAGATGCGAACATCGGCACCACCAACACAACTACGGTCTTGACAAGGACTATGCACGGCAGGGAGTATGCTCAGGCCATGGGGCTCTTCGGTCCATAGGCAGCATTATTTTTCGTACTATCCCACCCTTGGGAATCCGCAAGGGATTCCCCTTGAACTATTCTCTCAAAAACAAAATGACAAAAGCAGATATCGTAAAGGAAATAGCCGATAAGACGGGAATCGAACCGAACATCGTCTTGATTACCGTGGAAGCCTTTATGGAGACCGTAAAGGAAAGTATGGCAAACGAGCAGAATATCTACCTTCGCGGTTTTGGAAGCTTCATCATCAAACAGCGCGCAGAGAAGACTGCCAGAAACATTTCGCGCAATACCACCCTCATCATCCCTGCTCACAATATCCCCGCATTCAAACCCTCAAAATCCTTCATGGCAAGGGTGGCGGGTGCGGAGAATGAAGAAGAAGCATAACGCTCCATTAGGGGAATGCTATCTGGCCTATGCCATTCGAACTATTCACTAATTTACACAAATAAATATTCACCACTATGCCTAACGGAAAGAAAAAGAAAAGACATAAAATGTCTACG
>CAMGOT010000102.1 GCA_946060685.1 uncultured Bacteroidales bacterium
ATACCCTCGTCAACCAATATCAATTCCTCGGAATTAAACGACAATCCCTATATAGCCGCAAGCACCATTGTTAGCCCCTGGATATGTTGATGATGCAAATATAGGTATAAACGTTGGAACGCGGAAATTTCCCGCTGTACATTTGTGAAATAAATTGAGTTTTGCAAGTAGTTGATGCTTGACAACAAACGTTCGGGACGTGCATTCAACGTTTGTCAAGTTGCCGAAACTGCTTGCGAAACAGGGTGTCCACTTTGATGTACCTTTTATAGTTTGCTTTTGAGAACATAACTAAAAAGTAAACAGTTTTCTGAGTTGTCATTTTATTTTGACGACAACAGGGACAGCGTGTGACAACTTTTTTCCTCTTTTCGGTGCAATGTATTGCCTTTTCCTGCATTTATACTATGGACGGGGCAGGAAACTCCTCTCCCCCTCCTCCTATACTCAAACAGCAAGCAATATCTCTTTCATAATACTCACAGAACTTATATTCCTTTTTACTGACAACACAATAACACATAAAGAAGAGAACAAAAAATGAAAAAGAACTTTATTCCTACCAAGCTTTTTTTTGCAGCCACGATGATGGCGGCAGGCATGTTCGGACTGGTGTCCTGCGATGACGACGATGATGTGCAGGAGCCTACCATCGACCCCATTGAACCCACCATGGTCTATGGCGACTATGCGGGCCTGATGACCATGACGCTGGCAGAAGCCGGCGATAGCGCCGATGCTGCCGTCGCCGATGTGAAGGCAACGGTGAAGGACGATTCCGTATGCTTCAGCGATTTCCCTGTGAAGGACATCGTGGTATCGATTCTTGGCGATGAAGAAGCAGCAGAAATGATTGTGGAGAAACTCGACCCCATCCACTATGCCATCAACTATGATGCTACGGTGGCTGCCGCACAGGACAGTGTCTCCCTGACTTTCCATGCAGAACCTCTGCAACTCGTGTTCAACCTCCCCGCGGAAGAGGGTAAGGAGCCACAGCAGTTCAAAGTGGAAGTGGAGATAGCTGCCACCGAGAAGGGAACCTACAGCGTGGCCGATGGCCGCATGAAGTTTGCCATCACCGCCCAGAACGTATTGCTGAGTATGGGCGAAATGAAGGTTCCCCTGCCCACCTTCATCCCCACCACCTTCAGCTTCGACCTCAAGAAGCAGTAAGGGAATGTGCAGAATGCGCTCAACTTGAGATAAATCGGAAGCTCCTGCTGACCACCAAACTCACAGACAGGGGTTTTATCGAGGTTCTGCCCCTTCATTAACCTTTATTTTTCCATACCATACCTTTAAAACCAAGAAACTATCCACCAACATGAAAACCGTTACGTTTAACCTCTCCTTGCTTGCCCTTGTCCTGACATCTTGTGCAGCAAAGGAAACTCCCGCAACTGCTGCCGAAGAGCCTCAGACACTCGTCGGGACATGGACACAGCCAGTGCCGGGAATGCCTGAACTGCGACAGGGCTTTGAACTCAGTGCCGACGGGAAAGCCACTTCCATCGGCATGGCAACGCTGAAATATGAGCGTTGGGAGCAAAATGCCGACACGCTGATCATCAGCGGGCAAAGCATAGGAAACGGACAGACCATCGACTTCGCCGACACGCTGAGAATCTGTCAGCAGGAGGCCGACAGTCTGGTGCTGCTGAAAGGAGAAATGGAAATGGTTTATCACCGCGATTAAACCCGTCTGTCAGTTAAAAAAAGGGGAGAGAAAGGTACTGCATGCTCCTCAGATATTCTTTCCTCCATCAAGAATGATGCAACCCCTAAAAAGACCGTTGCACCTATAATTGCATCATCAAAACTGCAGAATGAAAGTTACATAGTGGTAAAGAGAATGGGCGGCACGCCTACACACTGCTGTGCAGCAGTATAAATTTGACACAAGATAAGTTAAGTATTAAGACAGGTTAATAAAAACTCCCGGTGCAGAGAGCCAATACAACGACAGCCGCCAGGCCTATAAGCTTGGCGGCTGTCGTCGTATCAAGCAGGCAGTCGAAATTGCCTTCCAAATCCATTCAGAAACTAATTTTGACTGCCTGCCTATCCGTTCAAAGGCTGTCAGTTCTTGTGTGCCTCCACCCACTTGCGGGCATTGACAAAGGCCTCGATCCAGGGAGTGACATCATCCGTCAGCACACGGTCGGAGGGATAGAAGCCGCACTGCCAGGGGAAGATGGTGCGCTCGGGATGGGGCATGATGGCGAGATGGCGTCCGTCGGCACTGGCAATGGCTGCCACATCATAGCGGGAACCGTTGGGATTGCCAGGATAACCGGAGCGGTCGAATTTCGCTACAATATTATAGGCACTCTCGTCGAGGGGCAGGTGGAACTTGCCTTCGCCGTGTGCCACCCATGTGCCAATCTTGCTTCCGGCAAGGCTGCCGAACATCACGCTGTTGTTCTGAGGAATGGCGAGACTGACAAATGCGCTCTCAAACTTATGGCTGTCGTTGTGGAGCATTTGGGCAAAGTCGCGGGCATCGGTCACGGCATGGTCGTTGTTGAGGAGTCCCAACTCCACCATCAGCTGGCAACCATTGCATACACCGAGGCTCAAAGTGTCAGGACGTGCATAGAAGCGGTCGAGGGCCGCCTTTGCCTTGGGGTTGAAGAGGAATGCACCTGCCCAGCCCTTTGCGCTGCCCAGCACATCACTGTTGGAGAAGCCGCCGCAGAAGGCGATGACATTGACATCGTCGAGAGTCTCGCGCCCCGTGATGAGGTCGGTCATCGTCACATCCTTTACGTCGAAGCCTGCCAGCCAGAAGGAATAGGCCATTTCGCGCTCAGAGTTCGTACCCTTCTCACGGATGACGGCAGCCCGGAGTCCGCTCTCCGTCTTGCGGTCGGGGTCGAGTCCCCACTGTGCCAGTTTTCCGGTGAAGCTCTCGGGGAAACGGAGGTCGAGTGGAAGCTTGCCCAGATTGTCGCGCCTCTCCTCTGCCTTTCCGCCCATCGACTGGCGACGGTCGAGCAGATAGGAAGTGTCATACCATACACGGCGCATCTCGTCGATGCTGAAATCGAAATGACGTCCGCCGAGCGTCACGCTCAGTGTGTGTGCCTCCTGCGGCACGCCAATCTTCACATAGCCCACACCGGCATCATCGAGTATTTTCTTCACTCGGGCACTGTCGGCATCGCTCACCTGAATCACTACGCCAGGATTCTCGGCGAAGAGAGCGGGAATGAGGTCGACATTCTTGAACTTGTCGAGGCAGACACTGATACCGCCCTTCGTGTTGGCAAAGCACATCTCCAGCAATGTCGTGACAAGACCACCGGCGGAGATGTCGTGGCCTGCCATGACAAGACCTTCGCTGACAAGTTGCTGCACCGCCATAAAGGCATCACGGAAATACTCGGGATTCTTCACGGTAGGCACATCGCTGCCCACCTTGCCGAGCGTCTGCGCGAAAGCCGAACCGCCCAGTTGGAGCGAATCGAACGAGAAGTCGATATGATAGAAACGGCTGGCCGCCACATTCTGCATTACGGGGCTGACGATTTTGCGGATGTCGCTCACTTCGCCACCGGCACTGACGATGACGGTTCCCGGGCTGATGATCTTCTCGCCGTCGGGATATTTCTGTGTCATCGAGAGCGAGTCCTTTCCAGTGGGGACATTGATTTGCAGGGCGCAGCAGAAATCGCTCAGGGCCTTGACGGCAGTATACAAGCGGGCATCCTCGCCTTTCTGCGCACGGCAGGGCCACATCCAGTTGGCGGAAAGACTGATGCTCTCCATACCCTGTGCCAAGGGTGCCCATACCAGATTGGTCAGGCTCTCTGCCACCGACAGCACACTGCCCGCTGCGGGGTCGGCCAAGGCGGCCTGAGGCGCATGGCCGATGGCTGTGGCAATACCGCTTTTGCCGCGATAATCGAGCGTCACGGCACCGCAGTCGGAGAGGGGAAGCTGGAGTTCGCCCTGACACTGCTGGCGTGCCACACGGCCGGAAACGCAGCGGTCGACCTTGTTCGTCAGCCAGTCCTTGCAGGCCACAGCTTCCAGGCGAAGCACGTTCTTCAGATACTCATCCACCTGGCTGTCGGTATAGGCTGCCACCTCATATTTGCGTTCCACAGTCACATCCTCCATGATGGTCTTCGGACTGGAGCCGAACATCTGCTCCACGGCGAGGTCAAAGGGGCGCACGCCGTCGGCCTGCTCAAAGGCAAAGCGGTGGTCGCCGGTGGTCTCGCCCACGGTGTACATCGGCGCACGCTCGCGGTCGGCAATACGCTGCACATGCTCAATGGCTTTCTCGTCGATGAGAAGTCCCATGCGCTCCTGGCTCTCGTTGGCAATAATCTCCTTGGCACTCAGCGTGGAATCGCCGATGGGGAGCTTGTCCATATGAATCAGACCGCCACACTCCTCCACAAGCTCGCTCAGACAGTTCACATGTCCGGCACTTCCATGGTCGTGGATGGAGACGATGGGGTTTTCATCCTCCTCACAGAGCGCGCGCACGACATTATAGGTACGCTTCTGCATCTCGGGGTTGGCACGCTGCACGGCATTGAGTTCTATACCGCTGCTATAGCGTCCCGTCTCGACGGAACTTACGGAACCGCCTCCAAGACCGATGCGATAGTTCTCGCCGCCCATCACCACCACCTTGTTGCCAGGCTGCGGCTCGCCCTTCAGGCAGTCGCGCTTTGTGCCGTAGCCCACACCGCCGGCGAGCATTATCACCTTGTCGTAGGCATAGCGTTCGCCAGCCGCCACCTCATTGTGCTCAAAGGTCAGTACAGAACCGCAGATGAGCGGCTGTCCGAACTTGTTGCCGAAGTCGGACGCACCGTTCGAAGCCTTTATCAGGATTTGCTCGGGCGTCTGGTAGAGCCATGGACGCTCCGGCAGATGGTTTTCCCACTGCTGCACTCCGCCTTCCTTGCGGGGATAGGAGGTCATGTAGACCGCCGTTCCAGCGATGGGCCAACTGCCGACACCACCACCCATACGGTCGCGGATTTCACCGCCGGTACCTGTAGCAGCTCCATTGAAAGGCTCCACCGTGGTGGGGAAGTTGTGGGTCTCTGCCTTCAGGGAGATGACACTCTCCACCTCCTTCGTGTGGAAATAATCCGGCTTGGAATGGTCGGCAGGGGAGAAGAGCTCTATCATGGGGCCCTGTGCGAAGGCCACATTGTCCTTGTAGGCAGAGAGGATGCGCCCAGGGTTCTCCTGCGTGGTCTTCTTGATCATGGCAAAGAGGGAGGACTCTTTTTCCTCGCCGTCGATGATGAATGTACCGCCAAAGATTTTGTGGCGGCAATGCTCGGAGTTGATCTGCGCGAAGCCAAACACCTCAGAGTCGGTCAGTTTGCGGCCGAGCTGTCCCTCGACCTTATGGAGATACTCTATCTCCTCGGGGGAGAGTGCGAGACCTTCCGCCTCGTTGTACTCCTCCAGATTCTCGATGCTGACGATGGGAGCCGGCTCGATATTGACGGTGAAGATATTCTGGTCCAGACCGTCGTACATACGCTGCAGCATGGTGTCGTGGTCGGCTTCTGCGCTGCCGACGGGGAAATACTCCTCAATGCGCACGATGCCGTGCAGTCCCATGTTTTGGGTGATTTCTACGGCATTGGTACTCCAGGGCGTGACCATCTCACGCCGGGGGCCTACGTGCCATCCGCTGATGTGTTGCTCATCGAGCATTTCGGCCTGGCCATAGAGCCAGCAGAGTTCCTTCACTTCGTCAGCGCTGAGCGTGTGGTCGACGCTGGTGGCAATGATGCTTTTGGCAGGGGTTCGGAAAAAGCGTATCATGGATTCTCTTTTTATAATAGATATTGTTGTTTTGATTATGCTTGATGCAGGGCATGCCCATGGCAGTGGGGCAATAATGTCCGGCCATGCGCATTCGGCTGCAAATTTACGTTTTTTTCATTGAAATACTGCCTTCTTCCTTTATTATTTAGGCAAACAGCCTTTATTATTTTTGCCAACACCCCTATTATTTCCGTCCGCCATGCTTTTTGGGCACAAAGCATGGCCGATTTCCACAGTCGTGCCAGGAAGGGACGGGGAACGAAAGAAACCGCACGGGCCGGAGAAAAATCCTGAACGCCAGGAAGCATGCCGGCGAGAGATACCTTCTTTTCCCCGCGGACAAGAAAATGACAACGGGGACAACTTTGACAACCCTTATCTTCTATCCTGCTCATGGAGGAAGTTGTCCCCGTTGTCGTTTACAGCACCTGAGGTATGCTTCGGACAGTTTGTTTCACTGCCGCGCAGGCTGCCCTGGGGGATAGAACGTCACGGTCAATATCCCGTCAGCAAGATATTTTCTGCCGAAAATTTGCACGTTCGGCCAATGTAAGCTAACTTTGCAGGTGGTTCGCCGACTGATGTTCTGAAGTGAATGACCGAAAACATGCAGCAAGACCGCCATTCTTCAACCACGGCCATTCTTCCCAGTTCATACAATCCCACTCCCTAAATTGCATATCCCATAATTCAAATACCATGATAAAACGATTGAGAACCATTTTCAGACTGACGGCAGCGGGGCTTGCCGCCCTCTTCAGCATGGGGGCTATGGCTCAGCCCGTCTCCATCATTCCCCAGCCCGTTCATCTGGAGCAGCATGAGGGCACGCTCCTGCTGCGTGCCGACATGACCATGGCTTATGATGCTGTCCTCGGACAGCAGGCCCGGTATCTGCAAGAGGTGTTGCACCGCTCCACGGGATTCTGCTGGAAACAGACCGAAAAGAAGAGCCGGGCCGACGTGGTGCTGGAGGTCGATGCCCAGCGAGTGGCAGAGACCGAAGGCTACCGCCTCACGGTGGACGGCAAACGCATAAACATCTGCGGCCATGACGCCGGCGGCCTGTTCTACGGCATCCAGACCTTCCTGCAACTACTGCCCCCCGCCATTCATGACTCCACCCTTCAGCCCCAGACAGAATGGCGGGTGCCGCAGGTGAGCATCAGCGATGCTCCTGACCATCCCTGGCGAGGCATGATGCTGGATGTGGCACGCTATTTCTACGACAAGGAGTTCGTGAAGCACTACATCGACATGATGGCGATGTACAAGATGAACAAACTGCAGTTTCACCTGATCGACGATTCCGGATGGCGACTTGAAATCAAGAAGTATCCCCGGCTTACGGAAGTGGGGGCATGGGCCGGGCAGAACGAAAACCGCCTGGGCGGCTACTACTCGCAAGACGACATCAGGGAAATCATCGAATATGCTGCAGTGCGGAATGTGGAGATTATTCCCGAGATAGAATTCCCCGCCCACATGCTTTCCGCCGTGGTGGCCTACCCCTGGCTGTCGTGTACGGGCAAACAGCACGAGGTGCCGCGCCAGCATTTCATCAGCCGCGACTTGCTCTGTGTGGGCAAGGAGACCTCCATCAATTTTCTTGCCGATGTGCTGGAAGAGACTGCCAGCCTTTTCCCTTCAAACTATATCAACATCGGTGGCGACGAGGCCGTCTACGACCGCTGGAAGGAATGTCCGCTTTGCCAGAAGGTGATGCAGCGCGAGGGTCTCAGCCAGGCGTCGGACCTGCAAGGATATCTCACCAACGTCGTGGCCGACATGATGAAGAAGAAAGGCAAGACCGTGGTGGGATGGGAAGAAATCATCATGCGAGGAAAAGTGAGCCAGCCTGTGGTGGCACTCATCTGGCACGAGGTGAAGGACACCATTCTTGCCACACAGACCGGACACCAGGCCATTCTGGCACCTGCCACAAACCTCTATCTCGACTTTCCTGAGGGCAGCACACCCGGCGAAATCAAGGCAGCCACATGGATGCCGCCCATCTCGCTCGAAAAATGCTACTCCATGCCCGTCAACGACTATTCGCAGGCTTCCACCGTACTGGGAGTCCAGGGATGCTTCTGGAGCGACCAGTTCATCCATGGCACCCTGCTGCAGGAACTGCCACAACTCAACGAGAACCGCTCGGAGAAATATGCTGAATACCTGACCTTCCCACGACTGCTGGCAGTGGCGGAACTGGGATGGTGCAGCAATGCCAGCCGCAACTGGCAGCACTTCAAGCAGCGCCTCAGCAGCCACTATGCCCGACTTGACCATAAGGACTGCAACTATCGTGTGCCGGAGCCCGACATCGTGAGCATGACCGAAGTTGGCGACAAGGTGCGCTTCGAACTGGCCTCGCCTGTGGATGGTGCCACCATACGCTACACCACCGACGGCACTTACCCCCACAGCCACTCCGCTGTCTACTCCTCACCTGTGGAGGTAGACGTAAAGACCGATTTCCGCGCCATCACGGAAATCAACAGCCGCCACTACTCTCTGCCCATCTATTTCGAGCCCGACTTCTCGGCCTACGAGAAGTATGGCACCTTCGTGGCAGAATGGAAGCCCCAGTCGATTGCCCCGAATGCCGGCACATGGAGATTTGAGGCCACGGGAAAGATGGTGGGCAACGGCACGTACGACGTGACATTTGTTCACACACACGGCAACGACATGCAGCTGGGCAAGCTCGTGCAGTACAAACGCGACGAACAACTTGCAGAAATTCCGATGAAAGCCACCATCGGCCGGCAGCATACGGCTGTGACCTACAGAATCACGCAGACCGCCTTTGAGGCTGGAGTACCTTTCTACTTTGAGGTGGAAACGGCCTGTAACGGTGTCTGCAACTCACACGGATATGTGTTTGTAAGGAAAGTGGAAGAATAGTTTTCCATTCTCCCCCCCCCCCTATGACCGCCGCAAGTCCCCCCCTCAGGATTTGCGACGGTCATTCTTTTCTGAAAAGGTGGAGTGCTTGATAAGTAGGTGTTCAAAATTAGTTTTATGTTTGAATGCTCTATTTGGATGCA
>CAMGOT010000103.1 GCA_946060685.1 uncultured Bacteroidales bacterium
CGGCATCGCCTTCATGGACATAACCGCATACGGTACAAATGAATTTCTTTGCCATAGTAGTATATTTTTTGTTTTATGGGTTTATAATTGGTCAGTGAAATAAGCGGCTGATTGTTTCTCCCGACCGTGTTGCAGAGCCTGCATGGCTGTGGAGGACATCATCCATTATGATTATTTGCACTGTGAACCACGTTGCAAAGGTACTTATTTTTAGTGATACTGTCCAAATATTTTCCTGCTTTTTCATGTTCATGTTTTGGTTTTTCTGTGTTTTTTACGTGCAGAGGCTTGGATAGTACGTTTTTCCGCAGTCTTGACGCGTGTTTTCGTAGGATGTAGGCAGGGGGGAGCCGATGACGACTGTAGGAGGGTGAGAAGAAGTTTCGCGGTTGCAGTCGGAGATGTCTGCTGTCAGGGAAGCATAATGCTGAGTATACAGGACGGTGACATAGGGAGTATGATTGCAACTACGTTGAAAAGCTTTCGCGAATATTATGTAGTATCGGGACTTGCTGTTCAAAGCGCATGCAGTATGTGTTCAAAGTCGTGCTGTGGTTCATGCAATAAAAGGCATAAGGTACTTGTGTTGTACTGCCGCAGGGTTTCGCTATATTAACGTGAGTATGATGAATATGAATGAATAGATATACTACTTTCTTGCCGATAAGGTTATTAACCTTGCGGCTGTAGGGTTAATAACCTTACTGCTGTAAGGTTAATAACCTTATCGGCATTGTTGTTAACATACATCGGCAGAGCAGCAAATATTCTGCCTTTTTCTTGTGAATCTTATTTCCTTCAGCATTCATCAATCTCACGTTGTCTTGTCGCTTGCCATTGCAACAGCTGTAAGTTAGTCATTTGTATCATCGTCAGCTTCGTACTTTTTCTTCCTCCAATTGCATGCAGGCAAGTATGTCCAGACCGCATGTCCTCGCGCGCGCGTATAATATTATAGGTGTAGGGCATCAACGTGTGGCCAGAGTGAATACTTACTGCTCTATACAGGGATGCGTACCGTAAGGTTCCCCTCTCAGGAGAGGATAAAAAAGGTGGGCGTTCCATAAGTCAGCACTGCAACTGCTATATGGGACGCCCACTTTTGACAGACTGTCGTGGTTACGCTTTATTTCATGTTGGAAATTGCGGATGCGATGACGGCTCCTAAGGAAGCAAAACTCATGGAGAGCGAAAGGATTTGTGCCGTAGTCATTCTTGCACGCTTGCCCTTTCCAGGAACAACGATGTTGCAACCGGGTTGAATGTCCTTTTTGCTCCTGACGCGGGTGACAGTGCCGTTCATGTTGACGGCAAATACGCGCGACTCCTTTGCACGAAGATTAAATCCTCCTGCCTGGTTGATGTAGTAGGAGAGGGGAGCATTGGGAATGTAGGCCACAGTGTTGGGGTACATCACCTCACCATTTACCGTTACGGTGTTGTTGTACTGCGGTATAGAGAGGATATCTCCATCCTGAAGGATGATGTCGTAGCGGTCATCGCCAGGATTTTCAATGGCTTTGTCAAGATTGATACCGATGTATTTTGTATCGCCGATTTCCAGTTTTTTGACATCGATACTATCGCCCGTAGCAGCGATTTTCAACAGGGCACGTTGCATGGTCTTGTCCTCCTCGGTCATCTGGCGTTGCAGGCGGGCCCCCTTGAGGTATGCCTGTGCCGTCACTCCTCCGCATTGTTTGACAATGTCGGAGAGTCGGGAGTTCTTCTTGGTCAGGCAGTAGGTGCCTACGAAGGTGGCTTCGCCTACTACGGTGACGTGCTGCTGCTCGTTGTTGCCTGGCGACTGACGTACACAGACTTCATCGAAGGGCTGCAGGACAAAACCCTCATTGCCGTCGACGATAAATCCATCCTTGAGGCTGAAGGTGAAGAATTCACCCACCGTCTCGGGGGCTGAGAGTGTATAATTGTCGCGGTGGCGGCGCATCACATCAATCTTGGTGACTGAGGCACGGTCTGTCATGCCACCGGCCTGCAGGATAAGGTCTTCAATGGTGGTACCTTCGGCATATTCATATGTGCCGGGATATATGACCTCACCGCTAATGACGAGTACGCGCTCTTCGTCCTGATCCTTGTGCGAAGGGATGTAGACTACATCCTCGTTTTTCAGGGTTATGTCGGGGTTCTCATGCGAAAGAAGCGATGCCGTGTTGAAAGAAATCACTTTCAGTTGGCGGTTCTCCTTGCGGCGATGTACAATACCTCGTGTGGTGATAGCATCCTCCGAAAGTCCGCCTGCTTTCTCAATCAATTGACGAATGGACACCATGTCATCGCTGATTTCGTAGTATCCCGGCCGCATCACAGCACCTTTGAGTTGCACAGTATTCTTGAAGCGGTTCAAGGTGGAGTCGATGCGTATGCTGTCGGCATCGCAGAGTTGGAAGGCATCGCGTTCAAACTCGTCTACTGAGAATACGCGGAGCATTCCGCCTTTTTTTCGCACTACGGTGATATTGTCCTCATAGGCATCGCCTGCAAAGCCGCCGGAATACTTCAACAGGGTGCCCAGCGACTCGCTCTCCTTCATCTCGTACCACATGGGGCGTTTCACCTTTCCCGTCAGATTGACAAGACACTCGTAGGGACCTACGACGATTACATCGTTGGATGCCAAGCGGACATTGCCACTGAGTTGGCCATTGAGGATATAATCATAGATGTCGACCGTGGAGATGCAGCGTCCGGCACGATAAACTTTGATATTGCGCAGCGTACCGATTTCATTCGTTCCGCCTGCCATGTATAGGGCATGGAATACGGTAGAAAAAGCACTGAGCGTGTAGGTGCCAGGCATTTCTACCTCGCCCATGACATTGACGGTGATGGTTTTCGTCTGCCCTACGCTAAGACGTACTTCCGATCCGGAAAAACGCGAACTCAATATACTCTTGATGCGGCTGTTGGCTTGCGCCACAGTCAGACCGCTCACTCCTATTGGTCCTATTTCTTCAAGATTGATGTAGCCATCGGGAGATATGGTGCTTTCATAATTCTTTGTGGAGGATCCCCACACGTCAATATGTACGGCATCACCAGGGCCGAGGCGATAGTCGGAAGGAGTGGCGATGTTCATCTCCGGCTCGAATGTCAGTTCCTTCTTGTTGAAGATGTCGCGTCCGAAAACTTTCTTCTTGTTCTTGTCAATGGGGTCAGGAACGTAGTCGTCATAGTATCTCAGACTGTCGGGAAAGAGGAAATCCATCTCGTTGTCCATCTCATTGAGTTGGCGCGTACGATACTGGTTGCGTTGTATTGATGTCATCTCGTTGGGATTGACCGACTCCCCTTTTTTCTTTCTGAAGCTGGGGTTCTCGTTCTCCGTGCGCTGCTGGCTGTTGGAGTTGCGAAGTCTGGAATTGCCAGCCCCCGTGATGTCGCGCGTTCCTATAGAGGCGTTCTTGTTCTGTCGCTCGTAGTTGCGGCGTATTTTTTGTATGCGTTCAATCGTGACTCCCTTCTCGATAAGTCCGGAGACTATAGCGGAGCGTTCGGTTCCTTTGGCAGTCTCCTTAAGGATATATTCCTGGATTTGCGAATCGGTCATGGTAGACTGTGCCATGGCAGCGAATGCTGTCATAAAGAGCAGTGTCAGGATTTGAACTCTTTTTATGAATTTCATTGCGGGCGTAAAAATATTGGATGGGTGAGGGTTTGCCATGGCTGCAGAAATTTGTGCAATCCTGTTTTGCGATGTGCTCATAGGGGGCATACGTTATCCCTCAAGCATGCTGTGTCGTTCCTTCCCTCCGCTTTTTGGCCGGGGGAAAGGTGGAGCTACTTGGCGTAGCTGACAGAGCGAGTTTCGCGGATGACGGTAATCTTTACCTGTCCGGGATAGGTCATTTCATTTTGTATCTGCGTGGCAATGTTCTGCGAGAGTTCCTCAATCTGGTCATCGGAAATCTTGTCGGCACCGACAATGACTCTCAGTTCTCGACCGGCCTGGATGGCATAGGTCTTGACGACACCAGGATAGGACATGGCGATATTCTCAAGGTCGTTCAGTCGTTTGATGTATGCCTCTACGATTTCACGTCGTGCTCCAGGACGTGCTCCACTGATGGCATCGCACACCTGTACGATGGGAGCGAGCAGGGTGGTCATCTCCATCTCGTCATGGTGAGCTCCGATGGCATTGCAGATGTCGGGCTTTTCCTTGTATTTTTCGGCAATTTTTGCACCATACAGTGCGTGGCAGAGTTCGCTTTCTTCATCGGGTACTTTTCCGATGTCGTGCAGCAGTCCGGCACGCTTGGCCTTCTTCGGATTCAGTCCGAGTTCGGATGCCATTACAGCACAGAGATTGGCAGTCTCGCGGGCATGCTGCAGCAGGTTCTGGCCATAACTGGAGCGATACTTCATTTTTCCCACGATTCTGATGAGTTCAGGGTGCAGACCATGGATGCCAAGGTCGATGGCGGTACGCTTGCCGGTCTCAATGATTTCCTCCTCCACTTGTTTGCGCACTTTTGCCACAACTTCCTCGATGCGTGCGGGATGAATGCGTCCGTCGGAGATAAGATTATGCAGTGCAAGACGGCAAATCTCGCGGCGTACGGGGTCGAAGGCACTGATGACGATGGCTTCAGGGGTATCATCGACGACAATCTCCACTCCTGTGGCAGCTTCGAGGGCACGGATGTTCCGGCCTTCACGTCCGATGATGCGGCCTTTTACCTCATCATTTTCAATGTGGAAAACGGTGACGGAATTTTCAATGGCGGTTTCCGTTGCCACACGCTGAATGCTTTGGATGACGATGCGCTTTGCCTCCTTGTTGGCAGTGAGTTTAGCCTCGTCAATAATTTCGTTGATATAACTTTGGGCTTTGGTCTGTGCCTCAGCCTTCATGGTTTCGACGAGCCTGTCGCGAGCCTCTTCTGCCGAGAGCCCGCTCAGTTCCTCCAGTTTCTTGATTTCTCGTTCCTGTGCATCGGCAAGTTCTGCCTCACGCTGTGCCAGGTCGTTCTCCTTGCGGTTGATTTGATGCTGCATGGCATCCAGTTCCTGCTTGCGGCGTCCTAATTCCTCATGGCGCTGGTTGATGCCGAGTTCGCGCTGTTTCAGTTTGTTTTCCTGCTGGGCAATTCGTGAATTGCGCTGCTGAACTTCTTTTTCCAGTTCAGCTTTTTTGTTGAGGAATTTTTCTTTTACCTCAAGCAGTTTTTTTTCTTTCAGGACTTCGGATTCCTTGCGTGCCTCTTCCATCTTGTTTTTGAGCATGGAAGTCAGGACGTATCGGAAGAGGCCGAATCCTATGCCAATGCCTACGATAAGGGCTACGGCAATAAGGATGGTGTTGGTGATAATACTCATTGAATAGGGATAATCGTGTATTGGGGTTAGGTAATAAATTTAAAGGTGCGTTGTATGAAAGTGTAAAGTTGTATGTCTTTCAAGGGTGTATGCTGGATTGCGTTCAATGGGAAACGAGGAAATGAGGAGATGACCACCTCGTAGGGCATTGCCTTGGGCTTTGTTCATGCCCAGGCTTTGCTTTACTTTATTCGTCAGCCATCTGTAGGTATGCCCGTTTAGGCCTATACCCCCTCTGTCCTTAGTTATCATGGTTCGGTGCCGTTACTCATTCCTATTTCTTGTTCCTGTTTGAAATGGCTTCAAGCGCCTTAGTAGAACACCCCTTTAGGGACAGGAAGGGCTATTTCTCTCCCAGCACCTCTTCGATTTCATTCGTGAGCTGTGCTATGGACTCAGCAAAAGGCTTCGTGTCATGCTCTTCCTGCTGTTGCAGATACCTGACTGCAATGTCGAGCATGACCACAGCATTGTACCGGTCAGTGCTTTGGTTTTGAAAGCCCTGGCGATATTTGTTGAAGCGGTCGTTGATCAGTTCAGCCGCACGTCGGAAATACCCCTCTTTTTCGCGAGGTATAGTGAGTTGCTGCGGCTGGCTGCCAATGAAGAGGTTGATGGTGATTTTATCGGAAACAGCCATAATGCGTGTGTGTGCTTGCTTGCTTTGTTTATGGTGTAAGTTGCCAGAAGATGTTGTCCGTGAAAGCAGTATGATTTTCGTGGCCATTTGCATCTGGCCAGCATGTGGAGAAGATGGCCCGATGTGCCCTATGTGTGCAGATGTCAGATATTGATGAGTGCAATACATTTGTCGATTTCGCGGATGAGTTGTGCGATGCGTTTTTGCGCCTCTTCGCGCTCACCGGATGTCACTTCAATCATTCTGGCTGTCTTCAGCGTTTGATAGCGTTTTTCCCATTCTGCAATCTCACCTTTCAGCCGTGCAATGGTCTTGTCGCGCTCGTCCACCATGTTGTACAGTTCCTTGGACTCCTGCTCAAGATTCCTGTATTTGAATATCAGTTGGCGCACGCGAGTCTCGAATCTGCGTAATGCCTTTTCTTCGTTTTGTGTCATACGTGAATCGTCATACGTGAATCGTGGTGGATAGATAGGGAAAATGGTGGATGAAAGCAAGGCTGGCCATTTTTTTTGACGAAAGTACAGGATGGCCTACATAGATGGTGGAAGATGCAATTTTAGTCCTCAGCCGTGGCATCAGCCTTAGGCTCTTTCTTTGCAAGAATAATGACATTGTATACAAATTCCGTCATCCATTCCGACGAGTAGCCCAAAGACTGGGAGTAGCGTCGTACGTTTGCCACGCTTTTCCGCACGTCAGCATCTTTCCAGCTGTCGCGCTTCATGACATCGTTGATGGATTTCTCTGTGAGCCTGAGCAATGCACCTTTGAGGAATCCTGGAAGGCGGAATTTCCACTTCATAAGGTTGCCCATCAGCATCATGAGTTCCTGTGCGAAGCCCTGAAACTGTATGAGATACGTCTGCATGTCCTGCAGATTTTTGCACCGGCGCTTGATGCTGCTGTCGATTTCCACAAAGAAATGGTCAGAAATGCCATAGATCTCCTGGAGCATTTTCTTGCAGCGCTTCTTTTCGCCGATACCGATTCTGTTGTTCACGGTAGGCACTTTCATCGTTTGCTTGAATACGCGCAGGTCAGGCAGCATACGGAAATCGCGCAAGCCGAAATTGGCTGCCATTACCGCCTGATAATACACACGTATCAGCATCATGAAATCTTCCGTACCGCCCACTCGCCATCCGGGTTCGTTGGCAGTAGATTTCTTGCCGAATATGTTGGAGAAGAATCCCATTTTTTAGTTGGTATATATTGGTTTTTAGGTTGGAAATGACTGTTTGAAAGGTGGTGGAATGGTGTGTTTCCCACATGATTACCCCTTGTACAGGTATAAATCGTGGCAAATTTAGGAATAATTGGCGAAACAAGCAAAAAAAATGGGTGTTTTTCGTGAGATATGCGCTATTCTGTCGCTGTTTAATGGGGTGAAAGATAGAGGATTGGCCTGTTTTGCAGTCTTCAAGTGTGAAGATAAGTGTTGCAAATGCTGGTGCTTTTGGCGAAACGGCAGTCATCGCTGTTGTGTGTGGGGAATTGTGCTTCTTTCAGGCAGGGGTGAAGGGGCTGGGGGCGAATGTATACAAGCTATAGTATGCGTTTCGTCCATGGGGGATAATGGCCGAAAGGATGTTTCACCATCGTTTGTGTACGTCGAACTTGCTGCGATGATGGCACGTGTGATGGCATGGAGCATTCACGATGAATGGCCGAGGTGCTGTTGGTGTTTATTTCATCAGTGCCACAATGGGGCTGAAAATTATTTGCCTGCTGTGCTGCCTTGCAGATATGGCAAAGAGGGTGTATCTCAGAGTCGTTATGGCTCATGATACACCCTCTTTGTCGATGGAGGAAATAAGTCCGGGTTATACGAGATGGCGGATGAGCTCCTCGCGGTCACCTGGCAGATAGTCGATGACAGGAATCTCGACCATGGTGTAGGCACCAGGCTGCTGGCGCATGGAGGCACGTGCTACATTGATCAGTACCTGCGCTGTAAGAGCCGGGTTGTTGATTTTCATGTTGAACTCAAAAAGTTGGTTATGGGTCTTGCCGCTTACGCCTTTGCGGGTGAGGTTAACGCCATGTCCCACATCATTGAGATTGTCCACACAGGACACTTGCTGCACATGGGTTTCATCGTTTACGAAATAGGGGTCAGCCTTGATGGCCGCTTCCACTGTCTTGAAGTCAGCACCCTCTTCCAGTTCCACATAGACCATGCGGCGATGTATGCCCGTACCTACAGGGATAGTCATGCTCAGTGCATCGCGAACTCCGTCAATGGCCCGTACTGCCACACTATGTCCCATGGAGCGTCCGGGTCCGAAATTGGTGTAGCTGATGCCTTTAGGCGCAAGGCTTTCCATAAGCGTACGTACCACGCTGTCGCTACCCGGATCCCATCCTGCACTGATGATACTTACAGCCCCATGCTCCTTGGCAGCCTTGTCGAGCGAACGGCGAAGGTCGACAATCTGGGTATGAATATCAAAAGAGTCAACGGTGTTGATGCCAAGCGCAAGGCAACGGAGGGCATGCTCTTCTACTTTGCGTGTAGGTGTAGCAAGAATAGCTACGTCTACATCCTTAAGTTCCGCGATGTCGCTGACGACGGGATAGCTTGCAAGTTCGGCTGGACGGTTCTCAGCACCTTGACGGCGAACGATGCCACAGCATTCCATGTCGGGGGCAGCCTCCAGGGCTTCCAGGGCATAGCGGCCGATATTGCCGTAGCCAACGATGGCGGCACGAATTTTCTTTTCCATAAGTCTTATGGGGTGTTTTATAAATTAGTATATAATCTTTTTTTTCAAGGGGTGTCTGCTTGGTCGCTTTTCCACCTCTCGCACAGTATCTTTTTGCTTTTCAATCACTTACATAGCACG
>CAMGOT010000104.1 GCA_946060685.1 uncultured Bacteroidales bacterium
ACTGCACGATAGGTAAAAAATCGCCTCAAGCTAATTTATAGAACACCCCTTTAAGCATCAACCGACATGAGCAATGATATTTCCCGCCGGGCATTCCTTCGAAGCCTCGGATTAGGCAGCGCCGCTTTGGCTGCCCCCTCATTGATGAGTTGCGGAGGAGGCTCCTCCTCCGGCCAACAGCAGGATGGCCCCATCCCCACCGACAAGATGACCTTCCGCGAGAATCCCAACACCCACGACCGAGTGAGCCTCCTGGGCTACGGCTGCATGCGCTGGCCCGTCAAGAAAATCACGCAGGACGGCAAGGAGACGGATGTCATGGACCAGGAGCAAATCAACCGCCTCATCGATTTCGCCATCGCCCATGGCGTGAACTATTTCGACACATCCCCCGCCTACTGCAAGGGACGCAGCGAGGAGGCTACGGGCATCGCCCTGGCCCGCCACGACCGTTCCAAATATCTGGTGGCCACCAAGCTCTCCAACTTCTCGCCCGAAACGTGGAGCCATGAGGCCAGCGTGCAGATGTTCGAGAATTCCCTGCGCCATCTCCGCACCGACCATATCGACTACTATCTGCTGCACTGCATCGGGCTGCCCTCGCGCAATCTTGCCGGCAAGAAACTCGACGGCATGGCAGCCCTCCACGCCCGCTTCATCGACAACGGTATGCTCGACTGGTGTGTGGAGCAGAAGCAACGGGGACGCATCCGCAATTTGGGATGGTCGTACCATGGCGACGTGAAGGTGGTGGACTATCTGCTCCGCCTTCACGATGAAGGGCGATACCATTGGGACTTTGTGCAGATACAGATGAACTATGTGGACTGGAAGCATGCCAAGGAGGTCAATCCTGCCAACACGGATGCCAAATACCTGTACGGCGAACTTCAGAAACGCGGTATTCCTGCGGTGATTATGGAGCCGCTGCTGGGCGGCCGCCTGGCGAGAGTGCCGGAATACATCGCCCATAACATGCAGAAGCATGCTCCCGGCCGCAGCGTAGCCTCATGGGCTTTCCGCTATGCTGGAAGCTTTCCCCAGGTGCTTACCGTGCTCAGCGGCATGACCTATATGGAGCATCTTGAGGACAACATCCGCTCCTTCACCCCGCTGCAACCCCTCACGGAGGCGGAAACCAAGATGCTCTATGCCGCAGCCGACGACATCGTGAAGAACCCCTTCGTCGCCTGCAACTATTGCAACTACTGCATGCCCTGCCCCTACGGCATCGACATTCCCTCCATTTTCCGCCACTACAACCGCTGCATCGACGACGGCAACTACAACCACGACCGCGAAGACCCCGAATACCGTGCAGCACGCCGGGCTTTTCTCGTGGGCTACGACCGCTCCGTGCCACGCCTGCGCCAAGCCTGCCACTGCATCGGCTGCGGAGAATGCACCAGCCATTGTCCGCAACGCATTGACATCCCTGCGGAACTGCGGCGCATCGACCGCTATGTGGAATCGCTGAAGACCGACAAGACATAAAAAATTGAGGAATTGGGAATGAGGAATTGGCATCCGGCTTTCTCCGATTCCCCATTCCCAATTCCTAATTCCTCATTCCTAATTCCCCATTAAATATGATTACCCTTCTATTCATCGGAGGCCTCGGCATGGGCGAGGTGCTCGTCATCGCCCTGGTGGTCCTGCTGCTTTTCGGCGGCAAGAAAATTCCCGAACTGATGCGCGGCCTGGGCAGCGGCGTGAAATCCTTCAAGGACGGCATGAACGGCATTGAGGAGAAAAACGGAACCCTGGACAAGACCCCCAATCACGATGCCGGGAAAACCACCGGGGACACTCCCGACGATGCTACGTCGTCGGCCAAGTTGAACTCATGACGTTCTGGGACCATCTTGATGCCCTGCGTGCCGTCGTGCTACGTTGCCTGCTGCTCACGCTGGTGCTCGGCGCAGTGGCATTCTGCTTACGCCAGGAGATATTTTCCGCCGTGCTGGCTCCCCAGCATGCCGATTTCATCACCTACCGCCTGTTTCGCCTGACGGGCAGCACGATCGAGGACTTCCAGGTACAGCTCATCAACACCGCCCTGGCCCGCCAGTTTATCGTTCATGTGCAGATGAGCCTCACGGCAGGAATCGTTGCCGCCTCGCCATGGATTGTGTTTGAAATTCTGCGCTTCGTCCTCCCCGCCCTCTATGCCCACGAGCGGCGTGCCATCGTTCCCGCCTTTGTGGCAGGCTACGTGATGTTCATGGCAGGCATCGCCGTCAGCTATTTCCTGCTCTTCCCCCTGACATTCCGTTTTCTCGCCACCTATCAGGTGAGTGCCGACGTGCCCAATCTCATCACCCTCTCCAGCTACGTCTCCACCCTCTGCTCCCTCTCCCTTGCCATGGGCCTGGTGTTCGAGCTTCCCGTGGTGTGCTGGGTGCTGGGGCGTATGGGTCTGCTGCATGCCTCCATGCTGCGCGCTTTCCGCCGGCATGCCATCGTGGTCATCCTCGTGGCCTCCGCCATCATCACCCCCACCGGCGATGCCTTCACCCTTCTCCTCGTAGCCTTCCCCATCTGGCTGCTCTATGAGGCCAGCATCTTCCTGCTGCCAAAAGCGTAAATACATAAATGAGGAATGAGGAATAAGGAATTGGCCATCCGGCTTTCTCCTATCCCTCATTCCTCATTTCTACTTTCTCCTGCTCCAGTACTTTTCCAGCCTTTTGTATTCCCTTTTGGTAAGGGCTATGAAGGAACCATGCTGCGGGCTCTCCACTCCCTGAATGTCGGCAGGCGAATGGAAATTCGCCAGATGACGGTCGGCCTTGCATATGCGGTATCTGGCAGGCTGCGAAGTATACTCCACGTAGGCTACGCGCCATGTGCTGTCGCCATCGAGCCGGAAAGCCGATGCCCCCTCGCATTTGCGGTTGCCCTCGAAATTCACATAGTCCGACATGTCGGGCTCCGGCCAGGGGCCTCGCAGATGCTTCGACTTGGTGGTGAAGATGCCCGGCGTGCCGCCCTCCTTCTTGATCATCATGTGGTACATGCTGTCGGCCTCCACATAGTTGATGTCGGCATCGATGGTGGCATATCCCCAGTCGAAGAGCAGGCGGGGCTTGGTGAGCCGGGTGAAGGTGCGGTCGGCATAGGAAAAGTACATGCGGTCGTACTTCTCCTCCGTGGCATGGAGGAGGGAATAGTAAATGAAGTAGCCTCCCCGCTCGCCATTGTCCCAGGTGTAGTGTGGATCCCAAATCACCTGCGGTGCCCACACGCGGTTGATGCCGCTATAGTCATCGTAGGTGTCGGGCGAATCGGCATTGCAAAAGATGTGGGGTCCCTGGCGGAAATCGAACGTCACTGACTCCCAGTGTATGAGGTCGCGGCTTTTGAGGAGGTCGATGCCATAGTTGTACCAGTGGTGGCTGTCGGCCACTTTCATGTCGGTGGTGACCATGACGAATCCCTTTCCCCGGGCTTTTCGCGCAATGTAGGCATCGCGTGCCCCACCCTCAATGCGGGAGAGTGCCTTGGTGTCGTACACCTCGCCGCCGCCGTTGAGGTCGTGCCAGTGCTCCCCATCGCGGCTCAGGGCAAATGCCGTCCATTCCCCCTTTCCGCTCATGTGGCAATAGAGATACCCGTAGGTCTTTGCCACGGCCGCCGATGCTGCCAGAGCCATCCCCACGGCCGACATAATGATTTTGCGTTTCATGTGTCTGTGTAAAGTCTTTAGTGTCTGTAATGAGTTTTGTAGTCTCTCTGATATTTCGTGTAAAGGCCATTCCCGCGATGCTGTCAAACGCCGCCTTGCGGCCAGCCGCTATCCCAGCGTGATGCTCTCGATTCGCAGTCTCACCACCCCCGAAGGCACGCGGGCCTCCACCACATCGCCCACCTTCTTTCCCAGCAGTGCCTTCGCCACCGGCGACTTGACGGAAAGCTTATGCTCCGCCAGGTTGGCCTCGTGCGGATTCACGATGGTGTAGGTCATCAGGCGCTGCGTGGTGAGATTGGTCATCTCCACCTTTCGGAGCACTCCCACGGTGTCGCTCCCCAAGGCCGAAGCGTCGAGCACCCTGGCATTTTCCAGCACCCGCTGCTTGAAGCGAATTCTTCCCAACAGCCTGCCCTGCTCCCGCTTGGCGGCATGGTATTCGAAGTTTTCGCTCAGGTCGCCCTGCGCGCGTGCCTCTGCAATGGCTTCCTTCACCTTCGGCAGCTGCACATGAATCATATCGTTGAGTTCTTCTACGAGACGCTCGTAGCACTCTTGGCTCAGATATTCCATGATTGAAAAAAATTGTTACGTAATGGAGATTTCGGGCGCAAAAATACGACTTCCTGCTGAACCTGCCAAACAAATAAAGGGATGTTCTATAAATTAGTAAAAATATAATTACCATTCTTCCCAACTTCTCATCCTCCATGAGTACCCACCAACGTATTGAAGTGGCCGATGCCATCCGTGGCATTGCCGTGGCCATGATTCTGATGCTCCATGCCATCGAGCATTTCAATTTCTACAACCAGCCCACCCCCGACTCCCCCTGCCTCCAGCTCATCGACCGCATGGTGTGGGACAGCCTGTGGTTTCTCATCGGCGGAAAGGCCTATGCCATCTTCGCCCTCCTCTTCGGACTGAGTTTCCACATCATGCTCACCCATGCCCGCAGTCGGGGCGATGATTTCCGCCTCCGCTTCATGTGGCGCATGGTGCTGCTGTTTCTCTTCGGCAATCTCAATGCCGCCTTCTTCTGCGGCGAAGTGCTGGTGCTCTATAGCATCATCGGCATGACGCTGCCCCTCGTGTGCCACCTCCGCACGCGCACCGTGCTGGTGCTGGCCGCAGTGTGTCTGCTCCAGCCCGTGGAATGGTTGAAGATGGGCCTCGCCCTGTTACTCCCGAAACTCTCAGGAATGCTGGACTTTCCCTACTACGACCATTGGCAGCAGGCCATGACGACGCTGGCCGAGGGCAACCTCCTGCAGACGATGGCCTCCAACCTGTGGCACGGACAGATTTTCAGTCTGGCATGGGCATGGGGTGCGGGAAGATTCTTCCAGACCGCCGGACTCTTCATGCTGGGCATGGTGGCCGGCCGCATCAATGCCTTCTCGCTCTCGCCGCGCAACACCCGGCTTTGGGCCTGCATCCTTGCCGGCAGCCTGATGGCCTATTTCCCCCTGACGGGTATCGGCAATCTTCTCCCCTCGTTTGTGGGCAGCATGGATGCCGCAGCCCTCGAAGCCAGCAGCATCGGCTTTCTGGCCAACGATGCCTTCCGCACTTCCCTGCTCGCCGTCGTCGGGTCGCTGCAGAAATGCAGCTTCATGCTGGTCATCGTGTGCAGCCTGCTCTTTGCCTTCTACTATACGCCCCTCCGGCACGCCATGCGCAGGCTGATGCCCTACGGCAGGATGAGCCTCACGAACTATGTGGTGCAGAGCATCATCGGCTCCTTCCTCTTCTACCATTGGGGCCTGCACCTCGTATGGTGCGACACCTGGAGCGAGCTGCTCTGCCTCGGCGTACTGGTGCTACAGGTGCTCTTCTGCACCTGGTGGATGCGCCACCACAAGCGGGGTCCGCTGGAGAGCATCTGGCATCGTCTGACGTATCTGTAGTCGTCAGACGCCGTCGGGCTGGCAGAAAGGGATGGGCTGCGCCAGTTGCTGCCAAAACGCCAAAAGACCGTTGAAGCACTTCGACGGCTTTTTTGTGCAGAAAGGCCCAGCGTCGACACGTGTCAACAGCTTCATTTTTGAAAAAAAGTGGCCGTCGACACGCGTCAACACCTTCTTTTGGAAAAAAAGTGGCTGGCGACACGTGTCAATACCTTCATTTGGAAAAAAAGTGGCCGTCGACACGCGTCAATACCTTCATTTTGAAAAAAAAGTGGCCATTGACACGCGTCAACACCTTCTTTTGGAAAAAAAGTGGCCGTCGACACGCGTCAACACCTTCTTTTGGAAAAAAAGTGGCCGTCGACACGCGTCAACACCTTCATTTGGAAAAAAAGTGGCCGTCGACACGCGTCAACACCTTCTTTTTGAAAAAAAAGTGGCTGGCGACACCAGGCGAAGCCTAATCCTTGAGCATCAAAAGGCCGGAAGCCAGCCTACGGGGACAACAACGAAAATTCCCCCACCCTATCCTTGCACTTCACGGGGAAGTCGGGAGACGGTGGGGGAATTCTATCGTCGGGCTATTCCCCTCCAGAGGGAGGGGCGGAGGAACAAACGTCAGTCGGCCTTCGACACATGGCGGATGATGCCATGGCGCGTGGTGGAGATGAAATCGGTGATTTCCACAATCTCGGGATCCTTGGCAATCTGCTCATGAATCTTGATGACGGCATCCTCCAGCGAGAAGTTGCCGGCCGTGATGAGGCGGAAAGCATTGTTGATATGGCGCAGGGTGCGCTCGTCGATTTCAGGCTTGAAGTGCTTCAGCACCACCTTGTTCACACCATGGAAGGCGGCGGGATTGCCACCGAAGATGGCATACGGCAGCACATCCTTCTGCACTCGGCATCCGCTCTGGAGGAGCGAACACTTGCCGATGCGCACGCTGTGCTGCACCACGCAGGCCGAGGAAAGGACGGCGCAGTCGGCAATCTCACATTCGGGAGCCACACTGACTGAAATGCCCAGCACGCTGGTGTTGCCAATCTTTACATCGTGGCACACGTGTACCTTGTTCATCAGGAAGTTGCCATTGCCCACGGTGGTGGCGGTGTCGGGAGTGAGGGAGCGTGCAATGACCACATTCTCGCGAATCACATTGTCCGTGCCGATGACCACACGTCCGGGCGTTCCCGGCACATAGTGCAAATCCTGCGGCTCGCTGCCGACGACGGCATTCTGATAGACCTTCGTGCCGCTACCGATGGTGGTGCCTTCGAGGATGCAGGCATTGGAATAGATGACGCAATCGTCGCCGATGACCACATTTCCCTCAATGTAAGCGAAGGGGCGTATCTCGACATTCTTGCCAATCTGGGCAGAGGGGTCGACGTATGCTAATGGACTAATCATAGAATTGCATTTATGGTTTCGATTAGAGGAAAATTTGCAGAGTTTCGTCCGCCTATTCGCGTCCGCCGCCCAAAGCCTGGTAGAGGGAGATGACGGCCAGCACCTTGTTGTAGCGGTTGTTGACGACAGAGAGCTGCCCGTTGAGCAGATTCATCTGTGCGCTGAGAATCTCAAGATACGTGGTGGTGTTGCCGTTGTGGAAGAGAAATTCCGTGGCATCGTAGGCCTCCTGCAGCTGTGCGAGCGTCTGTTCGGCCAGTGCCGTGGTCGTGACGGCGGTGGAATAGGCAGCCATGGCATTGCTCACCTCGATGCCGGCATCGATGAGCGTCTGCTCGAAATCGTTCTGTGCCGACTGGGCATTGAGTTTGGAAATCTGCAGGTTGGCGCGGAGCTTGCCCTGTGCGAAGAGTGGCTGCGTCAGGCTTGCCACTCCGGCTGCCAGCCACTTGCCAGGATTCATGATGGCCGCTCCGAGGGAATTGGTAAATTCGCCCGTGGCAGCGATGTTGACGGCGGGGCAGAAGGCGCCGCGTGCGGCCTGTATGCCATAGAAGCAGTTGGCCAGCTTGGCCTCGGCCATCGCCACGTCGGGACGGTTGGAGAGCATCTGCATGGGCACTCCTGCCGAGAAGCTCTCGGGGAAGCCTGCCGCCGTGAAGGCCCCGCGCTCGATGGCGTGGGGTGCTTCGTGGAGGATGCTGCAGAGGGCATTCTCCATCTGCCGGATATTGTCTGCGATGGTGGGGAGCGATGCCTGGATTTGCAGCACCTGGGCCTTCGCGCTGGCGATGGCAGCCGAGTTCATCATGCCGGCATAGTCCTTCAGGGCCTCCATGGCCTCGATGTCCTTCTTCCAGATGTCGAGGTTGGCCAGAGTGATTCGCTGCTGCTCGTCGAGCATCTGGAGGCCGTAGTAGAGATTGGCCACGGCACTGATGATGGCGGTGCGTGCCGCCTGCTTTCCGGCCTTTGCCATGAGCACGCCCTGCTCGCCCTGCTTCTTGGCATTGTAGAGGGTGCCGAAGGCATCAATCTGCCAGCTGGCCTGTACGGGGAACTCATAGGTCTTGGAGTTCGAGGCTCCGTCGATGAAGGCCTTCGACACCGTACCGGAGGGGCTGAAGGCAAGCTGCGGGAGGAATGCCAGCTTGTTGACGCGGAGGGCTATCCTGGCCTGCTCCACGCCGATTTCGGCATTCTTCAAGTCGGTATTCTGCTCCAGCGCACGGCCGATGAGGGCCTGAAGCTGCGGCTCGGTGAAGACCTCCTGCCAGGGGGTGTTGCCGAAGGAGGCGGTGTCGGTGGCCACCAAGGGGGCATTCGCTGCCTGAGGGTCGCGATAGAGCCCCTGAGCCACTTGCTCCACGCCCTGCGTGTCCCGCTCGTAGTGGCCGAACAGTCCGCAGCTGGACATCAGCGCGCTGCCGGCCAGAAGAAGATATAGGGATGTATGTTTCATAAAAATATACGAATGGGGAAAAGTGTCTGCTGTTACTTGGTGTACTGTACGATGTCGGCCTCGGCATCCTTGTCGGACGAACCGCTGAAATCCATCGGGGTGAACTTCTCCTGAAGGGCCTGGAAGATGCGGAAGAGGGCGGGAACCACGTAGATCTGGCATATCATACCGATCAGCATGCCGCCGATGGCGGCGGTTCCGAGCGAACGGTTACCGTTGGCACCAACGCCGAAGGCAAACATCAGGGGGAGAAGTCCGACAATCATGGCGAGCGAGGTCATGAGGATAGGACGCAGACGGGCGGCGGCACCGTGCATGGCGGC
>CAMGOT010000105.1 GCA_946060685.1 uncultured Bacteroidales bacterium
GCATAGTGCAAACTTTGACTTGTAGTCCTTCAGGTCTATTTGCTTCATGGCAGCCCCGGCACTTTTGTTCAGCTTCAGTTCGAAGAGGAAAAGCGTTGTTTTGGTTTGAAGCACCATATCCACACGCCCTGTCGGAGTGTGTATCTCTACATCTACGAAATAGTCGGCAACGAGAGTGAATATGATGTATAGCACCTGCTGGTAGTGGCCTTCGGTATTCGTGTCGTTGCAATAAGGCACTGTGCCGAGGAAAGTCTGCAGCAGAGCCAGCGCACCGTCGATGTCGTCCTTGGCAAGGCACCGTGCTATGTTGCGTGCGGTATTGTTGACGATGAGAGTGTTGGGCATGACGTAAGCAGGAACAAGTGCTTTCGTAAGACCTATGCGCACCTCGTTGTTGGGGATGCCGAGGGTATAGCTGCGGAAAGTCTCGTCGTAGTCCTTTATAGTCACATAACCGCTTTGGTAGAGCAACGGCATGATGGTGGTCATGCTCTCTGTAGGTGCATCGAAGTCGTCGGCTCCGCCCTCCATAGAGCTGATGTCGGTGGGAAGGGTGTCGAACTTACGCAGCATCTCAATAAGATAAGTCGGCGTACCCGATGCGAACCAGTAGTTGGTGAACTGATAGTCCTGGAAAGCGTTGAGCAAGCTGTAGGGATTGAAGATGCCCGGCGAGGGCCATGTGAAACGGTAGCCGTCGTACTGGTGCTTCAACTGCATTATTGCATCTTCACGGGTTATCTGCCGGCGTTCGGCAAATTCATCGATATAGTCCGACATCTGCGCGAGCATTTCATCCACCGTTATACCGCATACGGCAGCATAGTCGGGACGCATGGAGATATTCTTCAGGTTGTTCAGTTCGCTGAATATGCTGAGCTGGGAGAACTTCGTGATGCCGGTGAGGAATACGAACCGCAGATACGGGTCAGCGTCCTTCAGCGGCGAGTAGAAGTTTCGCATCACATTGCGCAGCACAGGCAGCATGGTTTCCTCATGCACCACGTCGAGCAGCGGAGCGTCGTATTCGTCAATAATGATGACTACCTTTTTCCCTGTCTTTGCATAGACGTTGGAAATAAGGTTCTTCAAGCGAACATTTGGGTCAGGGTGGTCAGCAGACAGGCCGAAACGTCTTTCGTTCTCATCCAAGATGTTAAGCAGATAACGTTCCAGCTGTTCCTTTTCCAAATGCTTTCCTGAAGCCATGCTGAACCTCAGCACAGGATACTCCACCCACTCTTTCTCCACACAGCCGATGAAAGTACCTTCAAAAAGTTCCTTCCTCCCCTCGAAGTATGCCTGAAGGGTGGAACACAGCAATGACTTTCCGAACCGTCTCGGCCGGCTCAGGAATATATAATTGCTGAGGTGTATCATATTCCAGATATACTCAGTCTTATCGATATAAAGATAGTCTCCAGAGATTATCTTCTCGTATGTCTGTATGCCCACAGGCAGTCTCTTCAGCGTCTTCTTTTCCATAATAAGTTTGGTGTGTAGAACTTTCGGAGACAAAGTTAGGGAAAAAAAGTGACTCTTCAAAGGGAAAGTCGTAAAAAAGACACATTTTGCGTATACCACAAGTGCCGTTTCCTCGTTTCTTGCGTGGCACTCTCAATTTTCATATTTAAAAGATTTGCTGTCTAGGATTTTTTGAGTATATTTGCACGCGATAAGGGCAAAAATGTATATTTAGCCAAAGAGAACGGACAAACACACCCATAAAAAGATATAACAATGAAAAGGATTTTTCTTGCAGTGGTGATGGTTGTAGTGGCAGTACATCTCAGTGCGCTGCCGGAGTGGCCGAGAAGATATGCCACCACCGTTGTGCGCGGAAGCGTCACCAACCTGCCTGAAAACATGGGCGAAATCCTGAGTGTGAAGCAGCTTACCACCCTTCACAAGTTACTCATGCCCGATGATATAGAAGAACATCAGGATGCCGGCGGCGCGCGCTCGTTTTCAATCACATGGCCGATGTGCTGGCCGGAGAAGATGACCGTCAGGCTGTGCAACTACACGATGTTGCTGCCGCTATGCCCTGGCGACACCATCGACATAGAAATGGATTATCAGCGGCTGCAGGAAGTGAAAAGCGATGCAAAGCGTGTTTTCCAGGAAGCCATAAAGGTGAGTGGGGAAACCCTGC
The DNA here is from genome assembly GCA_946060685.1 of uncultured Bacteroidales bacterium. Taxonomy (GTDB): domain Bacteria; phylum Bacteroidota; class Bacteroidia; order Bacteroidales; family Bacteroidaceae; genus Alloprevotella. The sequence goes on from CAMGOT010000105.1 coordinate 2,159, forward strand.
ACCGTTCTCCCGCCTGTATTGAACTGGCCGGCAAACTGGGAATGGATGCTGCCATCATCGACGAGGACTACATGAAGGAGCATTGTCGGGCCGACTTCGAGGCCTACCGTGAATGGAGGTGGGAGAAGCACCAGAAGCGGTTGAAGCAGGTGAAGGCGGCAAAGCTGAAGAAGGAGGAGAAGGATTACCTGCGGTTGGAGATGGAGAAACTCTACATAGAGAGCTTCTACGGCTACAAATTCATGATGCACGTCATAGGTTGCGACTCCGCGGAGATGGCTGCCGAAAAGGCGCAGTTCAGCTTCATGGATCCCCATGCTGCAAAGCTCGAGTTCCCGAAGAGCATCACCAGTGCCTATTGTTTCGGTACGAATTGCCTGAAATATCTCGAAGCCAACGGTCTCGACAGGCTTCCTCTCGGGCAATATTTGCGGGAGCGCGAGCAGGCAGAGGCTGTGGTGGCGCGGCTGAAAGCCTTCCATCCTGTTTCGGAAGCAGAGATAAGCGGACTTGCACCCGAATTTCTTCCGCCCGTGCATGAACTGCAGCAGCAGATTGCCGACAAGATGGAGGAACTGGAACTATCTGCTGCGGCTGACTGGCAACCCACTGGCGAACCTGCTACATGGCTGCAGCAGATAACCGAAAGGCACGCGGGGCGTGTGGTCTTTGTGGACCTTTGGGCAACATGGTGCGGGCCTTGCCAGAAAGGCATACGAGAAATGGCTACCGTGAAGGGAGAATATGAAAAGCGTGGGGTGGACTTTGTCTATATCACGAACAACAGTTCGTCCCTGGACGGTTTCCTTGACCTGAAAAAAAAGCATACGGGCGACCATTTCCTGTTTTTGGCAGAGGAAATCCGTGCGATGAACATTCCCGGCTATTCGGGCAGCATCCCCCATTATCTCATCTATGGCCGCGACGGGAAACTCATCAAGCACATTACGGGATGGAACGGCTTGGAGAGCATGAAGCAGGAACTGAATGAAGTGCTGGAAGAGTGATGTGATGCTGATTCTCCAAAACTCACTCCGGCTTCCTCTGTTATTTATTTTTTTAGGGGGTGGACCTGTTTTGAAGGGCATTCTCTCTATGTTCTATTGATGTTTTAGAGGAGATATACTTCATGGATAAAGTAAGTATATCTTCTTTTGGCAAGTAAGTATATCTGCTCTGTAGAAGGAGATTCTCCTTGCCTGTCTGTTGTAGTATAGTGGTTTCCCTCGCAAGAAACCTGCTTGTTTTCTTATTTGGATGGGGGATGATTTTCGGTCAATAATGTTCGGAATAAGAGGTTTTTATCCACCGAATACACGGAATTCAGAAAAAATGTGTTTTCCGTGTATTCAGTGGGATACTTTTTATCACTCTGCAGGTAAAAAAAGGGAGTTATACTGCTTGCTGCAACAGTGCAGGCGCAAATCTTCGACAGAATAATAAATGTCCCGATGTGTATGTACATGGATGCTTTGCGTATGGTTTCGACCACAGGCACCGGAAAGTCTGCAGGCTGCAAAAAAGGAGAAGCACCGCTGCAGGAAAGTTCCTGGCAGTGGTGCTTCAGAGATAAAGGAAATCCAAGAAATTCTTCAAAGTTTATTCAGCCACGCAAATTACCACACGGTTTTTCGTGAAGTTTTCCTTGTCGTTGGGGAACGGCTGGACACTGTCGCCCTTGTAGTCCTTGTTGACACGGTCGGCAGCGATACCCTTTTGGATGAGGGCATTGTAGACGCTGTTTACGCGCTGCTTGGAAAGGCGCTGGTTGATGGTGGCATTACCTGTGTTCTTGTCAGCATATCCGGTGATGTCAATCTTGGCATTGGGATATTTGTTAAGATATGCTACAGCCTCGTCAACTTTTGCCATCTCGCTGGGACGGATGTCATAACGGTTGATGAGGAAGTATACATTCTGTATGCAAGGCTTCACTTCCTCGACTACTGCTACGGGCTCGGGTTCAGGTTCTACCACGGGCTCGGGCTCTACTACTGGCTCTGGCTGTACGGGCTCAGGAACGACCACAGGAGCCACGGGCTTGTTGATCTTTCCAAGGCGGAAGCAGAAACCTGCGAGGGTGTTGAACTGCCAGTCGGCATGATCAGCATCCTTGCTGTTGAAGTGGTCGTCCATAACGGTGGCATTGGCTTCGATGTTGAAGTTCACGCGCTCGCAGAGACGGAAATCAAGATGCAGGCCAAAACGTCCGGTGACGTAGTTGCGCTTGTCCCAATAGAGGGTAAGCTGCTCGGGACGGTTCTGTGCGGTGTTGGCTTCTTTCAGTTCCAGAGCTTCATCATTGCTGAAACTGTGGATGTAGCCGATACCACCGGTAAGCCAGAGCGTGGCGATGCGGTTGGGCTTCACTCCTCCGAAGAGGGTGGTGAGGTCGAGCATGCCATCCAGACCTACCTGAGCGTAGTTGTACTTATATTTGTCTGCGGTTGTAGGCAGAAAACCCTTTCCTGTCCATCCGCTTCCATTGAGGCGAAGCGCGAAATAGGGATTGAAACGGTAGCCTACAGAGAGGGCTGCTGCGGGAGAATAGAGATCCTTGAAGGAACCTTCGCCACGTGTTGCGCCAATGCCGCCCTGAACTCCAATAAACCAGTAAGACATATCAGGCTTTACTTCAGGAGCGCTCGTTTCCTGGGCACTGACATTGAGGGTTGCAAGTGCGGCAAGCACACTTACAATGAGAGTTTTGAACTTCATAGTGCAGTATTATTTATTGTTTTTCTATTTTTGCTGCTAAGGGATTTCGGGTTCTCACAATGGTGAGATGTGCAGATTTTCTGTTATGGGTATACTGTATGCCCTATAATCTTGTGGCAAAATTACTTTATAAAATTAGAACTTACAAGTTTTTCATAAAAAAAGCGACTCTTACCCCTAAAATTAAAGGTAAAAGTCGCAATGTCATACTTGTTTTGCTTTGTTTGCCGTGTAAAAAAGGCAACAAGCTCTGCTGGGATTCTTACTTGAAGTAGCGCTTCAGAAGTCCCTCGAAGCCGCGTCCGTGGCGTGCCTCATCCTTTGCCATTTCATGAACGGTGTCATGGATAGCATCGAGACCCTCGGCCTTCGCACGCTTGGCGATTTCCATCTTGCCATCGCAAGCGCCACACTCGGCCTCTGCACGCTTCTCAAGGTTGGTCTTGGTGTCCCATACGCACTCGCCGATGAGTTCTGCGAAGCGGCTGGCATGGTCGGCCTCCTCAAAAGCATAACGCTTGAAAGCCTCAGCGATTTCGGGATAGCCCTCACGGTCTGCCTGGCGTGACATGGCGAGATACATACCCACCTCGGTGCATTCGCCCTCAAAGTGTGCCTTCAGGCCTGCCATAATATCCTCGGGGCAGCCTTTGGCTACACCGATGACATGCTCAGTGACATATACACGCTCTGCTTCGGCCTTTACTTCCTTGAATTTTGAGGCGGGAGCTTTGCACAGTGGACAACGTTCGGGAGCGGCATCGCCTTCATGGACATAACCGCATACGGTACAAATGAATTTCTTTGCCATTGTGATACTTGTTATGGTGTTTTACTTTTTGTTCGGCAGAGCCGGATGATGTTTGTCTTTCAAGGGCAAAGTTAGCGTTTTTGGTAAAATATTCCAAACCTTTCCCCATGTTTTTTGTCTGCACAAAGACAGATTGGCTTATTTTTGCCTTCGCAGAGGGGTGAAGTTGAGAGAATGATAGGTTTGAGAATGGGCTGATGAGAAAAAAGCGTTCGTGATGGGGCGTGCCAAAGGCGATTTGCAGTCTGTGGCAGATGTTTTTGCCCCAAGTTCCGTAAACTTCTGTTTCCTTGAAAACATACATCGGCCCGCCTGACACGCTATGATAAGCGAACCGGGCGGGCCGAATGGGGAATATGCAATAGTGTTTCGGGGGGGATGTCTTACTTCATGCTGGAAATGGCAGATGCGATGACGGCTCCGAGGGAGGCGAAGCTCATGGAGAGCGAGAGGATTTGTGCCGTCGTCATACGTTGGCGCTTGCCCTTGCTCGGCACGACGATGTTACAGCCGGGCTGGATGTCCTTACGACTCTTGACGCGAGTCACCGTACCGTTCATGTTGATGGCGAACACACGCGACTCTTTTGCACGGAGGTTAAAACCACCCGCTTGGTTGATGTAGTAGGACAGGGGAGCATTGGGAATGTAAGCCACGGTGTTGGGGTACATCACCTCACCGTTCACCGTGACAGTATTGTTGTACTGAGGGATGGAGAGGATGTCGCCGTCCTGAAGGATGATGTCGTAGCGGTCATCGCCGGGATTTTCTATGGCTTTGTCGAGGTTGATACCGATGTATTTCGTATCGCCAATCTCAAGTTTGTTGACATCAATGCTATCGCCCGTAGCAGCAATCTTGAGCAGGGCGCGCTGCATGGTCTTGTCTTCTTCGGTCATCTGACGTTGGAGGCGAGCACCTTTCAGGTAGGCTTGCGCGGTCACGCCGCCACATTGCTTGACGATGTCAGAGAGGCGTGAGTTTTTCTTTGTCAGACAGTAAGTGCCGACGAAGGTGGCTTCGCCCAATACGGTGACGTGCTGCTGCTCATTGTTGCCCGGCGACTGGCGTACGCAGACCTCATCAAAAGGCTGGAGCACAAAGCCCTCATTGCCATCGACGATGAAGCCATCCTTGAGGCTGAAGGTGAAAAATTCGCCCACTGTCTCAGGTGCGGTTAGGGCATAGTTGTCGCGGTGACGGCGCATGACGTCGATTTTCGTCACTGAGGCACGGTCCGTCATACCGCCAGCCTGAAGTATGAGGTCTTCGATGGTGGTGTTCTCGGCATATTCGTAGGTGCCGGGATAGATGACCTCGCCGCTGATGACGAGTACGCGCTCTTCGTCTTGCTCCTTGTGTGAGGGAATATAGACGATGTCTTCGTTCTTCAGGGTGACGTCAGGATTCTCATGAGAGAGGAGAGCGTTGGTGTTGAATGAGAGCACCTCCAGTTGGCGGTTCTCCTTGCGGCGGTGAATGATGCCGCGCGTGGAGATAGCATCTTCGCTGATGCCGCCTGCCTTCTCCAAGAGCTGACGAATGGTGGCCATGTCTGTGCTAATCTCATAGAAACCAGGACGCATGACGGCACCACGAATTTCTACGGTATTGGTGTAGCGATGGAGGGTGGAATCGATATTGACACTATCGGCATCGCAGAGCAGGAAGGCATCACGGTCAAATTCTCCGACGGAGAATACGCGGATGGTGCCGCCCTTTTTACGTACGACGGTGACATTGTCTTCATAGGCATCGCCTGAGAAGCCGCCGGCATAGTTGAGGAGCGTGCCGAGCGACTCGTTTTCCTTCATCTCATACCACATCGGGCGTTTTACCTTGCCCGTCACGTTTACGAGACTTTCATAGGGACCAACGACGATGACATCGTTGGAGGCGAGACGGACATTGCCGCGCAGATTGCCGTTGAGGATATAATCGTAGATATCAACGGTGGAGATGCAACGCCCTGAGCGATATACCTTGATATTACGCAGCGTACCAATCTCGTTTGTTCCGCCTGCCATATAGAGGGCGTGGAAAACGGTGGAGAATGCGCTCAGGGTATAAGTGCCAGGCATATCTACTTCGCCCATGACATTGACGGTGATGGTCTTGGTCTGTCCGACGCTGAGACGTACATTGGAGTCGGCAAAGCGAGCAGAGAGAGTGCTTTTGATGCGCGAGTTGGCTTGCGCTACGGTCAGTCCGCTCACTTCGATGGGACCGATGTCTTCCAGATGCACATAGCCATCGGGGGTGACAGTAGCTTCGTAGCTCTTCGTCGAAGCCCCCCAAACATCGATGTTTACGGCATCGCCAGGGCCAAGACGGTAGTCGGAGGGCGTGGCGATATTCATTTCAGGCTCGAAGGTCAGGTCTTTATTGCTAAAAATGTCGCGTCCGAAGACCTTTCGGGTGTATTTGTCTTCGTCGAATCCGTAGTCGTATCCGTCTTCGTTGTAATACTTCAGGCTATCGGGAAAGAGGAAGTCCATCTGAGTGTCCATCTCCTCCATTTTTCCGGTGCGGTATTTCTTGCGTTCGGCAGGCGTCATATCCTTGAGATTGACGTTTTCTCTCTGCCTATGCTTGAAATTTGGGTTTTGCTTGTCGGAACGCACTTGACTATTGGCAGTGCGCATACGAGAATCGCCCGAACCCGTTATATTGCGGGTTCCGACGGATGCGTTTTTGTTTTGCCGTTCGTAGTTCTTGCGCAGTTTCTGTATGCGTTCAAGGGTGACTCCCTTCTCGACGAGTCCGGCGACGATGGCGGAACGGTCGGTTCCCTTTGCTGTCTCTTTGAGGATGTATTCCTGAATTTGCGAATCTGTCATGGTCGATTGTGCCATGGCAGAAAAGGCTACGACAAAGAGAAGGGCAAGGAGTTGAAATCGTTTAAGGAATTTCATTTCGAGCAAGTATAGCTGGCGTGTAATTCGGATGGGGTTAGTGGATGCAGTGTCTTCGGGGCTTGGCAGAGTGCTGCTGTGGCTCTCTTGGCATAGCCTGTGGTCCGAGAATATCAGCCTTTCATCCTGTGAGGTTCTATGATTTACCTATGTTGGGGGAACGACAGGGTAGGGTAGGATGTGGTTTGGCTGG
>CAMGOT010000106.1 GCA_946060685.1 uncultured Bacteroidales bacterium
GACACTGGCAATCAAATCGTTAGATTTTTTTCGACTAATTTGCGACCTTCCCTATCTAACATGGCGCGTTCAGAGGAGCGGCCTAAGACGTAAGAAAAGAAAAAAGACTCCCGAAAGGTCATAAAGAACCTTTACGGGAGTCTTTTTCAAAGCATGAAGGGAATGTCCTGGGGCATCATTGTTTTGTGAGGCAGAGGGGCATCCCTTTGTGCATGGGTGTCAGGAAAGGGAATTATTCCTGTATATTCGGCAGTTCAAGTCCGATGTTCTTCCGCTTGTCGACAATTTTGAGAATAATGCCAATGATGAATGCCGCTACGCCCAGTCCGGCGAGCATAAGGAGGGGATTGGTGTAGTCGAACTTCACGGGGTCGGTCACACCGGGATTGCTGGCATCGAGAACCTTACCGATGAGCAGGGGGAAGAGCCAAAGTCCGATATTCTGAATCCAGAAGATAAGGGCATAGGCAGAACCGATAATCTTGGCATCCACCAGTTTGGGAACGCTGGGCCAGAGGGAGGCTGGTACGAGGGAGAAACTTGCACCAAGGACAAGAATCGTGATGTAGGCCACGACAATGCCTCCCACTTCGTTGCCCTTGAAGGCGGGAAGGATGAAGGCAAACGTCAGATGGCATGCGATGAGGAGTACGGAGCCCAGGATGAGCATCGTGGCAGCCTTGCCCTTATGGTCGACGTAGGAACCCAGGATGGGGGTGATACCTACGGCAAGGAGCGGGAAAACGGAGAATACGGTGGCTGCGGACTGGCGCATATAGCCCATATAGCAGAAGGTGACGAGACCCGCTACTGCGATGAAAAGGAGGGGGAACTTCATCTCCCGGCGTGCAAAATTGCTGGCGAAGGAGGTTCCGGCCGTGATGAGCATAATGATATACTGAATGATGGTCACCTGATTGCCAGCCCAGAAACTGTCGTCGGGTACGGGATGGAAGGTGAGGTTGCACTCCAGCATGTTTACGGCATACTTCTGGAAGGGGAAGATGGCACTGTAGTAGAGCACGCACAGCAGGGCCACAAGCCAGAAGCCGCTGCTGGAGAGGATGGCACCGATGTCGCTGACCTTGAAAGGCTCGTCCTTTTCTTCGGCTTCGCCAGTCTGTGCATCGAGCTTGCGGTCCATGAAGAAATAGACGATGAACATGATAAGAGCGATGAAGAGAAGGATGACACCGAAGGCTACAGAACGGGAAACGTCAACCACACCGCCGAGTTTGGCAAACATGGGGGAGAAAATCATACAGGTGGCGACTCCCAGTCGTGCGAGTGCCATTTCAGAGCCCATGGCAAGCGCCATCTCACGTCCTTTGAACCATTTCACGATACCACGGCTTACGGTGATACCTGCCATCTCCACACCGCATCCGAAAATCATGAAGCCTACGGCACTGAACTTGGCGGAGGCAGGCATTCCTGCATAGAAGGGAGAAACCCCCAGTTCGTCGAAGCCGGGGATGTAGTTCAGGTTGTTGGTGAACCATACCTGCAGGCTGCTCGACATGAAAGCTTCGGTGACGGCATACCAGTTGATGGTAGCACCAATGAGCATGACGGCACCGGAAAGAAGAGCCGTGAAGCGGACACCCATCTTGTCGAGGATGATACCTGCAAAGATGAGGAAGAAGACGAAGACGTTGAGAAACGTTTCGGAGCCCTGCATCGTTCCGAAGGCGGTGGAGTCCCAGCCTCGGGTTTCCTGCATCAGGGCTTTGATGGGCGAGAGAATGTCCATAAAGATATATGAACAGAACATGGCCAAGGCGAGGAGCAGGAGGGCTGTCCAGCGGATGGCGGCAGAATCTCTCAATGTTTTGATTGTTGACATTGTGGTTGGTATTGTTTGTTGTATGATGATTTTGGCCGGATAGGGTAGAGGGGGGGGAGGGATGGTCAGAACACCCCTTATTTGCCCTCCTTGAGGTATTTGTCGAGCCAGCGGAAGAAGGTGCGTTGCCACAGGATGCCGTTCTGAGGCTTCAGCACCCAATGGTTCTCGTCGGGGAAGAGGAGGAGCTGGGCATCCAATCCGCGCATACGTGCAGCGGTGAAGGCACTTTCGGCCTGGGTGTATTCGATGCGGAAGTCCTTCTGTCCGTGGATGCAGAGAATCGGGGTGTCCCAACGGTCGACATAGAGGTGCGGTGAGGTGGTGAACACCTTCTGCTGCTCGTTCTCTGCCGTCTTGACCCATGGTGCGGAGCCCATGTCCCAGTTGGGGAACCACAGTTCCTCTGTCTCCACATATTGCTGCTGCGTGTTGTAGATACCATCGTGTGCGATGAAAGCCTTGAAGCGACGATCGTGGTTGCCAGCGAGCCAGTAGACGCTGAAGCCTCCGAACGATGCTCCCACGCATCCCAGGTGTGCCGAGTCAACATAGGATTCCTTGCAGATATCGTCGATGGCACTGAGATAATCCTTCATGCACTGTCCGGTGTAGTCGCCGGAAATCTGCTCCAGCCATTCCATGCCAAAGCCCGGAAGTCCGCGACGGTTGGGAGCGATGACGATATAGCCGTTGGCAGCCATTATCTGCATGTTCCAGCGGTAGCTCCAGAACTGGCTTACAGGGCTTTGCGGTCCTCCCTCGCAGAAAAGGAGGGTAGGATATTTTTTTGAGGGATCGAAATGAGGCGGATAGATGACCCAGCAGAGCATCTCTTTGCCATCGGTCGTGCTGACCCATCGTTCGCGGACATCGCCCCATGCCAGATGGTCGTAGAAGAGTTCGTTTTCGCAGGTCAGTTGTTCGAGATGTACCAGTCCGTCCTGCACCTTGCTGCTGAACTTTGAGGATTTCATGGCCCGCTGCAGGCCTTTCGTATCGAGACGAAGCAGGTACACCTCGTCGGGTGCTGCCATGGAATGCCGCTTGCAGATGAGGGCACCGCCATCGGGAGTGATGGAGGAAATGCCATAGTCGGCCTGGTCGTCAGTGAGTTGCTTCACCTTTCCTTCCAGATTCGTGACGTAGACATTCGTCTTTCCATGCCATACGGCCGTGAAATACAGCAGTCGAGAGTCAGGACTCCAGACATAGTCCTCCACGCCACTCTGCTTCTCAGCATCGGCCATGTCAAGGTGTTCGCTGACGAATTTGAACGCTCCCGTCTGTCGGTCGAGGAGTATGAGGCGTGTACGGTCGCTCTCATAGCCGTCGCGCTCCATGGAGCGGAAAGCCATGTATTTTCCGTCGGGCGAGAAGGCCGGATTGTCGTCGTATCCTGCAAAGGGAGCTCCTCCCATTGCTTTGGGATGTGTGGAAGTGCCGGCATTGACGGCCTGGCGCTTGAGCGAGCGCACATAGTCGTATTCGGGAGCCTGGAATGTGGCATCCTTCAGCAGGTTGCACTCCGTCTGTCCTGTTGCCACATTATAATAATAGATGTCGGAGTCGGTGGAAATGGCATAGTCGCGTCCCGTTTTTTTCCGACAGGTGTAGGCGATGTATTTTCCATCGGGCGACCATGCCAGTTGCTCCACGCCTCCGAAGGGTTCCATGGGGCATTCATAGGGTTCGCCTGCCAGCATGTCCGTACCTGCAGTGATGCCTTCGGAGGTCACTTCTGCCAGGAAGGGATGCGGTGCAGTCTGCACATAGTGGTCCCAGTGCTTGTACATCAGGTCGTTGATGACCATACCCGTGGCTTGTGGAAGGTCGGCATCGTTTTTGGCAATAGCGGTGTGCTGTTCCACTTCCTTTACGAGAATCACGCGCTTGCCGTCGGGGGAGAACAGGAAATCGCCGATGCCATCGGCATCCTGAGTGAGTTGTTTGCGGTCAGTGCCGTCCGGCATCATGCTCCATATCTGCGCCTTGCAGAGGAAGGCCACCCGTTGCTGTCCGTCGGAAGTCCTTACCCATGTGGGGGCAGCCTCGCTATTGCCGGAATTATTGTCGGTCAGGAGTTTTGACTCCGCTGTCTTGAAATCATACAGATAGATCATTGAGCGGCTCTTGTTCTGCTCTACGCTGTAGTAACTGACAGAATAGACCATTTGCTGACCGTCCGGACTCAGTGCGACGCTTCCGATACGTCCCATTGCCCACAGGGCTTCAGGAGTCAGGAGGTCGCTTTTGAACGACATCGTACTCTTGACGATGGGTGTTGCGGCATGGCTTTCCGCAGTGCCTGCTGAAAGTCCTGCTGCCATGACTGCTGCCATAATCGAAGTCTTAATATCCATAGTTTATGATTAATGATTTCATCGGTGTGTTGGGGGGGGGGAGAGGATGTGCTGCCTTCTGGGCAGTAGCGAATCTTTCTCCCCGGGGGAACAATAAATAATTCAACTCAAGTTTCGCAAGTTATATTTGGTCGTGAATGCCCGGGGCATCGCCCTGGGTTTCTTCATCACCTGTATTCTTATACTTTTGGACAGGGTGCCCGCCAGGGCTATGTACTTACTGCCCTTTCAGGGCGTACCGCCACTTCTGAAACACAATCTATTTGAACTTGCGAAAGTTGAATAAATAAAAGGCAGGTTCTAAAGCCAGACTCCCGTTTTAGAACCTACCCTTGCATTGTATGTATATGTGTGTAAAGTTTCTTAAATATGGCACCTGTTCTGTGTGCCACAGGCAGGCTATTTCTCTCCTCGCGCAGCCCGGTTGCGTGCGCGTTGCTCATCGAGCAGAGCCTGCTGCTGCTCCTGGAGAGCCTGCAGGCGTGCAGCCAGTCCGCCCGCTTTCTTGTTCGGGTTGTTGCGCTGCTTCTTGTAGTATTCCTCCAGTTTTGCCAGAAGTTTCTCGTCGTCGGTCGTCTTGCGCAGGTACCACATGGTAAGAGCGGAGAAGAGGAGCGAGATGAAATAGTAGTAGTTCAGTCCGGCCGAGTATTTGTTGAACATGAAGAAGAACATCAGTGGCATGAGATACATCATCCACTGCATGACTTTCATCTGCTGCATCTGCTCGGGATTTCCGGCCATCATGTCCTTTTGCTGTCGCATGGACATGTAGCTATAGAGGAGGTTGGTGGCGCAGAAGAGGATGCAGAAGAGGGAGAGGTGATTGCCCAGTCCCCAGATTTCGGTTCCCCAGGAAATGAGGTCGTCGTAGGCAGAGAGGTCGTCGGCCCAGAGGAAGGATTGCTGACGCAGTTCGATGGCGTTGGGCACAAAATTGAACATGGCAATCCAGATGGGCATCTGGATGAGCATTGGCAGGCATCCGCCCATAGGGCTTGCGCCATACTGGCTGTAGAGCGTCATCATTTCCTGCTGGCGCTTCATGGCATCCTCCTGGTTGGGATATTTCTTGTTGATTTCCTCCACCTTCGGTCGCAGCACGCGCATCTTTGCCGAACTCAGGAAGCTCTTGCGGGTGGGGACATAGACCAGCACGCGCAGCAGCAGCGTGATGAGCAGGAGTACCAGCCACATCGGAAGGTTGGCAGCCGTCAGGAAGTCAAACACATAGAGCGTGAAGAAACGGTTGATCCAGCGCACGATGGGCCATCCCAGGTAGACAAGATCTTGAAGGTCGAGGTCGTCGTGCGTGACGCTCTGCTTGTCCATCGACTGGAGCAGACGGAAGTTGTTGGGGCCAAAATAGAACTGCAGTTCCGTGGGCTGTGTGCCCGTGGCATCAAATGCAGCCTCTGCCTGTGCGGAATAAGCCTTCAGATAGCCGGAACCCTCCTCAAACTGGGTGCTGGTGAACTGGCAGCCCGTCAATGGGGTCTTGGCAATCAGACAACTGGAGAAATATTGGTTCTTGAAGGCTATCCATCGTACATCCTGCTCGGCATTCTCGCTTTCATCGCCCTGTTCCTTGAGTTTCTCGGTATCGCCGTCTGCCCCTTTGTAGGTCAGTGTGGAGTACATGTTCTCAAAGTAGAAGCCCTTTTCGTGCTGGCGCACACGGTCCTGCCAGTCGATGCTGAACGTCTTTGTCTTCGGTGAGAAAAGATGCTTCATGCCCTCCGTGCGTACGGTCATGTTCAGCATGTAGTCTTTGGAGAGTTTGTAGTCAAAGCAAAGGCGTGCACCGGAAGGGTCGGCGAGCACCATCGTCACAGAAGAGTCGGTGGGGTTTTCGGCTGTGAAATAGAAGTCGTCGGTAGAGATGTTTTCCTCCTTGGTCTCGAAGGTGAAATTCAGGCGTGCGTCGCGCTCGTTGTAAAGGTTAAGGGGAGCATTTCCGCCTTCATGATACACCTTGTAGCTCTTGAACTCGTTGAGGTTCACTCGTGCCACCTGTCCGCCTTTGGGATTGATGATGGCTTCCACCTTTCCGTTGTGCAGGATAACAGCCTCCTGCGTGTTTTGCTTTTTGGCAGCAAAGAAGAGTGCTGTTGAGTCGGCAGGCTCTGCATTGACTGTCGTTGCCTTGTTGTCGGTCTTGGCAACCTCTGTTTTCTTTGCGGTCTGTGTCTGCTCCACATTTTCCTCTGTGGCATACTGTTCAGCGTTGCGGTTAGCCCAAAACGAGTAGCCGAACAGCACAGCGGCTATCAGTACAAGACCTGTGATTGTGTTTTTATCCATAAAAGGGGTTGATTGCTGTGGGATGTGTGTTTGTGAGTTGTCGGGGGAGAAAGGCAGTGCCTTACATCGCCCCTGCTTGTTTCGTCGGGTTATTGTTCATCAGTATCATCGTCCATTTGGATAATCAGGGGTACCTTGAAATGAAATTCCTCAGGGCGTATGTACTTGAAAGTCGGTGGATAAGGTGACTTTTTGCGTATCTTCGCTTCCACCTTTTCGTATTTCTTTTCCAGATTCTTCAGTTTCCTGTCGTAGTATACCGCTACCGTCTGGTGCGGCCGCTGGTAGTTGGCTTCGATGTGCTTCTTGAACTGCTCGCTGTAGTACATCCAGTTTTCCAGTTCGTTGTGCGACTTGAGTGTGGCACCTGCCACAGAGGTGATGGACGATACATAGACCGTGGTGTCGGCAAGGTCCTGTGCCACACCGAATATGTAGACCATGGTTTGCTCCTTTTTATCCTTGCTGCCGGTGTTTTGCCGGGCAGCGGCATTGAAAGCCACACAAGCACCGATGGCTGCGAAAAGAAGTGACTGTAGGAATTTACGCATTGGGAGTAGGTTCTAAAAATGTATAGGCTTAAAATGTAGAGGGTTACGCATTGATTTTGGGAAATCAACAAACTGGGTGCAAATTTACGAAAAACTGTCAATACCACAAATTTATTCGTATTCCAACCCCTTTATTTCGGTCTTTTTGATGCTTATATGTGCAGGTTTCTTTGCAATGTGTACCTTTGTGTTGTAAAAAAGAGCGGAGTATGCACTTTAATTCGTGGATAGTTCGTATTTTTGCAGTGATGTTGGCAGCCTTGCCGACATTAGGCTTTGGATTTTTACCCACCTTCTGGCAGTGGGAAAGAGTAGAACCCACCTTACAACATTCGTTTTTTTTAAATCATCACAGATTCCTTGCACAGACAATGAAGCGACAACTTGGCTATTATTTGGCATTGTTTGCCACTTTTTTTTCATTCAGTACTTTTTCATCCGTTATGTTATGTTCATGCGATGATGAGGAGACGTATGCCGAACTCCGTGATACGGAAAACAAGGCGATAGCATCCTTTATCAAGAAGGGATGCGTCGTGAAAGCCGAGGATGGAGTGACGGAAATCCTGCACATCGACCCCATCCGGGAAATCTCTGAGGCACAGTTTTATGCCCAGGACTCTACGACGAATGTGGAGAACAATGAGTATGTGCTCTTTGCCGGTTCCGGTGTCTATATGCAGATTGTGCGTCAGGGGAGTGGTGACTACATCAAGGATGGTGAGAGTGCCCAGGTGGTATGCCGTTTTCATGAATACAACATTTCGTCAGACTCCCTGCAGTTGAGCAATCGTGTGGCAGCCTACGAGCAGTTGCCGGACATCATGAACGTGAGCAATACGAGCGGCACCTACACCGCTTCCTTCACTTCTGGCTTGATGTACTCAGCCTATCAGAGTGCCAGTGTTCCTGGAGGATGGATTATTGCCTTGCCGTTCGTCAGGTTAGGCCGACAGTTTTCTGCAGATTCCGAAGTGGCAAAGATCAGGCTGATTGTTCCAAGCACGGAAGGGCAGCAATATGCTTCCAACAATGTCTATGCCTGTTTCTATGAAATCATCATGCAGCGAGGGCGATAGAGATAACTCTGCGTGCGGAAAGCGCGTAAAACGAAAAAAAACAGGACGGACTATGTCACAGTGTAGCTGGCATAGTCCGTTCTGTTTTAGGACAGGCATCCCTTTTCTGATGCGGCTGTGAGGGACGGCCGTTGGTCCTGAGCATGCTTCTTTTCAGGGCAGACTCTGATAAAAGGAGAGTGCTATACCTTCGCCTCTGCCGATGCCAAAGCGAGTGCCATCAAGTTTACTTGAATGGCCGAGGTGCGAACCGACGACAAACTGAGTGCCGTCAAGTTTACTTGAATGGCCGAGGTGCGAAGGAGGAAGGCAACAGCCAAGGAGAAAGACAAAGCCAAGTTCATTTATGGAACACACCCATAAGGGATGTTCTATAAATTAGTATAAGTAGGTGTTCAAAATTAGTTTTATGTTTGAATGCTCTATTTGGATGCAGATTTTAGTCTTGAAATAAAGGAGCATAGCGGGCTATGTGACTGTTTTCAAGGCTGAAAGATGCGCCAAAGAGAGTGTGCAAACATAAGTGGCATAATTAAATCTTAGTATAAACTAATTTTGAATACCTACTTATAATCTTTTTTTCAAGGGGTGTCTGCTTGGCTTCGCCTTGCTCCTTCGCGCCT
>CAMGOT010000107.1 GCA_946060685.1 uncultured Bacteroidales bacterium
TGGCACCTCCTGCCACACCGCCGATAATCACATATTTCCTTTTGGCTGTGTCTGTGTTCATGTTTTTTTTGTTTTCGTTAGGTTATGGCCGACGGTCAGTCCCTTGCCGGCCTTTATGGGAGGCTGCTGCGTGCGGTCAGAACAGGATTTTCTTTCCTTCCTGATTGATGAATATGCCCTTTTGGCGAGGCTGCCCCGCGCGTTGTCCTGAGAGGCTGTGCCAGAATATGCTGTTGCCTATGGGGCGAATGCTGATGGAGTGGATGCCATCCGGGAGTGCCACCATCTGAAGGCCGGAGGCCTCTGTCTCTTCCTCGTAGCCGTAGAAGTCGGTGCGGTAAGCCCGTACATCGTAGGCATAAGTACTGCCGGGATTCAGATCCTTGAAGGTACAGGCGCAGTTGTCGCGGCCTGCTGTGCGTTCCGTGGCCAGGAGGGTTTTCAGGATGGTGCCTTCTGCCACCTCCTGCGTCACCTCAATCTCGTCCAGGAAATATTGCTTCATGCCTTTCGATTCGATACTGAGCGTCATGGATGCTGAGCCATCCTTCATCTGCCAGGTTTCCTCTATCCATCCGTCGGCATCGAAAGGTTGGGTATAGTGGATGTTCAGCTGTCCGTCCTCCAGATACCCCGAATGGTAAACGGCCAGCATATCGCCTGGTGTGCCTTTCGCTTTCAGGTGGATATCGTAGATGCCATTGTTGGATGGGAGGTCCATCTGGGGTGTGATGAGATAGCCCGTCTGTGGCCGTCCGTTGATCCATTGTCCGCCTTCCGCTCCCAGGGCACCTTGGGCCATCAGCATCATATTTCCCGTCCAGCCGGGTTTGGTGGTGTAGAGATCGGGGTTGCTGATGCTGACGGGTTTGTCGTAGGTGCCTTCGTTGCAGCCGTCGAAAGCATCGGAAAGAACGGCAAGGGGCTGGTTGTCTGCCGTGGTCTCGGTGGCATAGTGGCGCACGATGTAGCCTTCGGCCTTGAAGGAAGGTTCCCAAAGGGCAGTATAGGAATCGGCGGTGATGGTGGTGGGGGCAGCAGGCACAGGCACGGGGAAGACGTCGACCTTGAAGCTGTGGGAGTAGGCCGACTGCTCGTTGCCTTTCTTCGCGGCTACGTTGAAATAGTAGACCACATTGGGGTCTATACCATTCACCAGGCAGGAGTTTTCCGTGGTGGCATGCTCGGCCAGGAGATATTCGTAGGCATCGTAGCAGGTGGTGATGCGGTCGATGCGTACACTGCCCACCGAGGCTTCTGTCAGGGCAATGCTCAGTACGGCATGGTCCAGATTCTCGTAGAGCGTGCTGAAGGCATCGGCAAGATGCAGTTCGTAGCCGCCCTTGAAAACCCAGGAGTAGGTCTGGCCGAAGGAAAGGCTGTTTCCTGCGTCGTCAAACAGTTCTACCTGAAAGGGTGGGGTCTGGGTATAGTCGGTGATGTCGTCGGCATCTATGAGTGTGCCATAGATGATGATGTCGGTGATTCTGCCCTTCACCGGTTGGGTGACAATATACGTATGCTCATAGTCGAGCATGGCAGGATGGCTGCTGAAGTCCTGCACGTCGGAGCAGGCCTCCTGCCCAACGCTCCATACGTTGAGAGCATAGCTGTCGGCATCTGCAATGGGATTCCAGTGGGCGGTGAAGGAGTCCTGGCAGAAACCGGAGATATGGCCTGTGGCGGGCGGGATGAGGTCTGTGGCAGCCGTGGCGGAAGGGCTGAGGCCTGCCGAAAGAAGGAGAAGGAGGGAGATGCGAAGGTAGGGATTTTTCATGATGCGGTGGTTGTGGTGGGATGGGGGTAGTACTACTGATATTTCAGAGAAGATATACTTCATCGGCAAAGTAAGTATATCTTCTTGGGCAAAGTAAGTATATCTTCTCTGAAAAAGGGGGTGTTTGCAGGCTTATTCAATACCCAGCAGTTCCACCTTGAAAATCAAGGCAGAGTAGGGCGGGATGTTCTTGCCGCTTCCCTGTGCTCCGTAGGCATAGTATTGTGGAATATAGATTTCCCAGGTGCTGCCCACAGGCATGGCTTTCAAGGCAATTTGCCAGCCCGCAATTACACCGTTCAGCGGAAAGCTGGTGGGCTCGTTGCGCTGGTAGGAGGAGTCGAATACTGTGCCGTCGATAAGCCGTCCCTCGTAATGTACGCGGACGCGGCTCTCCTGGGTGGGTTTCGCTCCCGTGCCTTCTGCTATGACTTTGTAGTAGATGCCGCCGCCAAGGCTTTCCACACCGGGTTCCTGGGCTATTTTGGCCAAAAATTCCTCTCCGGCTTTTAGGTTAGGGTGGTCCTCCACTGCTGTCGGAGTGGTGGAGGTGACCTCTTCTGCCGGCCAATACTTGACAAGGGCAACGACGAGGCCGATGGCTATCAGAATGCCGAGTACGCTGATGAGGTAGTTGGTCATACTGATTTTCTTGTTTTCTTTCCTGTTCATGGTTCTGTTGTCGTTATGGGGCGTTTAAATAAGTCAGGGCTGACCACTTTTTTCTTGTTGTCATTGTTGTCAAAGTTGTCGTGTTTTGATGTTGACAACAGGGACAAGGGCTGACCACTTTTTTTGCGGCCAAAGTTGTCTGAGATGTCGTGTTTGGTTTTGCAATCATGTCCTCCCCCTTCAGTAGCCAGGCTAAAGCACGATCTTTATCGTGCGCGTTCCTGTGGCATCCGAAGTGCGAACCATGTAGCAGCCAGGGGCAAGCCGAAAGGAGGAATTTCCATTCAGTCGAGCATGTCCCACGCATTGACCTGCGGCATTGAAGATGCTGGCCTCGCCGTTCTGCCCGTCTATGTTCAGACATCCGTCGGCCACGGAAACTTGGGCAGCGTCAGTACTCCATGCGTTGATACCGCTGGAAGGGGTGAGGGGACAGGTGGCAGCATTGAGGATTTCACCGGAGTCGTTGTCCAGCAGCAGCGCCACAAGATGCAGGTTCTTCGCTTCCTTCACGTTGGAGGGAACCTCCAGCGTGTAGGTGTGTGTCTGCACCTCATCCATTACGATGGGAGCGTTGAGGTTGCCGTCAATACCGTGCTGGGTGCTCAGGTAGCGTGCCACATGATCCATCTCGGCCACATATTTCGTTCCCATTGACACCAGATCCCGCAAGTCGGAAGGAACATCCGTAGGATTGTCGCCGTAGGTGATGGGGTAGTAGTTGCTCTGTGCCAGTTTAAGGCCATCTTCCGTCAGGACAAAGGCGAAGGAATAGGGGGCGGTGGCACACTCGATGCTGAATTTTGCACTCACGCTGACGCTGATGCTGGCAGCATCGTCAGAGAGTTCTGCCGAGTTGATGTCCATGGTAGCCTCGCAGGGCAGTTCGCGTACATATTTCATGTCGCCCGTGATGCCCAGGTTGCCGCCACCGTGTTCCGAACTGCCATAATAGGGGTCGCCGGTGGTAAGGCGGTTGATGGCGCAGGAGGGGAAGCCATTGGTGGCATAATTCCTGATGATGGAACTGAAGTCATCTTGCTCAAGTTCGTCACCGGAGTGTATGGCGATGGGAATAAAGGTGTCGGGATATTTTTTCATGAGCAGTTCTATGGCGCGGGCACCGCGAGGGCACCATCCGCACCATCCGCCGGTAAACTCTTCCATGACGGTCGTGCGGGCCACGGAGAGTTTGGGGTCTACTACGGTGATGGAACCGTTTTCGCCGCTCTCTTCTGCACTGACGCTCTCGCCGCCCACTTCAACAAGGCGTGCTGTGATGGGAACGCGCATGGGCGTTGTGGGCGAGGGAAGTTCCGACTCCAGGTAGGCATAGTAGAGGAAACCGATGGGCTTGTCGTAGTTGATGTCCTGCGAGGCATCGCCCAGGGTACAGCGCAGTTTGGCCGAGGGCACTTTCTCCGTACCATAGTTGGTGATGCCGATGGAGAAGTTGCCGCTCTTGCCCAGGAAGTTGCGCGTATGGCTCACACCTTCGAGCTTGATGTCGTAGGGCTTGAAGCCTCCCTCGCCTTCCGTGAGGCAGTGGATGTACACGCCGTAGCAGAGGTTGGGGTCGCGATAGAGCATATACCGCATGAAGGTATAGTCGAGGAAGCCCTTCTTGCCGGTCTGCGAGTCCTCCACCAGCCATGAACTCAGGCGGTTGCAGGGTACGACGGGAGCCCAGAGTGCTGCTCCGTCGGTATAGTACATCGTATAGCCCACCATCAGCTTGCGGCATTTGTCGATGGTGTAGTCGCAGGGAATCTCTGTGACCACTTCACGTTCGCAGTCGTCGATGCGCTTCTGGTACAGCGTGTCTTCCGGAGTGTCGGGGTCCATAATCCAGAGGTTCACGGTAGGAGCTCCCGCTGGGACGACGGTGCGGATCTTCTTGATGCTGTTGCCCACAAAGTATTCCACGATGTCTTCGGCGAGAATGGTGGCATACGTCACGGTGTCGTTCTCCAGGGCAGGGTTGAAATTCTGGTGCAGAATGGCCGAGTCGGCAGGAAGGTTGGTCAAATCCTTCGGGTCCTGCAGCGAACTTTCGGGGGCGAGCATGGTGGCGTGGAATGTCCCTAAGCGGCTTTGTGCTACGGGGACGATGGTGCTGGCCTCTTCGAGATGCTTCTCGCGAACCGCTGCGGGTTGTGCCAGGGTGGGAATCAGGGAAAGGGCAAAGAGTGCCAGGCCAAGGTAGAGTCGTTTCATGGATGTTGTTTTTTCTGGGTTTGAAAGGTATGGTGCGGACTGGAGTCAAGCGGAATGATGCCGCCGTTGGGTCTGAAAAGGTGGGGCGTCAGGCACTGATGTCCCCTCCCGGAATGGCTTGGGGAGCATCTTTCAACTCACCACGTTGATGGGGTTCCCGTCGAGGAATGCCTGGAAATTGGCCGTCATGATGTCGATGATGCGTTGGCGGGCATCAGAGCTCGCCCAGGCTATGTGGGGTGTGATGTAGACATTGGGGGCATGAAGGATGGGGTGGTCTGCTGCAGGAGGTTCCTGGCTGAGCACGTCGGTACAGTAGGCCGAAAGCTGTCCGGCGGCAAGGGCGTCGGCCACATCCTGGTCGTTGATGAGTCCTCCGCGGGCAGTGTTGATGAGTATCAGTCCGCGGCGGCTGTGCTGAAGCAGTTGGCGGTCGACAAACTGGCGGTTCGTGCTGGAGAGCGGACAATGGAGCGTTACGGCAAAACTGGTGGCGAAGGCCTCTTCCAGCGTGATCTTCCGTACTCCGGGGGGCAATGCCTCCTGAGGCTTGCTCGTCACGGCGGCCACTTCTGCCTCAAGCGGAAGGAGCAGTTGGGCCACCTTGCTGCCGATGTTTCCCCAGCCCACTATGCTGATGCGCTTTCCGGTAAGTTCTGCGACGGGACGGTTCCAGCAGCAGAAGTCGGGACTGACTGCCCAATAGCTCTCGGATGCCTCTCCTGAGGCGGGGATGGAAATCGCGCGGGTGTAGTGTCCCACTTGGTTGCAGACTTCCAAAAGCAGGGCCATGGTATGCTGGGCGACGGCAAGGGTGCTGTAGGCGGGAACATTGCACACCGTCACACCATGGGCACGGGCAGCGGAAGTGTCGATGTTGTCATAGCCTGTGGCGGCTTCAAGAATCAGCCGCAGATGGGGCAACTGCCGGAATTCTTCTTCGCCGAAATGTACTTTGTTCGTGATGATGACGCTGGCATCGCGCGCGCGTTCTATTATAAGATGGGATGGTGTGCGCGGATAGGTGGTGAGGGTGCCAAAGCGGGAGAAGGGTTCCCACGACAAGTCGCCGGGATTCAGGGCGTGGGAGTCAAGGAATACGATATGATGCATGGTAGTATGGAATGTGCTGATAAGTTGGTTGGACGAAGAAAGCAAGGCCCATGCGCTTCATGCTGGCCTGCAGTGGGGGATTCTTGGAAAATACTGGGCAAATTTAATGTTTTATTTCGTTTTGACGGTCGTTTTTTACACAAAACCTTCGTTATAACTGAAATCTTGTGTACATTTGCACTATATGAAGAAGTCTCCAGCATATCAGTTGCGTTGCGAGCCGGTGCCTTTGGTGCGCATCGGCATGATTGGCATGGGGCATCGTGGCCTCAAGACGCTGCAGCGCTATACGGACATTGTGGGCAGTGAAATCCGCTGCGTCGCCGACATCGACGGGCAGGCTGTCGTGCGTGCCAACCAGCAGTTGGCACTTTCGGGAAGACCCTTGGCGCGTTCTTTTGTAGGGACTGAGGCATGGAAGGAACTGTGCCGGCAGCAGGATGTCGACCTCGTGTATATCTGTACGGACTGGTCCACCCATGCGGAGATGGCGGTGGAGGCCATGCGTTGTGGAAAGCATGTGGCGGTGGAAGTGCCGTTGGCAACGAGTGTCGACGATTGCTGGAGGGTGGTGCGTACGGCGGAAGAAACGCGAAGGCATTGCTTCATGACGGAAAACTGTTGCTACGACTGGTTTCATCTGGCCACTCTCGCGCTCGTTGAGACGGGGGCGTTGGGCACCATCACACATTGTGAGGGGGCGTATATCCACGACTGGCGCGACCTCTTCTCCCATGATGCCATGCCGGGAAGGCAGGGATTCTATGAAGAGAGCTGCCATCATGGCGGAAATCCTTATCCTACCCATGGCATTGGACCCATTGCGCAGATTCTCGGATTCCACCGCCACGACAGGATGGAGTATCTGGTGGCGATGACGGGAAATGCTGATGGAGCGGATTCCCTCCTGGGGCATGTCAATTCGGCTTTGATTTCCACCCGGCGCGGTGCTACGGTTCTCCTGCAGTTCGACGGCACGACACCACGGCCCTATTCACGCCTGCAGACGGTGTGCGGTACGCTGGGATTCGTACAGAAATATCCCTTGCCCGTCGTGCAGACGGCCGACGGACTTCGGGAGGGGGAGCATGCCGAGGCATTCATGAAGCGACATCTTTCCACCTCCGGGGGAAGACTCTGGAAGCAGGGGCATCTCTTGGGCGTGGAAAATGAGATGAACTATGCCATGGACCGCCGCCTCATTTATTGTCTGCAGCACGGTTTGCCGCTCGACATCGATGTCTATGATGCTGCGGAATGGAGCTGCCTGGCTGACCTTACACGACAATCGGCCAATCATGGCGGAAAAAGGGTGGAAATTCCTGATTTCACTATCTCGACATGACATTGACTTTGAAAAATATGCGCTATCTGCATGTTTTTCTGAAAAAAACGCCGCTTTTGTTTGTGGATTCAAAATTTTGACGTACCTTTGCACCGCGTTTGACAAACAACGCTTCTCTTTTGTATCAAAAGGAAGGATGGGTGAGTGGCTGAAACCACCAGTTTGCTAAACTGACGTACGGGTTACCGTACCGGGGGTTCGAATCCCCCTCCTTCCGCTAAAGGGAAACGGCGCTTTCATCTAGGGGTCTAGGATACGTGCCTCTCACGCATGTCACACGGGTTCGAATCCCGTAGGCGCTACCATCATTGTTGTCTTTCGCCCACCTGGCGCTTTCATCTAGGGGTCTAGGATACGTGCCTCTCACGCATGTCACACGGGTTCGAATCCCGTAGGCGCTACCATCTGAGCAGTCTTCATCACCGAAGACTGCTCTTTTTTTGTCGCTGCCGATGGGGAGGGGTGGGGGATTGTGACGGTCGTGGCTTATGGCTGGAAGCTGGCCATCGTCACCACGTAGCCTTTTTCTTTGTTGACACTCGTGGTCAGACGGTACGTTGAGGGATGCTGGAGGAGCTGGCGGACATTCGTGGAGATGCCTTCTCCCGTCAGTTTGGCCACTGCCTCCTTCTGGGTCCACAGCCGCGTGAAGAGCAGGTCGCGCTCCCCGTCGTCTGCTGTGGCGGCAAGGATGGCGGCAAGTTCGTCGTCGTTCATCGTATAGCGGGCAAGCCGTTCGCTGTATCTCCCTAACCGTTCCACATCGACTCCCACGGCATGCCGGCTGATGGCGCACGCTGCTGCTGCGCTGCAATGACTGATGTTGAAATGAATCTCGGGATGTCCTGCCAGCGAGGGCTTCCCTCCTTCGCTGTAGGCAAATTCGAAGTCTCCGATGCCGTAGTGTTCCTGAAGTCCGCGCTGGAGCAGTGCAAAGGCGGCGGCAGATTCCCGGCGGTTGCGGAAATGTTTCAGCCGCTGGGTATAGGTCTGTCGCCATAGGGGGAATGTGGCGACGATTCGTTCCACATCCTCTGCTGTAAGTGCATCGAAAGTGTCGTTGATCAGTAGCATGTTGTAAAGGCAGTGGGTTCCGGGGGATATTGTTCGATGGTGCAAAAGTACGAACGAACCCCGAAACTGCCAAATCTTTCCCTCCATATCCGCTCCTTATCGTGTCTGGAAAAGCCAAAAATCAGGCAAAAAAAGTATCTAAACATACTTTGCCATTTATGTAAAGATAAATCGCCAAGTATGTTTAGATACTTTGCCAAGTATGTTGACACCGTAAATTTCCGAAAAAAGCCCCTTTCAGGGCGTGCTTATGCGGTTCGTATTAGTGTACATGAATGGGCAGGAAGCCAGTACCCCACTTTGCGGCAGCATCGTGAAAGGTACTTTCACAAGTTCAAATAGATTGTGTTTCAGAAGTGGTGGTACGCCCTGAGCCAAAGGTCGCCGACTGAAAGGAAAGGCAAGGGGCAACAGTCCATAGCCCAGGCGGGCGCCCTGGGTAACTTGATGTATTGTATCTGCGCCCTGTAAGGTAGGGTGTTCAAAATCGATATCAAAATTTGCTCAAAAAAGTGTCTTTTTTCA